>CANHFH010000016.1 GCA_947459825.1 Pseudomonadota bacterium | reverse complement strand
TCCTCCCGGAACTCCGCGAGGCGTGGGCAGCGTCGGCAGGCGGGGTCGAACAACGTCACCCGCCCTGCCCTCAATCCGCCATGTGCCGGATGATGGCGTCGCCGAAGCCGGAGCAGCTCATGAGCTTGGCGCCCGGGATCAACTGCTGCATCGCCTCTTCGACGTTGCGCCGCGCTGCGAGCTCGCGCTTGCTCGCGCGGATCGCTTCACGCAGCCGCGCGAGATCGTAGGTGAGCTCCTTGGCCGCGATGGTGTTCGCCACACCCTTGATGATGAGGTCGGCCGCCTCGGTCCACTTGATGTAGCGCAGCATCATCTCGGCCGAGAGGATGATGGAACCCGGGTTGACCCGGTCCTTGCCCGCGAAACCCGGTGCCGTGCCGTGCGTCGCCTCGAACACCGCGAGCCCATGGCCGATGTTGCCGCCCGGCGCGATGCCGATGCCGCCCACCTGGGCGGCGAGCGCATCGGAGATGTAATCGCCGTTGAGGTTGAGCGTGGCGATGACATCGTATTCTTCCGGCCGCAGCAGCACCTGCTGCAGGAAGTTGTCGGCGATGACGTCCTTGACCACGATCTCCTTGCCCGTGACAGGGTTGCGGAACGACAGCCACGGACCCCCGCCGATCTCGACCGCGCCGAACTCGTCCTTGGCGAGCTGGTAGCCCCAGTTCCGGAACGCGCCCTCCGTGTACTTCATGATGTTGCCCTTGTGGACCAAGGTCACGGACACGCGGTCGTTGTCGATGGCGTAGCGGATCGCCATCCGGATCAGGCGCTGGCTGCCCTCCTTCGAGACAGGCTTGATGCCGATGCCGGAGGAGTCCGGGAAGCGGATGCCGCGCGCCTTGAGCTCCGTCTGCAGGAAGTGGATCAGCCGTTGGACATCCTGGGAACCGGCCGGGTATTCGATGCCGGCGTAGATGTCCTCGGTGTTCTCGCGGAACACCACCATGTCGGTGAGCGAGGCGTCCTGCATGGGCGTCGCGACGCCGGGGAAATAACGGATCGGGCGCACGCAGGCGTAGAGGTCCAGCGTCTGGCGCATCACCACGTTGAGCGAGCGGATGCCGCCGCCGACCGGCGTGCCGAGCGGACCCTTGATCGACACCACGAACTCACGCAGCGCCTGCAGCGACTCGTCCGGGAACCAGGTGCCGCAGACGCGGTTCGCCTTCTCGCCGGCGTAGACCTCCATCCACTCGATACGGCGCTTGCCGCCGTACGCGCGTTCGACCGCGGCGTCGACCACCTTGCGCATCACCGGGGTGATGTCGATGCCGATGCCGTCACCCTCGATGAACGGGATGATCGGACGGTCAGGGACCTCGAGGCTACCGTCGGCGTTGGTGGTGATGCGGGCGCCCTGCTCGGGCACCCGGATGTGTTCGTACTTCATGCAAGACCCGCGACCTGCGCCGGGAAGGCGTAGGCCGCGGATTTTACATGAGGCCGCCTGACCGGACGGACTTCAGCCGAAAACCCTCGGGTCGACGGACCTCAACCCGCGGTGAACTGCTGCTCCTCCGTGGAGCCCTTCATCGCCGTCACCGAGGAGCGGCCGCCGGTGACCGTCTGGGTGACATCGTCGAAGTAGCCGGCGCCGACCTCGCGCTGGTGCTTGGTGGCGGTGTAGCCATCCTTCTCGGAACCGAACTCGGCCTGCTGCAACGCGACATAGGCCGACATCTGCGACTCCCGATAGCCCTTGGCCAGGGTGAACATCGAGTAGTTGAGCGCGTGGAAGCCGGCGAGCGTGATGAACTGGAACTTGTAGCCCATGGCGCCGAGCTCGCGCTGGAACTTGGCGATGGTGGCGTCGTCGAGCTTCTTCTTCCAGTTGAACGACGGGGAGCAGTTGTAGGCGAGCAGCTTGCCCGGGAACTCGCGGTGGATCGCCTCCGCGAAATGTTTGGCCTCCTCGAGGTCCGGCGTGCCGGTCTCGCACCACAGCAGGTCGGCGTACGGCGCATAGGCGAGGCCGCGGGCGATCGCCTGGTGCAGCCCGGCCTTCACGTAGAAGAATCCCTCGCTGGTGCGGCCCTTGCCGGTATCGATGAAGGGACGGTCGCGCTCGTCGACATCGGCGGTGAGCAGGTTGGCGCTCTCGGCGTCCGTGCGCGCGACCAGGATCGTCGGGACATCGGAGACATCCGCGGCGAGCCGTGCCGCGATGAGCTTGCTGACCGCCTCCTGCGTCGGGACGAGGACCTTGCCGCCCATGTGTCCGCACTTCTTGGCCGAGGACAGCTGGTCCTCGAAGTGCACACCGGCTGCGCCCGCCTCGATCATGCCCTTCATGAGCTCGAAGGCGTTCAGCACGCCGCCGAAACCGGCCTCGGCATCCGCGACGATCGGCTGCAACCAGTCGATCGAATCATCGCCCTCGGCGTGGTGGAGCTGGTCCGCGCGCTGCAGCGTCGAATTGATGCGCCGCACCACCTGCGGGACGGAGTTCACCGGGTACAACGACTGGTCGGGATACATCTCACCGGCGAGGTTGGCGTCGCCCGCGACCTGCCAACCCGACAGATAGATGGCGTTGAGCCCGGCGCGCACCTGTTGCATGGCCTGGTTGCCGGTGAGCGCACCGAGCGCATTGACGAACGGCATCGAGGACATGTGACGCCAGAGCTTCTCGGCGCCGAGCCTCGCCAGCGAGTGTTCGATATGTACCGTGCCGCGCAGGCGCACGACATCGGCGGCGGTGTAGCCGCGCCGCACGCCCTTCCAGCGCGGGCTCTCGTTCCAGTCACGGTCCAGTTGTCCGGCGTCTCGCAGCGTCATGGTGCACTCCTTGGCATGGGTCGGCGTTCCGGCGGCGGCGAGCTCAGGCGAGCTCGCGGTAGCCGACGGTGGTCAGGAAACTCTCGAAGGCCTCGGCGGTCGTGATGCCGTCGAGCAGGACCGCCGCGCGGTCGAAATTGCCGGCGGCGTAGGCCGCCTCGCCGAGCGCGCCGCGCAGCCGAGAACGCTCGTCCGCGAGCATCGTGCGGAACAGTTCGGCGGTGACCTTGCGACCGTCGTCTAGGACCCCACGCGGGTCGCGGATCCACTGCCAGACCTGGGCGCGCGAGATCTCGGCGGTCGCCGCGTCCTCCATGAGGTTGTGGATGGGCACGCAGCCGTTGCCGGAAAGCCAAGCAGCCATGTACTGGAGGGCGACACTGATGTTGTTCCGCAGCCCGCCCTCGGTGATGGTGCCCTGCGGCACCTGCAGCAGGTCGCCCGCGCCGACCTCGATGTCTTCGCGCAGACGGTGCACCTGGTTGGGGGTCGGCATCAGACGGTCGAAGACCTCCATGGCGACCGGCACCAACGCCGGGTGCGCGACCCAAGTGCCGTCGTGCCCATCGCCCGCCTCGCGCTCCTTGTCCGCGCGCACCTTGGCGATCGCGGCATCGTTGGCGACCGGGTCGTTCTTGATCGGGATCTGCGCCGCCATGCCGCCCATCGCGAAAGCGCCCCGGCGATGACAGGTCTTGATGCAGAGCAGCGAATACGAACGCAGGAAGTGGGTGGTCATCGTCACCTGCTGCCGGTCGGGCAGCAGGAAGCCGGGCCGCTGCGCGAACTTCTTGATGAAGCTGAAGATGTAGTCCCAGCGTCCGCAGTTGAGACCGACGATGTGGTCGCGCAGTTCGAACAGGATCTCGTCCATCTCGAACGCGGCGAGGATGGTCTCGATGAGCACCGTGCAGCGGATGGTGCCGTGTGCGAGGCCGAGCCGACGCTCCGCGAAGTCGAAGACCTCCGCCCACAGACGCGCTTCGCGATGGCTCTCGAGCTTGGGCAGATAGAAGTACGGACCGGTGCCGCGGGCCGCGAGCTCGGCATGGTTGTGGAACAGATAGAGCCCGAAGTCCACCAGGGCACCGGGGACGGGCACGCCGGCGTACGCGGCGTCGACATGCACGAGATGCTTCTCGATCAGATGCCAGCCGCGCGGCCGCACCATCAACACCGCCGGCCGGTCGACCAGCCGATAGGCTTTGCCCTCGGGGGTGGTGAAGTCGATCCGCCGCCGCACCGCATCGCGGAGGTTCGCCTGACCGGCGACCACGTTGTCCCAGCTCGGCGACATCGAGTCCTCGCAGTCGGCCATGAACACCCGCGCGCCCGAGTTCAGCGCGTTGATGATCATCTTCCGGTCGGTAGGACCCGTGATCTCCACGCGACGGTCCAGCAGATCCGCCGGTATCGGGGCGACGCGCCAGTCCCCGGCGCGCACCGCGGCGGTCTCGGGCAGGAAGTCCGGCGTCTCCCCGGCGTCGATCCTGGCCTGACGCATCTCGCGCGCCTTGAGCAGCTGCTGGACCCGCGGGCCGAAACGCTCGACGAGCTCGGCCAGGAAGACGAGCGCCGGGTCGGTGAGGACCCCTTCGTCGGCGGGTCGGGCGGGTGCGTCGGCGACGATGGCGAGGGGCGGCATGGGTTGAATTCTAAGTGCCGAGGAGTAAAATTTTCACAGTCGAAATTTCACGCTGTCAATTTCACATGACCGGATTGCTACGCCAAGGCCACTTCCTCGGCTCCCGCCTGCGCGGTCTGCGCAAACGGAACGGCCTGACCCTCGAGGAGCTCTCGGCGCGCTGTGTGCAGATCGACGCGCAGCACGCACCGTCGGTGTCCTACCTGAGCATGGTAGAGACCGGTAAGCGCGTCCCTTCCGGTGCGATGCTCGGGGTGTTGGCCGCCGTGTTCGGCAAGGACATGGCATGGTTCCTCGACCGGCAATCCGTGGCTGCGGCCTCCGGCGCCGGGATCGCCGACAACGAGCCCGCTGACGCCCCGCCCACGCCGATGGCCATGCCGCTCGAACCGGGGTTCCTGTTCTCGCGGGAACTGCTGCAGGTCGCGTTGCCGGAACTGCTGGCGCAGACCGGCACCAGCGGCACGCAGTTCGCACGCCTTCTCGTCCGCACATGGCAGGAGACACGGCGCAACGAGTTCCCCGACATAGAGCGCGCCGCCGAGACGGTCGGGCGCCGTCGCATGCCCTTGAGCCTCGATGAGGTGTTCGCGATCGTGCGCGATACGGGCCTCAGCGTCCGCTGGGCCGACGACGGCCGCGGCGGCCGTGCCGACAGGCTGCTGCGGGCGCGCTTCGAGCCGCCGGGCACGATCGTCATCAACCGCCGCCTCAAGGACCAGGAGGCGCGGCTCAAGTACACCCTCGCCTTCTTCGTCGGTCATCGCATCCTGCACAACGGCGACGGCGTGGTCCCGCCGCACAGCGCCGCAGGCGCCGGCCTCGAGGACACCCCGCCGGGGAGCGCTCCCGCCGCGATGTCGGCACGCGATGTGCTGCTCGCTTGGCGCGATTTCGAATGCAGCGCCTTCGCCGGGGCGCTGCTCTGCCCCAAGCAGCCCTTCCGGCGCTTCCTGGTCCGCGAACGGCATGAATTGTCGGCGGGGACACGGCTAGGCATCACGCCTGCGGTGATGATGCGCCGCATGACGGCGGTGTCGCCGTACCGCCATTGGCATTTCTTCGATGGCTACGAACCGGGCTACCTGCGCGCCGTGTACCGCGGCAACGGCATCCCGCTGCCCTGGGGCAACATGAGCCTTGTGCCCGACCCCTGTCCGCACTGGGCGGTGTTCCGGCTGCTGCGCGACCGCGCACCCGACGCAGAGTCGATGCCGCCCGTGTCGCAGGTCTCGGTGATGCATGACGGCACCGCACCGCGGCTCTTCTGCTGCCATTCGCTCCGCACCCGCGACGCGGCCGGTGCCTCGCATGTGTTGTCGGTGGGGATCGACCTCGCGCCCGCGTTCTCGGCGCAAGGCCTCGACGCGCAGGCGCTCGTCGGCGGCATCGATTCCGCCTGCCGTCGTGCCGGCGGCAGCGCAGCTCTGCCCGTGGATGCCGCCGCCGCGATCCGCAACGTCGGGCATGTGCTGAACATAGCTTGGGTATCGCGCGCCGCGGAATCTCCGGCGAGCCTCATCTGCCCGCGCAGCAGCGGCTGCCCGCGTCCGACGGCCTGCTCCGGCACGCTGGCCCGCGCATCGGCCTGACGGCCGTCGACGCGTTCAGCGCGGCCGTCGTGTGCGTCGCGGGGCGCCCGCCCGCTCCGCGACGAGCAGCGAGAGCTCGAGCGCCTGCTCGTAGTTGAGCCGCGGATCGACCGTCGACCGGTACGCCCGCTGCAGGTCCTCGTCGGTGAGGCCACGCGCTCCGCCCGTGCACTCGGTGACATCCTCGCCGGTCAACTCGACATGGACACCGCCGAGATGCGAGCCCATCGCCTCGTGGACGCGGAACGACAGCTCGACCTCCTTGAGGATGTTCTCGAAGCGGCGGGTCTTGTAACCGCCCGAGCTGTTCTCGGTGTTGCCGTGCATCGGATCGCAGATCCACAGCACCGAATGCCCGGTCGCACGCACCGCCTCTATCGCGCGCGGCAACGCGGTCTCGAGGTCCTTCGCCCCGAAACGGTGGATGAGCGCGAGGCGTCCCGGGGTGTTCTCGGGGTTCAGCGTGGTGACGAGCCTCTGCAACCAGTCGGCGTCCATCGCGGCGCCGATCTTGACGCCCACCGGATTGGCGATGCCGCGGCAATACTCGACATGCGCGCCACCGATCTCCGCGGTCCGCATGCCGATCCACGGCATGTGGGTCGACAGGTTGTACCACCGCCCCTGCCGCGGGATGTGCCGGGTCTGCGCCTGCTCGTAGTGCAGCACCAACGCCTCGTGGCTGGTGTAGAAGTCCGTCCGCAGCGACTGATGGACCTCCTTGGCGCTGATGGTCTCGAAGAACTCGAGGCCGTCGGCCACCGAGGTGACGATGCGTTCGTACTGGGCCTTGAAGGGGGAATGCCCGACGAAGCCGAGGTCCCAATACTCCGGGTGATGAAGATCGGCGAAGCCGCCGTCGATCAACGCGCGCACGAAGTTGATGGTCAGCGCCGCGCGCTCGTAGCCGCGCAGCAGCAGGGACGGATCGGGCTCGCGGGCCGCAGCGGTGAACTCCGGGCGGTTGACGATGTCGCCACGATAGGACGGCAGCGTCACGCCGTCGCGCGTCTCGGTGTCGGCGGAACGCGGCTTGGCGTACTGACCGGCCATGCGACCGACGCGGATGACGGGCTTCTTGAGCCCGTGGACCAGCACCAGGCTCATCTGCAGCAATATCTTGAGCCGCTGCGCGATGCGGCCGGACTCGCAGTCATCGAAGCTCTCGGCGCAGTCGCCGCCTTGCAGCAGGAAACTCTCGCCACGCTGCGCAGCGGCGAGCTCCTCGCGCAGCCGCTCGACCTCCCAGGACACGACGATGGGCGGCAATCGCGATAGCTGCTCCACCGCAGCGGCCAACGCCGCCGGATCACGATAGGCCGGTTGTTGGCGGGCAGGACGGGTCTGCCATGAGTCCGGCCGCCAGGCCTGGAGATCGAGTGTCTGCGCGTTCACGGCGGACATTCTAGCCCTGCGCCTTGGCGCGCGACCACAACGCCTCCCACGCGTCCAGATCCAAGGCCTCGAGCGCGACGCCCTGCTCCCGCGCCAGGATCTCCATGCGCGCGAAACGGCGCTCGAACTTGGCGTTGCTGGCGCGCAGCGCCGCCTCGGGGTCGAGCCCGAGGTGTCGCGCCCAGTTGGCGACCGCGAACAGCAGGTCGCCGAGCTCTTCCTCCTGCCTCGCCGTCGGCTCGCCGTCGCGCAGCGTCTCCTCGAACTCCCCGAGCTCCTCGTCGACCTTGGCGCGGACACCGCCGGGATCCGGCCAGTCGAAGCCGACCCGGGCGGCCCGCTTGCCGAGTTTGGCGGCGCGGGTGAGCGCCGGCAGCGCACGCGCGACCCCGTCGAGCGTGCCCGCCTGTCCTGCGGCGGCGCGCTCCGCCGCCTTGAAGCCTTCCCAAGCGACCGTCTGCTCGGCGGCGCTCAACGCATCGGGCGCAGCGAACACATGCGGGTGGCGGCGTTCCAGCTTGTCGGCGATGGCGGCGGCCACGGCGTCGAAATCGAACGCGCCCTGCTCTTCGGCGATGCGCGCCAGGAACACCACCTGGAACAGCAGATCGCCGAGCTCGTCGCGCACCGCGACGCGATCGCCGCCGGCGACGGCGTCAGCGAGCTCATGCGCCTCCTCGAGCGTGTGCGGGACGATGGACTGCATGGTCTGCGCGCGGTCCCACTCGCACCCGCCCACGGGATCGCGCAGACGACGCATCACCTCGAGCAAGCGAGCGATGGACGGCGCGGACCCGCTCACGCCGCGAGCTCCTCGCCGCGCAGCAGCCGATAGAGCGTGAGCAGCATGCCCGCGGTCGCGCCCCAGATGTTCCGAGGCCCGAACGGCATGTCGATGAACTCGATGGGTTCACCGGCGTACTCGCGGACACGCGCGACATGGTTGGTGGGATCGAGGAAGTGCCCGAGCGGGACCTCGAAAGCCTCGTCGACCTCCGTGGGATCGAGCCGCAATTCGTATCGCGGATCGACGAACGACACCACGGGCGTCACCCGATACCCGGAGACGGGGATCAGGTGATCGGGCAGGAAGCCCGCCACCCGGACCAGCGAACGCGGGAGTCCGATCTCTTCCTCGGTCTCGCGCAGCGCGGCGGCGACCGCATCGGCATCCGTCGACTCGAGCCGCCCGCCCGGAAAACTGATCTGACCAGGATGGTTCGGCAGTCGGCTGGAGCGTTGTGTCAGCAGCACCGCAAGACCATCGGCACGGTCCACGATCGGCACGAGGACGGCCGCCGGCACCGGCGGTCTGGCGAAGAGCTCGCGCATCGACCGCTCCTCGCCGCCGACGAGCCGACGACGCCAGTCGCGCATCGGCTCGGCGCTGGGGGACGGGATGACGCGTCGCGAGATCAGTTCGCGCAGCTCCGACGGACCGAGGCTGGCGGGGCTGGGCGATGCGGGTGGGCTGTGCGGAGACAAATCTTGGGATCCCGGCGGTCTGGACCGGACGCAGCGTGCGCCTGCGGTACAATCGCATTTTAGCACCGACGGACCCACCTTACCCATGCAGTCCGATCCCCTCCACGCCCTCTCGCCGGTCGATGGTCGCTATGCGCGCGGTGCCGATCCACTGCGCGAGCATCTGTCCGAAGCGGCCCTGATCCGCACCCGGATCCGGGTGGAGGCGGCCTGGTTCGTCGCTCTCGTCCGCGAGAGACCGTCCGGCCTCGCCGCCGCTGCGGGTGTGCCACCGACCGTCATCGCCGCCGCCGAGTCGCTCTCGCGCGAGGTGCCCGTCGATGCCTGCGAGTCCGTCAAGACCATCGAACGGCGCACCAACCACGATGTGAAGGCGGTGGAGTACTGGTTGCGCGATCGCCTCGCGGCCGCCGGCGCCTCGCCCGCCGCGCTCGAGCTCGTCCATTTCGGGTGCACCTCCGAGGACATCAACAACCTCTCCTACGCCTTGATGCTGGTCGGTGCGCGGGGCGCGATGCTCGCGTCCATCCGTCCGCTCGTGGCCAAGCTCGATGGGCTCGCCGGCGAACATGCTTCGCTCGCGATGCTGTCGCGCACGCACGGTCAGACCGCGAGCCCCACCACGCTGGGCAAGGAGTTCGCCAATGTGGCCGCGCGGCTGTCGCGCGCCGCCGACCGTTGGCAGGCGGTGCAGGCGCTCGGCAAGTGGAACGGCGCGGTGGGCAACTTCAATGCGCATGTCGCCGCCGCGCCCGCAGTCGACTGGCCGTCCATCTCGCGCCGTTTCGTCGAGTCGCTCGGCCTCGGCCACAACCCGCACACCACGCAGATCGAGCCGCACGACTGGATCGGCGAGTACTGCGATGCGCTCGCGGCGCTCGATGTGGTGCTCATCGATTTCGCGCGCGACATGTGGGGATACATCAGCCTCGGCTATCTCCGCCAGCGCGCCGTGGCGGGCGAGGTCGGCTCGTCGACCATGCCGCACAAGGTCAACCCCATCGACTTCGAGAACGCCGAGGGCAACCTCGGCATCGCCAACGCGCTGCTGCGGCATTTCGCCGAGAAGCTTCCGGTGTCCCGCTGGCAGCGCGACCTGACCGACTCGACCGTGCTGCGCAACCTCGGTGTCGCGCTCGGCCACTCGCTGATCGCGCATCGCGCACTCGAGCGCGGTCTCGGCAAGGTCGCACCGGACCCCGTGCGCATCGCCTCCGATCTCGACGACGCCTGGGAGGTGCTCGGCGAAGCCGTGCAGACCGTGCTGCGCGCCGCCGGGGTGCCCGACGGCTACGAGTTGCTCAAGGATTTCACCCGTGGCCGCCGCATCGATCAGGCGCTGTACCGCGAGTTCGTCGCTTCGCTGCCGCTGCCCGCGGACGCCCGATCGCGGCTCGCGGCGCTGCGCCCCGCCGGCTACATTGGTCTGGCGGCGCAGCTCGCCACGGCGCGCTGAACGCCCGGCGATCACCGCCGGACCGCAGCGCGCCACGGCAGCCATGAAGATCTTCGTCGGCGTCTCGGGCGGCGTGGACTCGGCGGTCGCCGCGCTGCTGTTGCGCGAGCAGGGCCACGACCTCGAAGCGCTGTTCATGGCGAACTGGGACGAGGACGACGCCTACTGCAGTCAGGCGCAGGACTTCCAGGACGCGCGCGCGGTGTGCAAGGAGCTCGGCATCGTCCTGCACCGCGTGAGCTTCGCCGAGGAATACCGTCGGCAGGTGTTCGACGACTTCCTCGCCGCACATCGTGCCGGTCGGACGCCGAACCCGGATGTGCTCTGCAACCGCGAGATCAAGTTCGGTGTCGCGCTCGCCCATGCGCGCCGGCTCGGCGCCACGCACCTCGCGACCGGCCACTACGCTCGTCGCGTCGACGGTGCGGACGGCCCCGAATTGCACAAGGCCGCCGACCGCGCCAAGGACCAGTCTTACTTCCTGCACGCCATCGACCGCGAGCAGCTGTCGGCGGCGCTGTTCCCGCTCGGCGGACTGACCAAGTCCGAGGTGCGCGCCAAGGCGCGCGCTGCGGGGTTGCCGGTGCACGGCAAGAAGGACAGCACGGGCATCTGCTTCATCGGCGAGCGCCCGTTCCGCGAGTTCCTCGCGCAGTGGCTGCCGGACGCGCCCGGCCCCGTGGTCGACGAACAGGGCATCGAGCTCGGACGGCACCGCGGTCTCGCCTTCCACACGCTCGGCCAACGCGCCGGACTCTCCATCGGCGGCCTGCGAGGTCGGGCGGAGGCGCCGTGGTATGTCGCCCGCAAGGACGCCGGGCGCAACGCCCTGGTCGTGGTGCAGGGACAGGACCACCCTCTGCTGATGTCGCAGACGCTCGTCACGGGGCGCGCGCACTGGCTCGCGCCGCAGAGCACCGACCGGTTCCGTTGCGCGGCGAAGATCCGCTACCGCCAGACCGACCAGCCCTGCGAGGTCGGGGTCCGCGACGACGGCGGTCTCGAGCTGCGGTTCGATGCGCCGCAGCGCGCCGCGACGCCCGGCCAGTTCGCGGTGCTCTACGACGGCGAGCGCTGTCTGGGCGGGGCAGCGATCGAGTCGATATAATCGCGTGGTACACCAAGATTTCCGCCGATCCGGGGGTTTGACATGACGGACAGCTATCAGGCGCGCACCACGCTCAGCGTGGGCGGCCGCTCCTACGACATCTGGAGCCTCGCGGCGCTGCCGAAGGACAAGGTCGCGCGCCTGCCCTTCTCGCTGAAGATCCTCCTCGAGAACCTGCTGCGCTTCGAGGACGGCGTCAACGTGACGCGGGCCGACATCGACGCGCTGCTCGGTTGGGACGCCAAGGGCACCCCAGACCACGAGATCTCCTTCACGCCGGCGCGCGTCATCATGCAGGACTTCACCGGCGTGCCCTGCGTCGTCGACCTCGCGGCGATGCGCGAGGCGGTCGCCAAGCTCGGCGGCGACCCGCAGCGCGTCAACCCGCTCGCGCCCGCGGAGCTCGTCATCGACCACTCGGTCCAGGTCGACGACTACGGCACCGCCGACTCGCTCGGCCGCAACACCCGCATCGAGTTCGAGCGCAACGGCGAGCGCTATGCGTTCCTGCGCTGGGGCCAGTCGGCGTTCCGCAACTTCAAGGTCGTACCGCCGAGCACCGGCATCGTCCACCAGGTCAACCTCGAGCATCTCGCGCGCGTGGTGTTCGAGAACCGCGACGGCGCACGGCCGCAGGCCTACCCGGACACGCTGGTGGGCACCGATTCGCACACCACGATGGTCAACGGTCTCGGCGTGCTCGGTTGGGGCGTGGGCGGCATCGAGGCCGAAGCCGCGATGCTCGGCCAGCCCGTGACGATGCTGATCCCGCAGGTGGTCGGATTCCGGCTGACCGGCCAGCTGCCGCCGGGCGCAACCGCGACCGACCTCGTGCTCACCGTCACCGAGATGCTGCGCAAGAAGGGCGTGGTCGAGAAGTTCGTCGAATACTTCGGCGACGGCCTCAAGCACCTGCCGCTCGCCGACCGCGCGACCATCGCCAACATGGCGCCGGAGTACGGCAGCACCTGCGGCATCTTCCCGATCGACGAAGAGACGCTGCGCTACCTCGAGCTGTCGGGCCGTCCCACCGAACAGGTCGCACTGGTCGAGGCCTACGCCAAGGCACAGGGTCTGTGGCGCTACGACGGCGCACCGGCCGCCGACTACACCGATGTGCTCGAACTCGACATGTCGACCGTCGTGCCCTCGCTCGCCGGCCCCAAGCGCCCGCAGGACCGCGTGCCCGTCACGCAGCTCAAGCAGGTCTACCGCAAGACGCTCGAGCAGATGTCCGCCGAGCGCGCCAAGAAGAACCCCGCCGCGACGGGCGTCGGCCCGGTGACCGCCGCGGGCGGCACGAGCGGCTACGAGGTCCGCGATGGCGCGGTGCTCATCGCCGCCATCACGAGCTGCACCAACACCTCGAACCCCTCGGTGATGCTCGGCGCGGGCCTGCTCGCGCGCAACGCCGCGCGCAAGGGCCTCAAGGCCAAGCCCTGGGTCAAGACCAGCCTGTCGCCCGGCTCGCGCGTCGTCACCGACTACCTGAAGAAGGCGCAGCTGCTCGACGACTACGAGGCGGCAGGTTTCTTCGTCACCGGCTACGGCTGCATGACCTGCATCGGCAACTCGGGCCCGCTCAAGCCCGAGATCTCGGCTGCGGTGAAGTCGGGCGATGTCATCGCCACCTCGGTGCTCTCGGGCAACCGCAACTTCGAAGGCCGCGTGCATCCCGAGGTGAAGATGAACTTCCTCGCCTCGCCGCCGCTGGTCGTCGCCTATGCGCTCGCCGGCACCACCGACATCGACCTCTCGACCGAGCCGCTCGGCACCGGCAGCGACGGCAAGCCGGTCTTCCTCAAGGACATCTGGCCGACGCCGCAGGAGGTCGCGGACACCGTCCGTGATTCCATCGACGCCAAGATGTTCCGCGACAGCTACGGCGATGTCTTCGCCGGCGACGCCAACTGGCGCTCGATCGCGGTGCCCGCGGGCGATGTCTACGCCTGGGACGACAAGTCCACCTATGTACGCAACCCGCCCTACTTCGAGGGCATGACCATGACCCCGGGCAAGGTCCAGCCGATCAAGGGCGCCCGCGCCCTGGCGCTGCTCGGCGATTCGGTCACCACCGACCACATCTCACCCGCCGGCGACATCGCGCGCGGCAGCCCTGCGGCGAAGTACCTCGAGGAGCGCGGCGTCCAGAAGGCCGACTTCAACTCCTACGGCGCGCGCCGCGGCAACCATGAAGTGATGATGCGCGGCACCTTCGCCAACATCCGGCTGCGCAACCTGCTCGCGCCCGGCACCGAGGGCGGCGTCACCATCCATGTCCCGTCCGGCGAACAGATGTCGATCTATGACGCCTCGATGCGCTATCAGGCCGAGGGCACGCCGCTCGTCGTGCTCGCCGGCAAGGAGTACGGCACCGGCTCGTCGCGCGACTGGGCGGCCAAGGGCACGATGCTGCTCGGCGTGAAGGCGGTCATCGCCGAGAGCTTCGAGCGCATCCACCGCTCGAACCTCATCGGCATGGGCGTGCTGCCCTGCCAGTTCACCGGCGGCCAGAACGCGCAGTCGCTCGGCCTCACCGGCCGCGAGGTCTTCGAGTTCGGCGACCTTAAGGACGCCGAAGCGCGCACGGTGAAGGTCATCGCCCGGCCCGACGACGGCCGCGCCCCCATCGAGTTCGAGGTGCGTGTGCGCATCGACACCCCGAAGGAGCGCGACTACTACCGGCACGGCGGCATCCTGCAGTACGTGCTGCGGCAGATCGCGGCGGGCTGACGGGGCGCGCGGGTGGCCGATCCCGAACTGCCCCGCGCTCCCTCGCCGCAGCTGGTCTTCTTCGACCTCGACGGCACCATCACGCGTCGCGACACGCTGTCCGGCTATGTGTTCGGCTTCGCCCTGCGCCACCCGTGGCGTCTCGCGGGCTACCTCGGGGTCCTGCCGTTCTTGCTGCGCTTCGCGCTGCGGCTCGCGGACCATGGCGAACTCAAGGGCGCGCTGATCCGTCGCGTCATGGGCGGTGCCTCCCGCCGCGAGGTCGAGGACTGGACCCGCGAGTGGATCCCGTCGCTGCTGCGCCGCGGCGTGTTCCCGGACGCCTTGGCCGCGATCGCGTCGCACCGAAGCGCCGGGGACCATCTCGTGCTGATGACGGCGACGGTCGACCTCTATGCGCCCGCATTGGCCACGGCGCTCGGCCTCGATGAATGTGTCTGCAGCGAGGTGAGTTGGGACGGCGACCGGCTCGACGGGCGCCTCGCGAGCACCAACGTCCGCGACGAGGAGAAGGCCCATCGCGTGCGACGGGTGCTGCCGCGCTTCCCCGGACGGCCGTTGGTGGGGTACGGTAACTCCCGGCCGGATCTGCCCCACCTGCGTCTTGTCGACCGGGCGGTGCTCGTGAACGCCCGACCGCGCCTGCGGAAAGCGGCTTCCGGTCTTCCGATATCGTTTAAATACTGGCTATAAGTGGCTGTTTCGAAATGGATTTCGACACCGAAAACCGCATCCTCCCGTCCGATATCCCGAGCGACGCCACCGACTTCGGTCGCCGCCGCGTCCTGAGCGTGCTCGCCGCCTCCGCGGCCGCCGCAGGGTTGTCGCCGCTCTCCGAACCCGCTGTCGCCCAAGCGGCGCGGGGTCTCAGCCCGGCAGCCGGCGCATCGAAAGCGCCGCCCGTGCCGCCCTTCAAGCGCAACGCGCGCTGGTCGGTGACCGAGGCGCCCAACAGCTGGGACGACATCACCACCTACAACAACTTCTACGAGTTCGGCCTCGACAAGAGCGACCCTTACGAGAAGGCGCAGGCGTTCCGCACCCGCCCCTGGAGCGTCGACATCGCGGGCGAAGCGGAGGTCACGGGACGCTTCACGCTCGAGGACATCATCAAGCCGCACGCCCTCGAGGAACGCGTCTACCGCTTCCGCTGCGTCGAAGGCTGGTCACGCATCGTGCCCTGGCTCGGCTTCCCGCTCGGCGATCTGCTGAAGCGCTTCCGTCCGACCTCGCGCGCCAAGTTCGTCGAGATGACCACGCTGCTCGACCCGCGGCAGATGCCGGGACAACGCACGGGGGTGCTCGATTGGCCTTATGTCGAGGGGCTGCGCATCGACGAGGCCATGCACCCGTTGACGCTGCTCGCTGTCGGTCTGCACGGACGGTGGCTGCCGAACCAGAGCGGCGCGCCGCTCCGCCTCGTCGTGCCCTGGAAGTACGGTTTCAAGAGCGTGAAGTCCATCGTCCGCATCCGCTTCACCGAGCGGCAGCCGCGGACCAGCTGGAATGTCGCGGCGCCGGAGGAATACGGCTTCTTCGCCAATGTGAACCCGGCGGTGGACCACCCTCGTTGGAGCCAGGCCAAGGAGCGCCGCATCGGCGCGGGCTTCCTCGCACCCCGCATCGACACCCTGCCCTTCAACGGCTACGCCGCAGAGGTCGCCTCGCTCTACCGCGGCTTGGACCTGCGGCGGTTCTATTGAACCGCTGACGGCGTGACCACGCCACGCCTGCCGTTCCGACTGCCGCCGCCCCCGCGGCCGCTCGCATTCGCTCTCGCCGCTGCGCCTGCTGCATGGCTGATCGCCGGCATCTTCGGCATCGCCGGCGCCGACCTCGGACCCAACCCGGTGCGCGAGCTCACCCATGTCACGGGCAAGACCGCGCTCAACCTCTTGCTGATCACGCTGCTGGTGTCGCCGTTGCGCGATCTCAGCGGCATCCCGTCATGGCTGCGACTGCGACGCATGATGGGTCTCTTCGCGGCTTTCTACGCGGCGCTGCATTTCCTGGTGTACGCGGTCCTGGAACTCGACCTGTCCTTGGCGGACCTCGGCCGTGAGCTCGCCAAACGACCCTTCATATGGGTGGGCGCCGCGGCGCTGCTCGCGCTCGTACCGCTCGTCGTGACCTCCACCGACCGCATGATGCGCCGCCTCGGCCGCCGCTGGCAGACGCTGCACCGCCTCGTCTACCCGATCGCGATCCTCGCCGTGTGGCACTACTGGTGGCAGGTGAAGGCCGACATCCGCGAGCCGTTGCTCTATGCGACGGCGCTCGCGCTGCTCCTCGGCTGGCGCGTGTGGCGCGGGCGGCGCCGACGCGTCACGGTCAGCTGAACACCCACGACGGGACATGACGCCAACCGCGGCTGAGTTCGCGGTCGAGCGTCCGCCACCCTGGGCACACCGCCTCCACCGCATGCCAGTAGGCCGCCGAGTGGTTCATGTGCCGGGTGTGGGCCAACTCGTGGAGCATCAGGTAATCCAGCACCGGCGGCGGTTGGAACGCACCGCAGATGTTGAGGCTGATGACGCCGCGCCGCGAACAGGAGCCCCAACGGGTGCGCTGACATCGCAGCTGTAGCTTGCCGAACGCGAATCCGTGCTGCCCCGCGAGCTCGGCGAGGCGCGCCTGCATCGGCTCCCGACAATGGGCCTTGAGCCAATCGCGCAGCGCCGCGGCGAGACGGGCGCGCTCGCCCGTGCCGCGCAGCGACACCAGTCCCGGCGCAGCGATCTCGGCGCGCGGAGCGCCTCGGCCGCCTGCCAGATGCAGATACCAGCGCTGCCCCAAAGCGTGCAGTTCGATGTCGCGCGGCGGGAAAGGGGCCGGCGCATGGGCCAGCCGCTCGGCGACCCGCGCCTCGATCCAGCTGCGATGGCGGCCGACGAACGAGTCGACCGACTCGCGCGATGCCCCCCGAGGCAGCACGATCTCCACCCTGCCGTCGAGATGCACCCTCGCGGACAACCGCCGCGCCCGCGGACTGGTCCGGAACTCCCAGCTCTCCATCGACTCGCCCATCATCACCTGCCCGATGATAACGGGCTGCGGTAGCATCTGCGTCCATGTCACGCTGGTTCAAGAGCGACAACACCGCCCCGGCGGCCCCGGAAGTGATGGCGGCCCTCGCGGAGGCCAACCGAGGCTATGCCCGGGGCTACGGGGACGATGCCTGGACCTCCCGGGCGGAGCGGCGGTTCGCGGAGGTCTTCGGGCGCGAGGTCCGGGTGTTCCTCGTCGGCACCGGCACCTCGGCGAACGCATTGGCGCTCGCCACTCTGGTACCGCCTTACGGCTCGGTGTTCTGCCATGAGCAGGCGCACATCGTCCGCGACGAATGCGGCGCCCCGGAGTTCATGACCGGCGGTGCGCGCCTACAACTGCTGCCGGGCGCCGGCGCGAAGCTGACGCCGGAGGCGCTGCTGCGCGGTATCGCCGAGAATCCCACGGCCGTGCACACGGTGCAGCCGCGCGCGGTATCGATCTCGCAGGCCACCGAGCTCGGCACGATCTATACCCCGGATGAGTTGAAGGCGCTGTCGGCCACCGCCCACGCGAACGGGCTGCTGCTGCACATGGATGGCGCGCGCTTCGCCAACGCCGTCGCCTCCCTCGGCTGCAAGCCCGCCGAGGCGAGCGGCGCATCCGGCGTCGATGTGCTGTCCTTCGGCGCCACCAAGAACGGCGCGCTCGCCGCCGAGGCCGTGGTTTTCTTCGACCCCGCCCGCGCTGCAGACTTCGAGTTCCGTCGCAAACGGGCGGGACACCTCTTCTCGAAGATGCGTTATGTCGCCGCCCAGTGGCTGGCGTATCTGGAGGACGACCTGTGGCTGCGGCTCGCCGCCCGCGCCAACGCCCACGCGCGGCGCATCGGCGAGGCGGCAGGCGCGCTGCGCCTCGAACCCGTCGAAGCCAACGAGATCTTCGTACGCCCGGGCGCGGCAGGCATCGCGGCGCTGCGCGCACAAGGCTTCGAGTTCTACGACTGGGGAGCGGAAGGCTCCGGCGAGGCGCGCTTCGTCGTCTCCTGGGACCAGACCGACGAGGATGTCGACGCGCTCTGCACGGCGCTGGGCGCATTGCCGAAGAACGCGACCGCCTGAGCGTGGCCATGCCTCCCGTGCTGATCGACATCGGCATCAACCTCGCGCATGACAGCTACGATGCCGACCGCGAGGATGTGGTGCGCCGTGCGCTCGCCGCGGGGGTCCACCAGTTCGTCATCACCGGGGCCTCGGTCGAGGGCACCCGCGGCGCGCTCCGCCTCGCCCACGCGGCGCCGCGCCTGATGCGCGCCACCGCAGGCTGTCACCCGCACCACGCGGTCGACCTCGACGCGCCGGCTTTCGACGCCTTGGCGGAACTCGCCGAGGATCCGCTCTGCGCGGCCGTGGGCGAATGCGGCCTCGACTACCATCGCAACTTCTCTTCGCCGAACGAGCAACGCGGCGCCTTCGAGCGGCAGCTCGCGCTCGCGATCCAGCTCCGCAAACCGCTGTTCCTGCATTGCCGCGATGCGCACCGCGACTTCGTGGCGATGTTGGGCGCCCACGCAGCCGGGCTCCCGCCGGCGGTGCTGCACTGCTTCACCGGCACCGGCGACGAACTCGACGACTGTCTCGCGCAGGGGCTCTTCATCGGCATCACCGGTTGGATCTGCGACGAGCGTCGCGGTCTGCACCTACGCGACATCGTCGGCCGCATCCCGGCGGGCCGGTTGATGATCGAGACCGATGGACCTTACCTCTTGCCGCGGGACCTCGACCCCAAGCCCGCCTCGCGCCGCAACGAACCGATGTATCTGCCGCAGGTGGCGCGCGCCGTCGCGGCCGCCCGGGGCGAGGACATCACCACGCTCGCCCACCACACCACGCGCACCGCGCGCGCCTTCTTCGGACTGCCCGATCTCCCCGACGACTTCCTCCAGGAGACCCGCCCATGACCGTGCTCGACGCCCGCACCTACGAGACCATCGCCCGCGAATGGCGCGAGACCATCGTGCCGACGCTCTGCGACTACGTCCGGATCCCCAACAAATCGCCGCACTTCGCGCCTGACTGGCAGACGCTCGGCCACATGCAGCGCGCCGCGCAGCTGCTCGCCGACTGGTGCCGTCGCCAACCCATCCGCGGCATGACGGTGGAACTGCTCGACCTGCCCGGGCGCACGCCGGTGCTGTTCGTCGATGTGCCGGGCGAGATCGACGACTGCGTGCTGCTCTACGGCCATCTCGACAAACAACCGGAGTTCACCGGCTGGAACGAAGGGCTTAGTCCCTGGGAGCCCGTCATCCGCGACGGCAAGCTCTACGGCCGCGGCGGCGCCGATGACGGCTATGCCGTGTTCAGCTCGCTGCTCGCGATCCGCGCGCTGCAGGAGCGAGGCGTGAAGCTCGCGCGTTGCGTGGTGCTCATCGAAGCCTCCGAGGAGAGCGGCAGCATCGACCTGCCGGCGCACCTCGAGGCGCTCGGCGCCCGCATCGGCGAACCGTCGCTCGTCATCTGTCTCGACGCGGAGTGCGGCAACTATTCGCAGCTCTGGTGCACGAGTTCGTTGCGCGGCAACCTCACCGGCTCGCTGCGCGTCGAGATGCTGCGAGAAGGCGTGCACAGCGGCATGGGCACCGGCATAGCGGCCACGCCCTGGCGGGTCGCCCAGCAGCTGCTGGCGCGGCTCGAGGATCCGCTCAACGGAGACATCCGCCTGCCCGAGCTGCAATGCGACATCCCGCGCCAACGCGTCGAACAGGCACGCACGGCCGCCAAGACCTTGGGCGACGAGGTCCGCGAGCGGCTGCCGTTCCTGCCCGGCGTGCGCGCACTCTCGACCGACCCCGTAGAACTGCTGCTCGGCAGCACCTGGCGCAGCACGCTGGCCGTCACCGGCGCCGACGGCCTGCCTCCCGTGTCGCAGGCCGGCAATGTCCTGCTGCCGAAGATCGCGCTGAAGCTCAGCCTGCGCCTGCCGCCCACCGTCGATGCGGAGGTGGCCGCTGCGGCTGTCAAACGCGAACTGGAACGCGACCCGCCGTACGGCGCACGCGTCAGCTTCGATGTCGAATCCGCCTCCGAAGGTTGGCACGCCCCGATCTGCGCGCCCTGGCTCGAGGAATCGATGCAGCGGGCCTCACAGGCCGTCTTCGGACGCGAGATGCTCTACGCCGGCGTCGGCGGCACCATCCCGTTCATGGGGATGCTCGGTCGGCGTTTCCCGGACACCCAGTTCCTGATCACGGGCGTGCTCGGGCCGCTCTCGAACGCGCACGGGCCCAACGAGTTCCTGCATCTGGCCTACGCGGAGAAGCTGACGGCCTGCGTCGTGCAGGTGCTGGCCGACCACGCCTCGCGGCCGGTCGGCGCGGAGACCGCGGCGGCGGCCTGACGAGCGGCCGAAGCGCCGGTTCAGGCGACGCCGGTGAAATCGCTGGCGCGCATTTGGCTGCGCAGCCGTGCCCAGCTCTCGCACCACGGCTCGGCTGCGCGCTCGGCATGGCTGCGATCCCCCATCAACAGCTCGACGCCGAGGCTATCCTCACGCAGCGTGAGCCTCGGCAGACCTTTCGGGAACGCCGCGCGACGGGTGAACACGATGCGGCCCTCGACGGGGACCTCGCCGGCGTGCGCCTTGACCGCGGCGATCCTGTCGTACAGCGAGGTCTGGGGATTGGAGACCGTGTAGCGTCGGGCGCCGTCCATCACGGTCCACTCGGTCATGGCATCCGAACCGAAGATGTTCCCCGAGGCATCGCGCATCTCGAGCACCACGAAGCCGCGCGGCGTGAAGAGCAGATAATCGAGATGCAGCGTGCCGCCGTTGCCGTCAGGGACGACCACATCGCGGGCATGATCCAAAGAGATGCTGTCGATCAGCGCCACGCGGGCCCGACGCTCCCGGCGCGTCCGCCAGGCACGCCAGCCGAAGACGCCGGCGATGCCCACCAGCACGCCGAGCAACACCGCTGCGGCCGCGAGCATCCAAGGGTCGACGCTGTGCAGGTCGATCGCGCCCATCATGCGGCGTCCTCGATGGCGTCACGGAGCGCTGCGAAGCTCGCCGCGAGCGGTGCAACGCTCGAGGGGCGGTCGAACAGCTCGGCCAGAGCCGCCGGCACCGGGACCTTCATCCGGAGCAAAGGCTCGACCACCTCGGGGAACTTCGCCGGCGACGCCGTGGCCACCAAGCACCATGCGTGGGTATGGCGCTCTTCGGGCGACAGACGGGACCAAGCCTCCGCGGCCACGGCCGTGTGAGGGCACCACACCTGCCCGAAGCGCGCGTGGTCCGCCACGATACGGGCGCGGATGGCGTCGTCGTCCACGCTCATGGCGCGGACCGCTGCGCGCAGCGAATCGATGGCCGGATGCATCTGCCGCAAGCGTTCGAGGTTCGACGGGTTGCCGACATCCATCGCAGAAGCGATCGTCGCGACGCTGGTGCGCGGCGCGTACATGCCGCTCTCGAGCAGCTCCGGCACGGTGCGGTTGGCGTTGTGCGCGAGGATCACCTCGCCGATCGGCAGCCCCATGCGCCGCGCCCAGATGCAAGCCGCCGCATTACCGAGGTTCCCGCTCGGGATGATGAACGACAGGGGCGAGCCCGTGGTCCGCAGGTGTCCGAGGCTGGTCGCCGCGTAATACACCGCCTGCGGCAACAAGCGTCCGAGGTTGATGCTGTTCGCCGAGGACAGCGCATGACGCGCCGCGAGAGCCGGGTCGAGGAAAGCCTCCTTCACCATGCGCTGGCAGTCGTCGAAGGTGCCGGCGACGGCGTAGCTGCGCACATTGCCGCCCCAGCAGGTGAGCTGTCGCTCCTGGGTCGGCGACACGAGCCCCTTCGGGAACAGCACGCTGACACGGAAACCGGGACGGCCATGGAACGCCGCTGCGACCGCCCCGCCGGTATCACCTGATGTGGCCACGAGGATGTGCAAGGGCTGCACATCGCCCCCCGCGCTGCCCGCGCGCAGACGCGCGAGGCATGCGGCCAGGAACCTCGCCCCGAAATCCTTGAACGCTGCGGTGGGTCCGTGGAAGAGTTCCAGCACCGAGAGCCGCTCGCCGGCCGCGGT
Organism: Pseudomonadota bacterium; assembly: GCA_947459825.1. Lineage (GTDB taxonomy): Bacteria > Pseudomonadota > Gammaproteobacteria > Steroidobacterales > Steroidobacteraceae > UBA964. The sequence continues at coordinate 10,493 of CANHFH010000016.1, read as the reverse complement.
GGCAGGCAGCGGGATGCGCGGGGCCGGGAAGTCGAAGGCTTCGCGGACGATATCCGGCATCGAGCGCTCCAGCACCGTCCCCGCGGCGAACGGCGCGAGCAGACGCTCGGCGACGGCGGGCAGGTCGAGCACACCGCCGAAATCCTCGGGCTTCAGCTCGGGCCATCCCGTCGGGACATAGAGTCCACCATCGGGCGCAAGCCCCTGCACCAGCGCTTCAGGCAGCGTCAGCGGCGGCGCGGCGCCGCGCGTGCTGGCGAATGTCATGGGAGAGCTCATCGGCGGGTCAATCGGCGACGACGCGCGCGCCCTCGGAGTCCACGGGGACGACCCAATGGTCGACCTCGACGCCGTGGCTCGCGAACGCCGCGACCATGCCGGCGCGTACCGCCTCGGCCGAGTCCCTGGGGGACCAGGCGAACATCGTCGGACCGGCACCCGAGATCGAGCAGCCGAGCGCGCCCGCGCTCAGCGCCGCGGACCGGACGGCGGAGAAACCGGGGATGAGTTTCTTGCGCTGCGGTTCGATGACGACATCGTTGAGACCTTCGCGGATGAGGTCGAGGTCGTCCGTATAGCAGCCCGAGATGAAGCCTGCGAGGTTCGCGGTCTGCCAGACGAAGTCCGCCATCGCGACCTCGCGCTTGAGGATCGAACGGGCCTCGCGCGTCGAGAGGAACATATGGGGATGGATGATCACCGCGCGGATGCCCTGCGGCACCGGGATGCGCTTGACCCGCGGGTTGTCGATGCCGACCGTGAGCACCAGGCCGCCGAACAGCGACGGTGCGATGTTGTCGACATGCATCGACCCGCTGGCCACCGCCTCGCCCTGCATGGCGAACTTGAGCAGGTCTATCTTCTCGAACGGACGGTCGAGCAGCGCGTTGGCCGCCACCACTGCACCTACCGCCGACGCGGCCGAACCGCCGAGGCCCGAACCGAGCGGGATGCCCTTCTGGATGGTCATCTCGAAACCGAACGACGGCCGTACCGCCACGTTCAGCGCGAGCAGCGCCCTGCCCGCGGTGTTGCGCTCGGGCTCCAGCGGCAGTTCCTCGGGCACGCCCGAGATCGCGGTGATGCGCACACCGGGAGTCGCTGCACGCTTGACGGTGATGCGGTCGCCCAAGGCATCCACAGCGAATCCCAGGATGTCGAAGCCGATGCCGACATTGCCGACCGAGGCCGGCGCGAACGCGGTCGCCGTCGTCTTGCCGCTCATAACCGTGCTCCGAGGTAGGCCGACAGCCGCAGCAGGTCGGCGAAGATGCCGCCCGCCGTGACCTCGGGACCGGCGCCCGGCCCCTGCACGATGAGCGGATTGCTGCTGTAACGCGCGGTGGCGAACCGCACCACGTTGTCGGTGAGCGCGATGTTGGCGAACGCATGCCGCGCGTCGAACTCCACCACGCCCACGGTCGCTCGGCCGTCCGGCGTCAGACGCCCCACATAGCGCAGCACCTTGCCGCGGGCCTTGGCACCCTCGAAACGCTCGCGCATCGCGGCATCGTGGGCGGGCAAGCGCTCCAGGAACTCATCGATGCTGCCCTGCTCGAGGCCGGCCGGCACCAGGCTCTCGACCTGCACATCGGACATCTCGAGCGCACGGCCCATCTCGCGACCGAGGATGATGAGCTTGCGCGCGACATCCATGCCGGAGAGGTCGTCCCTGGGGTCAGGCTCGGTGTAACCGCGCTGCTTGGCCTCGCGGACGATCTCGCTGAACGCCCGGCTGCCATCGTAGACATTGAAGAGATACGCGAGCGTGCCCGAGAAGATGCCCTCGATGGCGGTGATCTCGTCACCGGTCTCGCGCAGGTCGCGCAGCGTGCCGATGACGGGCAGCCCGGCGCCGACCGTCGCCTCGTAGAGATAGTGGGTTCCGCCGGCGCGACGCGCCTCGTGCAGCGCCCGGTATTCCTGCAGCGGCGCGCTGTTCGCTTTCTTGTTGGGCGTCACGACATGGATGCCGGCCGCCAACCAGCGCGCGTAGTGTTTGGCCACCTCGCCGCTCGCGGTGCAATCGATGATCACATGGTGCGGCAGATGGTCCGCCGCCACATGCGCCACGAAACGGTCGAGGTCCGGCGCCTCGGACGAGGCCTGCAACGCCTGTTGCCAGCCGCCGAGATCGACGCCGCGCTCCGCGAGCAGCATGCGCTTCGAGGTGAGCAGACCGCGCACGCGCAGGTCCAGCTTGAAGTCCCGACGCAGCCGCCCGGCTTGCGAGGCGATCTGCTCGAGCAACACCCGCCCGACCGTGCCGGGCCCGATGATCCCGACCGATACGGTGTGCGCGGACAGATAGAAGCTCGCGTGTACCGCACGCAAGGCGCGGGTCGCAGCCTTGGCAGGCACCACCACCGAGATGTTGCGCTCCGAGGCGCCCTGCGCGATGGCACGCACATTGACCGATGCCGACCCCAACGCCGCGAACACCTTCGCCGCGACGCCGGGCAGTCCCGCCATGCCATCGCCCACCACCGCGAGTATCGCGAGCTCCGGATCGACCTCCACCGCGTGGATCTGCCCGTCCGCGAGCTCGCGCGCGAACGCGGCGCGCAGCACCGCGGCGGCGCGGTCCGACTGAACGCGCGGCACCGCGCAGCAGATGGAATGCTCGGAGCTCCCCTGCGAGATGAGCACCACCGAGATGCCCTCCTCGCGCAACGCACCGAACAACCGGTTCGCCGTGCCCGGCACGCCGATCATGCCGGCGCCCTCCAGGTTGACGAGCGCGATGTCCTCGATGGTCGTGATGCCCTTCACGGGCAACGCCGACTTCGGTTCGGCGCAGATCAGCGTGGCCGGATTCTTGGGCGCAAAGGTGTTGCGGATCCAGATGGGGATGCCGCGGCCCACGGCCGGGGCCATGGTCTGGGGATGGATGACCTTGGCGCCGAAGTACGCCAGCTCCATGGCCTCGTTGTAGGACAGCGAGTCGATGACCTGCGCATCGGGCACTCGCCGCGGGTCGGCGGACAGCACGCCGTCGACATCGGTCCAGATGTGGATCTCCGCCGCGTCCAACAGACTGCCGAAGATGGAGGCCGAAAAATCGCTGCCGTTGCGGCCGAGCGTGGTCTGGACGCCGCGCGGATCGGCGGCGATGAAGCCCGTGATGATGAGCGTGCCGTCGAACCGGTCGTCGACCGCCTCGCGCATGCGCGCCTTCGAGGCGTCCCATCGGACCATCGGCCCGAGCGGGCCCCACTCGACGACGACGATCCCTCGGGCGTCGAGCCATCGCGTCTCGCCGCTCCGCGCCCCGCGGCCGGCGTAGAACTCGCGGAACAAGCGCGTCGACCAGATCTCGCCGTAACCCGAGACGACATCGTGGATGTTGCGGGAGGCCGAGCGCGTCAGCCGCACCGCCTGCAGGATGCCCTCGATGTCGCGTCGGTCACGGTCGAAGTCGGCGAGCCAAGCCTCGGCGGTCGACGGCGCGAGCAGTTCGCCCACGATGGTCGCATGCCGTGCACGCAGCGCGTCGAGCCCGGCGCGGAACCCCTCGTCCTGACGCTCGGCCTGCGACACGAGCGCGAGCAACGCGTCGGTGACCCCTTTGCAGGCGGAGAGCACGACCCCCAAGCGTCCGGCCGGCTGCGCATCGAGGATGTCCGCGACGCGGCGGAAACAGGCCGCGTCCGCGACGCTGGAACCACCGAACTTGTGCACCACCCAACCAGCGGACCCCGACATCGCCTCGACCCCCGGATACATGCGGAAAAACTCTTGGACTTTAGCGGTCGCGGCCGCCTTGCGGCAAGTTTCCTTCCGTCACGCCGACAGACGGGCGGGTCGCAAGTCGCCTACACTTGGCGTCGGATGGAACCCGCCGCGCTCTGGCCTCTGCTCCTGATCCTGGTGGCGACCGCGCTGTTCGCCGGCGTGCTCGCCGGCCTGCTGGGCGTCGGCGGCGGCATCGTGCTCGTCCCGGTGCTTGATGTCGCGCTGCGCACCGGCGGCGTTTCGCCGGACTGGTCGATGCATGTCGCGGTGGCGACCTCGCTCGCCACCATCATCCCTACCGCCATCGCCTCTTCGCGTGCGCACGCAGCACGCGGCGCGATCGACTGGTCGACTGTGCGGGCTTGGGCGCCCGGCATGCTCTTGGGCGCGCTCGTCGGCAGTCTGCTGGCCGCACGCGTCGCCGACGCGACGCTCGCGGCGGTGTTCGGGGTCATGGCGGCGATCGTCGCGATCAAGATGTTCCTGCCCCTCGACCACCTGCGCGTGGCGCAGGCGGTGCCGCACGGCCTCGGCGGCAACACCATCGCTGCGGCCATCGGTGGCCTGTCGGCCATGATGGGCATCGGCGGTGGCACGCTCTCGGTACCGGCGATGACCCTCACGGGAGGGCCGATCCATCAAGCGGTGGGGACGGCCGCGTTCTTCGGTCTGTTCATCGCGCTCCCGGGAACGCTCGGTTACCTGCTCGCGACACCGGCAGCCGTCTTGCCGCCGTTCACCATCGGTCTCGTCAGCGTTGCGGCGCTGGCCATCGTCGCGCCCTGCACCATGCTCACCGCCCCGTTCGGCGCGCGGCTCGCGCACTCGCTGCCCCGGCGCCGACTGTCGCAGGCCTTCGGGGTGTTCCTCGCGTTGGTCGCGGCGCGGATGCTGTACCGCGCGTGGACCTCGCTCTGAAGACCATCCTGCGCATGCGAGCCACGACCCCATGAGCGAAGTTCCCACCCGCATCGGCGGCCCCTGGTTCGAGGACCTCGAGCGCGGCATGTCTTTCGACGCTCCCGCCGTCACGCTCACCGACGGACATGCGACGCTGCACGCAGCGCTCTTCGGCGACCGTCTGCGTCTGCCGCTCGACCACCATGCGAGCCGGGCGGTGACCGGAAGCGCCGCGCCGCTGCTGCATCCCCTCGTCGCCGTGAACATCGCCATCGGACAGTCGACCTGGGCCTCGCAGCGCGTCAAAGGCAATCTGTTCTACCGCGGACTCGTCCTGCGCCGCCCCGTGTTCGTCGGCGATACGCTGCACACCACGACGCGGGTCGTCGCGCTGCGCCAGAACCGCCCCCAGGCCGGACGGGCGGCGACGGGCATCGCGGCGCTGGAGATGACCACCGTCGACCAGCGCGGCGACACGGTGCTGCGCTTCTGGCGCTGTCCGATGCTCCCCTGCCGCGATCCCGACGCCGCGACCGGGCACGCCGATGACCTCAACGCGGTGGGCGCCGACGCCGCGCCGCCGACCGATGGCCTGCCCCGCGACTGGTCGCTCGGCCCTACCGCGCATTGGCAAGGCCTGCGGGCGCATGACCTCCGGCCCGGGCAGGGTTTCGCGATCGAAGCGCGCGACACCATCACCTCGGCGCCCGAACTGGTGCGCGTCTCGCTCAACATGGCGATGGCGCATACCGACGCGAAACTGTCGTACCTCGGCGAGCGGTTGGTGTTCGGCGGGCATGTGATCTTCATGGCTTTCTCGCAGGTCACGCGCGCCTTGCCGAACCTCCTGACCCTCACCGCTTGGGAGTCCTGCGACCATCTGGCGCCGGTGGTCGAGAGCGACCGTCTGCGCAGCACGCTGGTGGTGACCGACATCGTCCCCATTGCGCCCGACCGTGGCGGTGGCGCGCTGCTGCGGATCGCCGTCGAGAGCTTCGCCTCGCGCGGCGACCCGGAGGTCGAGACGCGGGTGCTCGACTGGAAGTTCTGGGCCTGGAGCGTCTAGGCGCACCTCCATGCCACCCCGTCAGTCGGTGTAGCATCGACCCCCGATGGACCACACCCGCGACATCACCGGACGCCTCGTCGGACGCTCCGTCACCATGCGGTTCGAGCAGCTGCCGGCGGACGCCGTCGCCGCCACGCGCACCTTCGTGCTCGACTCCTTGGGCGTCGCGCTGTCCGGCAGCCGCGTCCCGCTCATCTCCGTCCTCAAGGACACGGCGGCCACATGGGGATCGGGTGACGCCGCGCGCGTCTGGAGCAGCGGGGAACGCGTACCCGCTCAATCGGCCGCTTTCCTCAACGGCTGGCAGATCCACAACCAGGAATGGGATTGCGTCCACGAACCCGCGGTCGTGCATCCGATGGCCGTGGTGCTGGCGACCTTGGTGGCGTTCGCGGAGGCGCGCGGTGGCATGGACGGTCGACGGCTCATCACCGGCGTGTCCGTCGCCGTCGATGTCGCGACCGGCATCGGCCGAGCCGCGCGCAACAAGCTGCGCTTCTTCAGGCCTGCGATGTGCGGCGCGCTCGGCGCGACCGCCGGCATGGCGAACATGCTCGGCTTGGACGCCGCGACCACACGCAGCGCGCTCGGCATCGCCTACAGCCAGCTCTCCGGGACGATGCAGGCGCACATCGAAGGGTCTCCCGTGCTGCCGATGCAGATCGGCTTCAACGCGCGCGCAGCGCTGCTCGCCATCGAGCTCGCATCCCGCGGCATCCAAGGTCCGGGGGATTTCCTCGAGGGCGTCCACGGCTACTACACGCTCATCGATCCGGAGTGGGATCCGGCCGCGTTCGAGGGTTTCGAAGAGCGGTTCGCGGTGACGGAGCTTTCGCATAAGCCGTTCCCGAGCGGACGCGCCACCCATGGCGGTGTCGACGGACTGCTCACCCTGCAGTCACAGCTCGGCTTCCGGCCCGCCGATCTCGTTTCCGCTGTGGTCCATGCGCCCCCGCTCGTCATCCAGCTCGTCGACCGGCCCGCCCGCGCCGACATGGCGCCGGCCTATGCGCGGCTCTGTCTGCCGTATGTCGCCGCCACGGCGCTGCTCAACGGCGATGTCGGCGTCGCCGACTTCGAGTCGGCCGCCATCGCAGACCCGGGTCGGCTCGCGCTCGCCGCCCGCATCGGCGCGCAGCGCGATGACAATCCCTCACTGAACGCCCTCGCACCGCAGCGCCTAGAGGTCATGCTGCGCGACGGCTCGCATCACGCTCTCGATCTGCCGGCGGTCCTGGGCGCACCCGGCCGGCCGTTGGACCGCGGGCGCCATCTCGCCAAGTTCAGACGCGCTGCGGCATCGGGCGCGCGCCCGCTCTCCGAAGCGCACATCGAAGCGCTGATCGACCTCGTCGACCGTCTCGAGGAGCTCGGCGATGTAAGGCATCTCGTCGATGCCCTGGTCCCGGTCTGATCAGGATCGCATGACCACCTCGCTGCAGCGGGTCGAGCATGCGCTGGCCGCGATGTCGGCCTCGGCAGACCTCGGGCTCTTCAGCCACGTCGCCGCCGCCGAAGCATCGGCCGCCGCCGCTGAAAGCACCCGGCGCCTGGCCGCCGACGCCCCGCGCAGCGCCCTAGAAGGCCTCACCGTCGTCCTCAAAGGGAACATCGCTGTACGCGGTTGGCCGTGGCAGGGCGGACTACGCGCCCGCGCCGGGGTCATCGCGGACCAGGACGCCGCCGTGGTGTCGCGGCTGCGCGCCGCAGGCGCTGTGCTGCTCGCTCAGAGCACTCAGGACGAGGGAGCGCTCGGCGCCGAGGGACTCGCCCTCGACGGACCGATCCGCAACCCGCGCGATCGCGCACGCAGCGCAGGCGGCTCGAGCGGTGGTTCGGCAGGCGCGCTCGCCGCGGAGCTGTGCGACCTCGCGATCGGCACGGACACCATCGGTTCGGTCCGCATCCCGGCGGCGTTCTGCGGCGTCGCCGCACTGAAGCCGTCCTTCGGACGCGTGAGCGTGCGCGGCGTGTTGCCCGTGCATCCGCGTTTCGACCATGTGGGACCCATGGCCCGTGACATCGCCGGTGTGCGCGCGCTGCTCGCGGTCATCGCAGGTCATGATGGCTCGAGCGCGCTGTCGGTCGATTACGACGACGGGCCGCAGCCACCGTCGCGGTCTGCCGGCACGCTGTCGCTCGCAGGATGGCGCATCGGCTACGCCATCGGTTTCGACGACCTCGCACCCGAGGCGGACATCATCGACGGCCACAACGCGACCATCGCCGTCCTCCGCGAAGCGGGCGCGACCCTGGTGCCGGTGGACATCCGTCCGCTCGAACTGCGCCGCGCGCGGCGCGCCGTGTTCGCGCTCTGTGAACATGAGATGTGGCGTACCCACCGAGAGGCGATGGCCGCCGATCCAGAGGCCTACTCCGGCCGCATCCGCGGATTGCTCGAGTACGGCGCATCGCTCGATGACCGGAAGCTGCGCGCGCTCGATGAACGGGTCACGGGCTTCCAGTTCGACTGGTCGAGGCTCGTGACCGGTCTCGACGCCTGCATCACGCCCACCACTCCCGGTGTCGCTTTCCTTCTCGACGGGTCGCCGCCCGACGGCCTCGCAGACCTCACGGTGATCGGCACGGCGGCGGCGGTGCCGGCGGTCTCCGTACCCTGCCCCACGCCGGCGACGGCTTCCGTCGCATCGCAGCGTGCGCTGCCCGTCGGCGTGCAGGTGCTGACCGCGAGCGGCGCCGATGTCCGGGCGCTGGAGCTGGCTGCCGTCATCGAGGCAGCGGGACGGCGGCGGCAGCGCTGAATCAGGGCACGGCGGAGGGAGCGCCTCCCGGCCGCGCATCGCCCATCAGTGGTATTCCTCGCCACCCGAGACATTCATCGCTTCGCCGGTCATGTAGGCAGCCTGTTCCGAAGCGAGGAACGCGCAGGCTTTGGCGATGTCCTCCTGCAGCCCTGGACGACCCATCGGGATGCGCGCACGCATGTCGGCGAGGTACTGCTCCTCGCTGCGGCCGGTGGCCGCGCTGAAGAACTGGTTCTGCCAAGCACCGAGACCGGTGGTGACATGGTTCGGACAGATCGTGTTGACGGTGATGCCGTGCGGCCCGAGTTCGATCGCGGCCGAGCGCGTGAGGCCGACCATGCCGTGCTTGGAAGCGACATACGCCGCCGCGAAGGGGAAGCCGGACTTGGACGCCTGGCTGCCGATGTTGATGATGCGCCCGCCCTTGCCCTGCGCGACCATCTGCCGCGCCGCATGCTTGATGCCGAAGAAAGCGCCGCGCAGGTTGACGCCGAGCACGGCGTCCCAATCGCTCTGCGTGAGCTCGACGGTGGGCTTCATGAGGTAGCCGATGCCGGCGTTGTTCACCATGATGTCGAGCCGACCGAAGTGCCGGACCGCTTCGGCCACCAACCGCTCGACCTGCGACTCCTCCAGCACATCGCAGGCGACGCCGTGCGCATCGCCGCCCGCCGCCCGGATCTCCGCGACCACCGCGTCGATGCCGGCCGAGGTGCCGATCGCGCTCTCCGGGATCTCCGCACCGCGCGCCGCACCGATGTCGCTCACGACGACCTTGCAGTCTTCTGCCGCCAGGCGCTTGGCCATCGCCTCGCCGAGGCCCTTCGCGCGGCCAGAACCTGTGACGATGGCGACCTTACCTTTGAGATCCGCGTAGATGCCCATGACGATCACGGCCTCCTGAGCCTTGGGTACGAGGGGATACTGGTAACATGATGGCATGACCGAGCTCCTCACGGACATCCACCCGCCCGTCGCCCGCGTCACCATCAACCGCCCGGAGAAGCGCAACGCGCTGTCCAGCGCCGAATGGCAGGGCCTGTGCGCCATCGCGGCCCAGCTCGCCGCCGACCCGACCCTGCGGGCGGTCCTGTTGCAGGGCGCGGGCGAGGCGGCGTTCAGCGCGGGCGCCGACATCGCCGAGATGCATCGCAACCTGTCGGACCCCGCGCGCATGCAGTCCATGCAGCAGGCCGTGCTCGACGCCCAGGCCGACTGGCAACGCCTGCCGATGCCCACCATCGCCGTCATCCGCGGCGCCTGCACCGGCGGCGGCTGCGGCCTCGCCCTCGCCTGCGACCTGCGCCTCGCCTCGCCGGACGCGTTCTTCGCGATCACGCCCGCCAAGCTCGGCATCGCCTACAGCCTCGCAGACTCCAAGCGGCTCCACGACCTCGTCGGTCCGTCCCGCGCCAAAGAGATCCTCTACACCGGGCGCCGCTTGGGCGCCGAGGAGGCGCTGCGCATCGGTCTCATCAACGAGATCGTCGCCGCGGACGCGCTCGCCGCACGCGCCGACTCGCTGGCGCGCGAGATCGCAGGCAACGCCGGCAACTCGGTCCGCGCCGCCAAGGCCGTGGTCGACATGATCTCCTCGGGCGTGCTGGCCGAGACCGCCGAGTCCCGCCGCTTCTACGACGAGAGCTTCTCGTCGCCCGAGTTCGCCGAGGGTGCGCGCGCGTTCATCGAGAAGCGGCCGCCGCGGTTCTGACGGTCGCCGGCGGGATCGGCGCATCGAGCCACGCGCGCACGAGACGCGCGCTCTCCTGCGGCGCTTCCTGCACCAACATGTGGCCGATGCCGGGCAGCACCTGGAGCTTCACCTGCGGAGAGTTCACCAGCAGATCCCGTGTCTCGTAGGCGAGCGCGACGGGAACGCGCTTGTTCCGCTCGCCCCACATCAGCAGCACGGGGGCGCGCACCGCGCGGATCTTGTCCTCCACGCCGCCCGATACATACTGCCGCAGGAGACCCAGCATCGCCGCGCGGTTGCCCTCGCGCATCCACATCGACCACCACTCGTC
>CANHFH010000015.1 GCA_947459825.1 Pseudomonadota bacterium | reverse complement strand
GACCGAAGCCGTGGTCGTGCTCAAGCGAGCGGTCGACCTCTCGCGCAACCTCGACGGACTCTACAACCCTGCGCAGCTCGACATCGTCGATCCGCTCATCGAAGGGTATGTGGCGATCGGTGCCGAGGCGGAGGCGGAGCGCGAGCACCTGTTCGCGTTCCGGGTCGCTGAAAGCGCTTATGGCCGGGACGACCCACGCCTGCTCGACCCCCTCGACCGGTTGGCGCGCTGGCGCGAATCCCAGCTGCGGTTCACGACGGCGCGCGGCCTGCACGCACGCGCGCTGCAGATCGCCGAGCGGATCGGACCGACCCTGCCGCTCGCGGGCGTGCCGGCGATGCGCGGACTGTCGCGCACCTGGCTCGGCGAAGCGGTCTACGGCCCCGAGGTCACCGACACCATGGCGCCCGAGATGACGGGGGGCGGCGGCGATCCTTTCGCTCCCCAAGCCGTCGGCGGTCGGTTCAATCCGGACGGCGAGCGCGTGCTGCGCTATGCGGTGGAGCTGATCCGCGCCAGCGCGCCCGTCGACCAAGCGCTGTTCGGTGAGACCCTCGCCCAGCTCGGCGACTGGTATCTGCTCGCCGGTGCCGGCAACAAGGCGACCGCGGCCTATGCGGAGGCTTGGAAGGCGTTGGTGGCGGCAGGCACCGGCAAGAAGGACTTCCTGGAGCGGCCACGCCAGCTGATCTACCGGGCGCCGCCCAGTTCGGCGACGCGGCTGGCGCCGTCGGACCCGGAGGAGTACACGGCGCGCGATGTGGACCTGGTGCTGCGCGTGGGCCGCGACGGCAGGGTGCTGGACGCGCGCCTGCCGGACGGGGCCGAACCTGATGCGGTGGCCCGCTCGGTGGTCTTCGCGGCGCGCAAAGCGCGCTACGCGCCACGCATCGAGGCGGGGGTCCCCGTCGAGACCGACGGCGTGGTGTTCCGCGAGCGGATGCTCGTCAAGGTGTCGCGCGAGTGACCGGCGGCGACGCGGGGCGTCTCGAATCCCGCACCGGCAACGCCTCGATCGTGAGCGCCTCCGCGGTCCCCTGACCGCCAGCGGCGTCCGCCGACAGCCGCTCGCCCGCCGCCAACCGCGCCGCCATCGGCAGACGACCGAACTGCGCGAGGAACTTGGCGGCGGCGTCGCGCATCGCTCCGCGCGTCGCGCGGTCCATCGCGTCGGAGGCGCCCATCTCCATGCCGCCCATGCGGCTGGTGCCGTAACCGGTCAGCGTCAGCGTGTCGTGGATGCCGCCGTCCGGCGAGAACACCTCGATACGGTAGCGGATGGTGACCGCCACATATTCGCCGCCGGTCTCGTCGGCGGTGGCGAAGGAATACTGCTCGATCTGCGGCACGAAGATCGCCTGCACCGCCGGGTCGCGCGCGGCTGCGGCGCTGTCGGGGAACTCGCGCACCTCGCGGAAGGTGGCGCCCATCACCGTACGGGCGAAAGCCTGCTGGCCGGCGCCGAGCAGCACCGCCCAGGCGACGCCGCCGCGCGTCTCCTCATGCTTGAGGTCGCGCTGCTCGGCCGACAACACGAGCCCGACCGTGGCCGGCAGCTGCTCCACCAGAGGCTTGGGGAACACCGGTTTCGGCGCGATCTGCACGGTGCCGCAGCCGACGAGCAGCGCTGCAGCCCCCGCGGCCGCGGTCAGTCGCCACTGACGCATCGCTCGACGCCTCCCACGTTGATCCTGATCGCGCAGACATCCAGCTGCGTGAGCCCGACGAAGGTGCCGTCGTTGCGCTCGCTCACCGCCCGCATCAAAGCCGAAAACCGCGGGTTTGTAAACGGCGCCCGCGGGAAACCGATGCCGTGGATGCGGACGCGGCGGCGGCCGCTGCCGTCCGGCCGGTTCACGCGGTCGATGGCGTCGAGCGCGCCTTGGATGCTCGGGCCGTTGAAGTCGTCGCCGAGGACATAGATGCTGATCCGGCGGTCCGCCGACCAATAATTGGCGATCGCCGCCTCGATGCCGTCCTCGGGGCTCGAATCGCTGAACGCGCGCCAGTCGCGCACCCGGGCGACGATGTCGTCGCGCAGGCCGCGCGAGTCGACCAGCCAGCGGCCACGCGTCCCGCGGAAGAGTTCGCGGCCGTTGTCGTCGACGATCTGCAGTCCCTTCAGCCGCGGATAGATGTCGAGGATCTCGCGCATCACCCGCGTCAGCGTCTCGCGGTGGACATCCATGCTGCCCGAGGTGTCGACGAGGAAGATCACATAATCGCTGTCCACCGGGATGCCGCCCACCGCAGCGGTGGAGACGCGCCGCCGGGTGCGCGACGCCGATTGCAGCCGCTCGTTCTCCTGCATGAGGTCTTGGTACGCCGACAGCAGCTCGTTCTCGACGATGTTGCTGACCGCAGCCTCCTGCCGCGACGCGTCGAACTGCCCGCGGATGCTGCTCATCTCGCCGGCGGCACGCGCGAGGTTGAGCCGCTCGCGCTGCATCAGGTCCACCCTGCCCTTGAGCTCCCGTTCCAGCCGCTCGCTGTCGCCGCGGATGGTGAAGAGCTCGGCCTGCAGACGCTTGATCTGCGACTCGAGATCCTGGCGTGAGCGCTCGATGACGAGCGGCTGCCCGAACTCCGAGAGCACGAGCAGCAGGATGATCGCGCCGAAGCCGCAGCAGATCACGTCCAGGAAGGACAGGCTGAAGACCTCGGTCTCGCGGCGACGGCGCTTCACAACGGCACCTCAGGGCCAGTCCCGCGACGGCACGACGAACGACCCCTTGGTCCGCTGGGCGAGCGCCCAGAACCGGTGCGGTCCGGGCACCTCGCCCTTCATCGGCAGCAGCACCACATCGATCGGGACCTTCGGATCGATGCCGCGCACCGCCTCGTCGAACAGGCGTGCACGGTCGCCGACATCGATGTAGCGGCGCAGCGCCGGCGGCGTCGCGCCCTGCGTCGGCAGACCGTCGGTCAGCAGGATGATCTGGTCGGGCTGCTGCCTGAACGCGGTGCGCACGCGCAGCGCGTTGATCAGGCTGGTGCCGCCCTGCGGCAGCAGCGTCCCGATGGCGGCCACCGCTTCGCGGCGGCGCGCCGCATCGACGGCGAGCCATTGCCCCTCGGTGCCCGCGATCAGCGGTACCGCGGTCTCGTTGAACGCGTAGACCTGGAACTGCCGACCTGCCGGCATCTGCTCGACCAGCCAACGCGCGATGTCGGTGCTGCGTTGCCACTTCGCGGCGTTGCGGCGCGCCTGATCGGAGGAGTTGCGCAACCGGATGATCTGCACCAGGTCCTCGTCGAGCATGCTCGACGAGCGGTCGAGCAGGACGAGGATGCGCCGGCCGCGGAACGACAGCCCTGTCAGATAGCGGCGGCTGGCCGTCGACCGACCGCTGCCGGTCATCTCGCCGCGCGGCGTCTCCACCTTGGCGCTCGCCTCGAGCCGACGCGTGCTCTCCTCGAGCGCGCGCACATCGGCCTTGAGCTTCTCGATGCGTTCGCGCTTGGCGAGCGTGGTGGCGTCGTAGATGGACGCCTCCTCGCGGCGCTGCTGCAGCTCCTCGATCAGGCGCGTCGCACGCGAGGCCGCCGACACGGTCTCGCTGTCGGTGCGCTGCAGGGCGTTGCGCAGCAGCACGAGGTTCTTGGCGCCGCGCACCACCTCCTCCTCGAGCTTGGACACCTGCGCAGCGAGGTCCTCGGCACGGCGCGTCCGCTCGATGCCGCTCTGCGCGCTGATGATCGTGTAGAAGAGGATGACCGCACCGAAGCCGCAGCAGATCACGTCCAGGAAGGACATGCTGAAGACCTCGACGCGACGGCGCTTCATCAGCCCGTCCCGGCGTCCGTCGCAGCGCCCGACCCCACCGCGATCAGCGCGAGTTCGACACCGGGGTCACCGATGCGCAGCCGATCACCCGCTGCGAGCCGCGCCCGGCCGGCGATCCGACGGCCGTTGAGCCAGGTGCCGTAAGCGGCATGGTCGATGACCTGCACGCCCTCCGGCCCGTGACGCAGCGTGCAGTGCAGCCGCGACACGCCGGCGAGCCCTTCGTCGAGCCGGATGCCGTCCGCCGCGGGCGCGCGGCCGACCTCGAGGACGGTCCCCGGTACGAGCGGGATGGCCGAACCGCGCCACAGCACATGGGTCGGCGCCGTCCGAGCGGCCTCGGGCGCGATCTCGACGACCCTGGCTTCGCCGAGGATCGCGCCGACGGCGATCCCACGCCGCAACGGCACCTCCACCGCCGTCGCCTCGGCGGCGGCGTCGGCCGCGACGGGCAGCATCGATGCCGCACGCGCGACGAGATCGGCGTCCATCGCATGGAGACGCACGCCCGGCAGCGCGGACAACGCCTCCACGACGCCCGGCAGTTCGAGCAGCGTCTCGGAGAGCAGCAAGGTGGGCGGAGCGCCGTCCGACCGCAGCGCGTCGATCGACGCTGCGAGCGCGCGCGTCAGCGGGCGCGCGGCGGCCGCGAACTGGTCCCGGCTCAGCGTCACCGCGCAGCTCGCAGCGCCTGCCGGCAGTTCGAGGGTCGCAGATCCCTCGCGCGCGGCCCGCGCCGCCGCCGTCGGCAGCAGGTCGTAGAGCCGCTGTTCGCTCGCGGCCTCATGCAGCGGATCGAAGCGGGAACGCAGCACCATCGCCTCGGCGATCATCTCGAGCCAACGCTGCTGCACCGTGAGCAGACCGGCATCACGCGATATGCGGACGGCACGCCGCCGCGCCTCGCCCTCTCCGACCACGACCCGCGTGGCCGAGGTATGAGTCAGACCGACGGCGGGGACGATGACCTCACCCTCGAGGCCGAGCGCGGCCACCGCGAGCGCCGCGGCATCATGGAATCCGTCGACCGGCAGCGCCGCCTCCCGGCAGGCGGCGAGCACCCAACCGAGCGCATCGGTATCGAGGGCCGGCGGCACGGCGATCCGCAGCCGATCACCCGGTGCGACATGTGGGGCGACCCGCTGGCGCAGTTCGGCGCAAGCGACCGTGAAGGCGGCTCGGGCCGCGGCGCCATCGGACACGCCGGGCTTGCCGGCGGTGCCGGTGCCCGCGCCGAACGCAGCCCAGTGGCCGTAGGACACACGATGCGGCGTGCGGCGCACGGCATCCGCCGCGAGGGTGCCGAAGCGGGTGGCATCTGCAGGATCGGCATGCACGATCGACGGCGTGACGGCACCGAGCGGCGCGCCATCGCGCGCCACGGCGAACGCCGCGTCGTCGAGCTGCAGGCCGACGATGCTCATCCGAGGACCTGCAGGTTGCGGATCACGCGCTGGTCCAGCCAGGTCTCGGCGTCGAGCACCAGCCGTTCCTGCGCCTGCTGCAGCTGCTGCATCAGGAACATCAGCAGGATCGACAACAACAACGCGATCAGCGTCGAATTGAAGGCGACACCGAGGCCCTCGGTGACGCCGGAGATGTCACCGGTCACGGCCTTGTGCGCCTGCGACAGCGCATCGCCGATGCCGCGCACCGTGCCGATGAAGCCGATGGCGGGGATCGCCCAGGCGATGTAGCGCAGCATCGAGAGGTCGGAATCGAGCCGCTCGGCCTCGGACTGACAGACCCCGTGCGCGACCGTCGACGCGTCCTGCACGCTGCGCGTCGCGCCGAAGCGTGCGAGCGCCGCGAGCAGCGCGCGCGGCACGAGCCGTTCGCGCGTGTCGGCCGGCAGCTCCTCCAGCTGACGCATGTACTCGCGGGTGTCCTCCGGCAGGATCCGCGCGCCCTCAGGCAGGCGCAGCAGGCCGGCGCGCAGCGCCTCGGCCTCGCGCCGGTAGGCGAGCGTCTTGTAGCCGAGGATCGCCAGGGCCCACAGCATCAGGATGATCTCGGCCTCCTGCTCGTAGTCCTTGATGACCACATAGATGGAGCGCTGCTGCACATACTCGGGGTCCTTGGCCATGGCCTCGCGGTCGGCGCGCATCTGCGCCTCGGCGACGGGGCGCACATGCAGCACATATGCGGCGTGCACCAGGATCACCGACAGCAGCAACGCCACCACGGTGAAGATGAATTCATTGGGGAGCTTTCTGTTCATATGTCGACCGGCAGGGTGATGTTGTTGTCGGCGGAATCGCGGAACTCGGGCAGCTCGTCGAGCGTCACCGGTGCGCGGGCACGGTCGCTCGAGGCCTCCTCGTTGGTATCGCCGTCCTCCACGACCGGAGCGCCGGCCGTGGTCGGTGCCGTCGGCACGGCATCCGAAGGTGTGGCATCGGTCGGCGGCGCATCGGACGGTGCATCGGACGGCGCATCGGGCGGTGCCGTGCGCGGCGGCGCGGTCTCCTGCGCGACGGCGCGCACCATGGACAGCGTCGCGCCCCAGCAGACGAGCGCCGCCGCTGCGGTCCACGCGATCATCCTCGCCGCGCGCGGCGCGGCCCTCTCGCTCGCTTTCATGCTCACTCCGCGTATCGTGCGATACGGAAACCGATGTCCTGGGATGCGCTGGACGGATCCGCGCCCTCGCGCCACGCCGGCCGCAGCTCCGAGAAGACCGCCGTGCGCCAGTTCGCGCCCTTCACCACGCGGCGCGCGCCCGACGCCGGCCCGGTCGGATTGGTGCCGCCCGCCGCCGTGTCGAACGAAGCATACGCGTCGTGCACCCACTCCGAGACGTTGCCCGTCATGTCGTAGAGACCGAGGCCGTTCGCGGGGTACTTGCCGGGCGGCGCGACGGACGGGTGCTCGTCCTGCCAGCCCTCGAGCAGCGTCTGCACGACGCCCGCCGCCTCGCTGCCCGCGAGGTTGGCGGCACCGGCGGGCGGCGGCAGTTCGTCGCCCCACTCGTAGCGCCGCGCCCGTCCGGCGAGCGGCACCTGGCGCGCCGCGTACTCCCACTCGGCCTCCGTCGGCAGCCGGTATCCCGTGGTCACGGGCTGGCGCAGCGTCCAACCGTCGCCGGCCTTCTCGTAGGCCGGCGGCAGCCCCTCCTGCGCCGACAGCCAGTTGCAGTACTCCACCGCGTCCGACCAGGACACACCGGACGCCGCCTGCGGATCGAGGTCGACGGTGCGCCGCTGCACGAACCCGGCGGCGTGCGACGCGCGGAACCTGCGGAACTCGCCGTTGGTGACCTCGCGCACCGCGATGTAGACGGGACGGGCGAGCGTCACGCGACGCGTGAATTCATTGGCGCGACGCCCCTGCTCCCGGCGCTCGCTGCCCATCGTGTAAGTGCCAGCCGGCAGCAGCCGCAACGCGCGGCCGGAAGCGGTGACGAGCGACGCGGGCGCGGGCTTCCAGCCGGCGGGCTTGCCCTCGGGCAGCAGCGAATAGTCGACCGTGCGCGCCACCGCCGACGACAGGTCGATGTCGAGCGACTGCGGTTGCGAACCGGCGCGCCGCAGTTCGACGCGGTGCGGGCGTGCGGGGAGCTGCAGCGTGAGCGGCGCGCGACCGCGCTGCTGTCCGCCGATCCAGACCTCCGCATCCACCGGCTCGCCCTGCACGGTGAGCGGGACCAGCACCGGCTGCAGCGTCACCGCCAGCGTGGAGCGCTCGCCCGCACGGGCCGGCAGCCGTCGCGTCGCCGCTGCGTAGCCCTGCAGCGCGAATCCCAGGTCGTGGTCGACGCCGGGCGCGAGCGACACCTCGAGCGGCGTGCGGCCGCGGAACACGCCCCCGACCGTGACTTCGGCGCCCGCCGGTTGCGAGCGTATGCTGACCACCGCATCCGGCGCGCCGAGCTCGATCGGACCGATGCGCAAGGTCTTGCCGGGTTCGACGAGCGCGACGCTGCGCCACACGCGCGCGCCCGGCGCGCCCACCTCGAGCCGGCGCAGCCCGGCGGGCAGATCGAGCGCCGCGGGCAGCGGCATCGCAGCAGCGCCGTCGACCGACAGCGTCGCACCCGGCGTGGTGGCGCTCGCCTCGAGACGGCCCCAGCTCGGCCGCATCGCGATGCCGATCGCCTGGCGTACGCCTCGCCCCTCCACCGTCACGCGCTGCACGGCATCGAGATGCCGCGGCGCGCGCAGGGTCAGCGTCCGTTCGCCTGCGGCGACCTCGATCGCGCCCGGCGCGCCGCCCACCTCGGCGCCGTCGATGAACACCTTGGCAGCGACGCCTCCCGTGTCGATGTCGAGCGTCCCGGGCAGCGGCTCGAGCCGTACCTCGAGCCGTTGCGGCTCATCGGCGCGCACCTGCAGGCGCCGCGTCGCGTCGCGGTGGCCCGGCGCCCGCACCGTCACCACCTGCGGTCCCGGCATGAGGAACAGCGACGCACCTGAGCGCCAACTGATGCCCGAGCCGCGCACGGTCGCCTCCGCGGGGAAGGTGACCACGGTCACCGGCTGCAGCGGACGCAGCACGGCCCACAGCAGCGCCGCCACGGCGGCGGCGGACAGAAACGCGATCCAGGGCCATAGGCTGCGACGACCGCCGCGACCCGCCGATCCGCGGCCGCCATCGTCAGGGCTCGCGCCCGACACCGCCGCCGCTGCGACCATCGCATCCGCGGATCCGCCCTCGTCGTCCGCAGGTGCCGGCGCGCGCAGCGGAGGCACGGTGTCGTTGCCCTGCAGGTGTCGCACGACGAGCGACGGCCGCTCGCCGACCATCTCCACCGATACCCGGGTGCCGCCCACCGCGAGCATGTCGCCGGGTGCGAGCCTGCGGAATCCGTCGGCGGGCAGCCTGCGACCGTTGAGCCGCACCGGCACCGCTGCGGTGGCGCGGAAGCCGAACTCGCCGTCCTGGATCTCGAAGACCCCTGTCGTCGCGTCCGCCGCATCCGGGATGCGCAGCGGATCCTGCGGGGACCCGCCGACGGCGCAAGGCAGCGCGATATCGCGCGTCCCGCCCGGCTCGACCACACGCATCGACGGCATGCTCATGGCGGCACCCTCACGACACCGTCTCTGTGCAGCGCACATCGACGGTCACCGCAGCGCCGCCCGGCGTCAGCGTGAATTCGCGGCGCACGTCGCGGTAGCCGGGCCGGCTGCCGATGGCGACATAGCGGCCGGGCTTCAGCTGCAGCTCTTTACGCGTGAACATGCCGACCGTCCCCACGCGCTGCAGCGTGACCTGGGTCAGGCCATCCGACTGCAGCACCGTGGCCACCGGCTGGTCGTAGAGTTTCACCGTGTCGCGCAGCCGCGTCGTCTGCGAACGCAGCACCGGCGCGCTGCCGCGCACCGCATCGGCGCGCGCCAGCAACTGGTCGGCTTCACGCCTGACCTCCGGCGCGACCAGCCGCGCCGGGTCGCCGAGCAGCGCATCGAGCCGACGCGCGAGCTCCGCGCGGGGGGCGGCGCGTGACCTGCCGCTGCGCGCGAACTCGAGCGTGGGGTCGCGCGCCAGCCACTGCTCGTAACCGGCGAGCGCCTCGCCCCATCGCTCCGCGGTCTCGAGCGCGGCCAGCGATTCGCGGGTCGCCGTGAGTTCGCGCCGCGCACCGACCGCACTCGACTGCGCCTCGACGGCCACGATCTCCGCACCGCCGGGACGCAGCGAACGGGCGCGGGCCAGCGCCGCACGCGCGTCCTTGTCGCGGCCTTCGCGCAGGGCCGCGAGCGCATCGCCGATCGCGCGCGCGTAGGCATCCGAGCCGAGCGCCGCACGGGCGCGCGCCAGCCCTGCGCGGGCGCCCGGATGCGCAGGGTCCTCGCGCAGCACCTGCTCGTAGAGCGTCACGGCCTCCAGCGGACGCTCGCCGAGCGCCGCCGCCTCCGCCTCGGCGAGCCGCGGCAGGATCCTGCCGAGGACCTCGGCGCGGCGCAGTCCCTCCACAGCACGCGCATCCTCGGGCGCGATGAGCTTCGCGAGTTCGAACGCCTGTCGCGCCGCTTCCGGTTGACCGGACTCGAGCGCCTCGCCGCCGGCGCGCAGCTGCGTCGCCAAGGCAGCGGGTGCCACCGCGGCGACCTTGCCGAGCGATGCCGTCGCCGCGTCGAAAAGATCGATGGCACGCGCCGGGTCCTCCGCATCGAGCGCCTGTGCGGCGGCACGCCCCTGGGCCCGTGCCGCAGCGAAGTCGGCGCCGCCCCAGACACCCGCGCCGCGCGCCTCGAGAGCCATGACGGTCGCGGAGTATCTCTCGGCGGCCGCAGCCGACGCGGCGAGCTGCTGCTTCAGGCGGTCCGCGGTCGCGGACCGCACCGCATCGCGCGACGCCTCTGCGGCGGTCGACGGTCGCGCGGTCGGCGCCGCGCCGGCCACCGTCGCCGCAGGCGGCGCCAGGCGCGGCAGCCAAAGAAACACACCGGCCAGCAGCCCGAGCAGCGCGAGCGCGGCTGCGACGCGCACGAGACGCCCTCGAACGCGCCCGTCGGTCGCCGTTCCGTCCACCGCGCCCGCCGCCGCGGCGCCCGTCGCACCGGCCGCGGGCGCACGGATCCGCACCGTCCCGGGCACGGCTGGCGCGACGGCACGGATGCCGCGCAACGCGCCCACCACCGCCGTCATGTCCGCCGGCCTCGCCGCCCCGGACTGCGGCGCGGGCGCGGACGGCGACGCTGCGCCGTCGTCGAGGAGCGCCATCACGAGCCGATGCAGGTCCTCGGGTAACGGATGCGCCGGCACCAGCGGCGGCACGGGCGGCAGGTCCGCGCCCGCAGCGGGCTCGACCGGGAAACGCGGCGGATAGCCGCCGAGCAACTCGTAGGCGAGCGCGCCGAAACCGTGCAGGTCGTCCTCGACCGAGGCCGGTGCGCCGCGACGCTGCGCCGGGCTCGCGGTGTAGGGCGAGAAGGACACCCCCGCAGCGGCCTCACCGAGGAGTTCCGCGCTGCCGAAGTCGGCGAGCCGGGCGCGACCCTCCGCGTCGAGCAAGATGTTGCCGGGCTTGAGGTCGCGGTGGACGATGCCGGCGGCGTGCAGGGCCGCCACGGCCTCGGCGACCGCGCGCAGCACGGGCAACACGCGGGCAGCGGGCGCACCGCGCAGACTGCGCGCATCGTCCTCGAAGAATGGCATGGGCAGCCCGAGCAGCGCGCCGTCCCGCAGCGGTTCGGCGGGCCGCAGCACACCGGGGTGGTCGACGACCGCGAGCAGGTCGTGCTGGCGGCGCAGCGCCGTCCATGCGCGGTCGATCTCCTGCTCGGGACGCGCCGTCAGATCGATGATCTTCAGCGCGATGACATCGGCGCCGTCACTCGCCTGCCACACATCGGCCTCGCCGCCGCCACCCACGCGCGCGAGCAGTTCGAACCGGTCGAAGACCCGTGTTCCCGGCATCGCCACGGGCGGCGCTCAGGGCGCGGGCGCGGTGCCCGCAGGGGTCGCGGCCGGGACGCCGTTCTCCTCCTGGTAGATCGCCGCCAGCAGCCGCCGCCACTCGCGGTACTGCTCCTCGGCGGTGCCCGTCAGCTTGAGCGTGCGCCCCTCGACCTCGACGGTCTGGCCGGCCGCCTCGCTGCCGAAGCTGTCCGCTAATTCTTTGACTTCCTGGGCTGCGGCCTTGGCGTCGGCGTACTTCTGGATCCC
This sequence comes from Pseudomonadota bacterium, assembly GCA_947459825.1. Taxonomy (GTDB): domain Bacteria; phylum Pseudomonadota; class Gammaproteobacteria; order Steroidobacterales; family Steroidobacteraceae; genus UBA964. Next base: position 23,610 of record CANHFH010000015.1, on the reverse strand, counting down.
CGAGAGCACCGCCGCCACGCCGCCCATCGACGCCGTGGTGCGCAGCGCGCTGTCGACGCGCTGGCAGTTGTAGTCGCCGCCCGCGCAGTTGCTCGGCACGAAGATGCTCGCGAGGACCGCGGCGGCACCGAGCGCGGTGCGCGTCAGCGCCTGGTTGCGCGTGCGCTCCGCCTTCTCGATGGCGTCGCGGCTGGTGCGGCGCCAACCACCATAGGGCTCGAACAGCTGCTCGGAGAAGTCGCCGCTGAAGCCGTCCACGGTATCGATGACCGCGGCGTCGCGCTCGCGGATCTTGGCGATGCGCGCCAGCGCGGGGTCGTCGGCGGCCGGCAACCGCGCGATCCGCAGCAGCCCGCCGGCGTCGCGCTGCAGATAGCCCTGGAAGCGCCGTGGATCGAGGTCCTGCGCGAACCGCAGCTCGGCGACCTGCCGGATCTCGCGGCGTTGTGCGGCCGCCAAGGCGTCGCGCGCGGCAACGAGGTCGTTGGCGATCTGCGAGTGCACGTTCTGGAACGGGTCGCGCGCGCGCAGCGCGGCATCGGTCTTGTAGGAACCGAGATCGGCGTCGCCCGCATAGCTGCGGTCCTTGATCCACGCGCGACCGGTCGCGTCGACCGCGTCGACGCGCAGCTCGAGACGCGCGCCGGTCGACTCGACGATGCGCGCGCTGACGATCAGGTCGAGGTGTTCGATGCCCTGCGGCACCACGCGCACCGCGCCCCACTGCCCCGAGGACTCGAGCGTCGAGCGCAGGCGCACCGCGAGCAGGCGGGACTCGGCCTTGCGGATGTCCGGGTAGATGCGCCGCTTGTCGAGCGCCTCCTCGTCGTCGACGAGCGCAGCGGGGATGTTCGGATCGAACTCGCGGATCCCGATATCGAGCAGCTCCGCGGCCGGGATCTGCTGCTTCGCCTGTCGCGCCTCGACCTTGGCGATCGGCTTGGTCTCGTGTACCACGCATCCGCCGAGCGCCAACGCCGCCAGCGCAAGCAGACCCATCGACAGCCGCCGACCGCGGTACCCCGTGTTCATCGTCATCATGCTCAACCACGCCCCTGCGCGTTGCGCTTGTAGTCCGCGTACTCCTTCCAGAGCTTCTCGCGCAGCTCCGGATCGGTCTCCTGTTCCGCCGCACGGCGCAGCCGACGGGCGACGATGTCGTCGTCGTCGCCCGACGGGATGCCGCGGTCGCCACCGCCACCGCCAGAACCGCCGCCGGACTGCTGCGAGCCGCCTTCGGTGGACGACGACGCACCACCGGCCCGCGCAGAGCGCAGGTCGCCCTCGCGCGCGCCATCGCCCGAACCGGCCGCTGCACCACCTTCACCGGCGGCATCGCCGCCGTCCGCCGAACCGTCGGAAGTGCGGCGCGCCGTCGAAGCCTCACGCTCATCGCGCGAACGCGCGGTGCGCGCCTGCTCCTCGCCCAGGGTCTTGTCGAACTCGCCCAGCGTGTCGTCGAGACGCTTGTCCAGCACCGTGCGGCGCTCGTCGGCGGTGCTCGCACCGCCCTCACCGCCGCTGCGTCCCTCGGCACCCCGGCTGTCGGACCCGCTGCCCGAGGATCCCATGTCCGGCAGGCCGGGCATCCCGCCCGATGGCGCACCGCCGGTCCCGCCGGGGATCGCACCCGGCAGGCCACCGGGCACGCCGCCCGGCAGACCGCCCGGCATGCCACCCGTCGAAGTCCCACCACCGGTCGCAGCGCAGCCGGTCAGCACAGCGACCCCGGCCACCGCCACGAACGCACGCCAATGCCGAACGATGCCCATCACTGCGGTCTCCAAAGAATTCAAGGCGCCGGAGCGCCGCCCTGGAAGAAGGACTGCAGCTGACCGGCGAGCCGCTTGCAGGCCGTGCCCTCGACCCGCGCGATGAACGGCAACGGCACCACCGCGCCGACGATCGCCGAAGTACCGGTGACATTGGTGCCGATGGAACCGGCGGACTTCGCGCTCTTGAGGTCCCAGATCACCGCCTCGAAATCGGATTCCTTCTCCCACCAGCCGAAGCCCACGCAACCCGCGGCGCCCGGGGCCGCACCGCAGGCCAGGCTGCCGCCGCCATCGGTCTTGCGGGTCGCGCCGTCGAGCCAGACGAGATAGCGCACCCCGGTGGAGGCGATACGCTCGCTGACCCCGGGACGCGCGAGGACCTCGGTCACCGCCTCGGGCCGCGCCGGCGCGGTGGCGGGCTCGAACCACGGGAACAGGCTGTCGACGAAGGCGTCGTTGTCGCGCACCGGTACCGGGCGCTCGCCGGAGGCCAGACCGCGACCGACGCAGTCCATGAAGTCATCCGCGGCGGCGGCGCCCTCGATCTGGGGCTTGGCGAGGATCACCACGGCCTCGCCCGCCGCGATCTGCGTCGGCAGTTCGCGCGACTCCTCGACGCGCGCGCTCATGCAGCCGGCGCTGCCGAGGGCGAGCGCAGCCACGAGAGCGTTACGCAGCGTGATGATGGCCATATCGGGCTCCCGCAGGAGGCGCACTGACGGATGCGACCGGTGAGGACGAGTATGCCACGCGTCCCCCCATGCGAAAGACCGCGGCGGACGGGGACGGTTCCCTCGGGCACCGTGGGGGACGACCTGTCCGGATATACAGCACCCGTCCGGGATCAGTCCCGCGCAGGGTCGGGGAACCGGTCCAAGCGCCGCAATTCCGGGAACAACCGCAGGTAGACACCCACCACCCCGAGGCAGGCGAATCCGCCGACCACCACCGCCGGCACGGGCCCCCACCAGCTGGCCGTCAGGCCTGACTCGAACTCGCCGAGCTCGTTGGAAGCGCCGATGAAGAGCGCGCTCACCGAGCTGACGCGACCGCGGATGGCATCCGGGGTCTCGAGCTGCACGAGCAGGTGACGCACGAACACGCTGACCATGTCACCGGCGCCGACGCAGAGCAGCGCGGCGAACGACAGCCAGAAGGAGGTGGACGCGCCGAACACCACGGTGGCGGCGCCGAACACCGCGACGCCGCCGAACATCCATCGCCCGGCATGGCGCGCGATCGGGCGGCGCGCGAGCGACACGGCGGTGATCGCAGCGCCGACACCGGGCGCCGCACGCAGCAGACCCAAGCCCTCCGGGCCGACATGCAGGATGTCCGCCGCGAACATCGGCAACAGCGCCGTGGCGCCGCCGAACAGCACCGCGAACAGGTCGAGCGATATCGCGCCCAGCACCGGCTTGCGCGAGAGGACGAAGCGCAGGCCCGCCGACAGTTCGTGCCAGGAATGCGGCGCGGTGGTCGGCGGCGGACGCACCGGTCTCACCCGCAGCAGCGAACCGATGACGAGCGCCAACAGCGCGAGCGCGGTCCCGTACACCCACACCGCACCGGCGCCCGACGAGGATTCGCCGAGCGCGTACAGCACACCGCCGACCGCCGGCCCCGCGATCATCGCGAGCTGGAACAGCGTGGCGTTGAACGCCGCGGCGCGCGGGAACAGCGGCGTCGGCACGAGGTTGACCACCATCGCCTGCCCGGTCGGCATCCAGAACGCGCGACCGGCGCCGACCAGCCCCATCGCGAGGAACACCGGCCAGGTCTCGCGGCTGCCGGAGAGCGTGAACGCCAGCAGCACGAGCACCGCCACCACCTCGGTCGCGTAGGCGGCGATCAGCACCGCGCGCCGGTCATGCCGGTCCGCCACCTGTCCGCCCGGCAGCACCAGCGCGAGGAACGGCAGGAACTGCGCGAGACCGATGAGCCCCAGGTCGAGCGGATCGCGCGTGAGGTCGTAGACCTGCCAGCCCACCGCAACGCCGAGCATCTGCCAGGTGATCGTCGCGACGAAGCGCGCGCCGGCATAGCGACGGAAGTCGCGTTGCGCCAGCACAGCGCGCAGCGAGGTGTCGCCCTCGGACGACCCGTCCTCGGCCGCCGTCCGCGATGCCGTCGAAGGTTCCATGCGTCGGTGGTAAGTTGCCTGACCCGATATCGAGGGTGGGGAGTCTCTCATGGCGGAGCCTGCGATCACGCGCCACTTCGCGACCATCACCGGTGGGCGGTGGGGCGCGCGCCAGGTGCATTACCGCCGCGCGGGCCGCGGCCCCGTGGTGCTGTGCCTGCACCAATCACCGCTGTCCTCGCTCGACATGCTCGCGACGATGACGCGCTGGCGGCCGCATCTGACCTGCATCGCGCCCGACACGCCGGGCTTCGGGCTCTCCGATCCGCTCGGCGTGCCGCACGCGGAGATGGACGACTTCGCCGACGCGGTGGTCGAGTTCATGGACGCGCTCGGCGTCGCGCGCACCGCGGTCTACGGCTTCCACACCGGCGCGATGATCGCGCTCGCGCTGGCAGCCCGTCATCCGCAGCGCATCTCCTGCGCGGTGGCCAACGGCGTGGTGCTGCTGACCGACGCGGAGCGCGATGATTTCGTCCAGCATTACCTGCCGCCGCTCCGCCCTTCTTGGGACGGCGCGCATCTCGCGTGGCTGTGGGCGCGGCTGCGTGAACAGAAGATCTTCTTCCCCTGGTACCGCGCATCCGCCGCCGCGCGCCTGCCGGTCGACATGGCCTCGCCCGCGGCGCTGCAGGACGCGCTGCTCGATTTCATGCGGTCCGGAGACCACTACAGGGTCGGCTACCGCGCCGCCTTCACGCTGCGCAGCGCCGACACGCTGCGGCATGCGGCGACGCCGCTGCTCGCCACCGCAGCCGCGACCGATGTGCTCTCGCAGCAGCTGCCGCGCATCCGTGACGCTTCGCCGCAGGTGACGGTGCAGCCCGGAGGTACGCCCGATGAGACGCTCGACCTCGGCCGACGGTTCATCAAGCGCCAGGCCCGCGAGCGCATCGGCGCACCGGTCGCGGCCGCTGCGCTGCGCGGCGTCATGCGCCAGGATTTCATCACCGTCCCTGGCGGGCAGCTGCGTCTGCGCCGCAACGACGATGCCGAGGGCCTGCCGGTGCTGCTGCTGCACGACGCCTACGGGTCTGTCGACACGCTGCGCGCCACCGCGGGGGGCTTCATCGGCCGGCGCCCGGTGTTGGCGCTCGACCTGCCGGGCCACGGCGAGTCGGACGCCGCTCCGCTGCGGGGCAGGCCGTCGATCGCCGCGCACGCACGCACGGTGCGCGCCGCGCTCGATGCGCTCGGACTCGCGCACTGTGAGCTCGTCGGCATCGGCAGCGGCGCGACGGTGGCGCTCGCGCTCGCACTGCAGGCGCCCGCACGCGTCGGACGGCTCACGCTGATCGGGTTGCCCATGCCGGACGCCGCGGCGCGCCGCAGCGCCGTGCGTCACGGCCTGCCCGACATCCGGCCGGAGTGGCACGGCGGTCACCTGCTGCACGGCTGGCACATGCTGCGCGACCGCAGGTTCTACCGGCCGTGGTTCGACCGCAGCCGTGCCGGCGTGCTGCGCGCCACGCCGCGGGTCGACGCCGATGACATCCAGACCGAGCTGCTCGACCTGCTGCGCTCCCGCGGGATGTGGCGGCGCACCGCGCTCGCTGCGCTCACGCATCCCGTCGCACCACAGCTCAAGCGCCTCTTGAAGCTGCGGGTTCCCACACGGTTCGCTGCCGCACCCGCCGATCCATACGGTCCCGACACGCTCCGCGCTGCGCGCGCTTTCCCGTCGCTGCCGTTCATCGCGCTGCCCGACGACCCCGCGGAATGGGCGATGACGCTGTCGCCCCCGGAGACACTGGCATGAAGCGACTCTGCGTGTTCTGCGGCGCGAACGCCGGCCGTGACCCGATCTACCGCGAGGCGGCGCAGGCGCTCGGTGCCCTGCTCGCAGAGGAGGGCATCGGTCTCGTCTACGGCGGCGCTTCGATCGGCCTGATGGGCGCGGTCGCCGACGCTGCCCGCGCGGCGGGCGGCGAGGTGATCGGCGTGATCCCTCGCGCCCTGATGAAGCGCGAGATCGCGCACGCAGGGCTCGCCGATCTGCGCGTAGTCGGTTCGATGCATGAACGGAAAGCGTTGATGGCCGAGCTCGCCGACGGCTTCATCGCGCTCCCGGGCGGCGTCGGCACGCTCGAAGAGCTGTTCGAGGTCTGGACCTGGGTGCATCTCGGCCTGCACCACAAGCCCTGCGCGCTGCTCGACGTCGCCGGCTTCTACTCGGGGCTCGCGCGCTTCCTCGACCATGTCGACGGCGAAGGCTTCCTGCGCGAGGGCGTGCGCGAGATGCTGCTGGTGGAGCACGACCCGGCACAGCTGCTCACCGCGATGCGCGCGTGGCGCGCGCCGCCGCTGCCCGCGCAGCTCACCCGCGCCGAGACCTGAGCCGAGAGCTGAGCCGCATCGACGGAATGCGGCTCCCGTCCGGCGCGCGCATCAACCCTGCGCGCGCTTCTCCGCGAGCCACTCGCGCCAGATCGCGATCGAGACGGCGAGGATCACCGGCCCGATGAAGAGGCCGACGAGGCCGAACGCGCCGAGGCCGCCCAGCACGCCGAACAGGACGAGCAGGAACGGGATGCGCGTCGCGCCGCTGATGACGAGCGGGCGCACGAGGTTGTCGATCCAGCTGACCGCCGTGAGACCCCAGATGAACAAGCCCACCGCAGCGACCGTCTTGCCGGTCAGGAACAGCCACAGGCTCGCGGAGGCCCACACGAAAGGCACCACGAAAGGGACGAGACCGACGAGGAAGGTGATCGCACCGAGGAACGCAGGCGCCGGAAGACCTGCAGCCCAATAGCCGATCCCGGCGAGCGTGCCCTGCGCAAGCGCCGCGAGCACCAGTCCATAGACCACCGCCCTCACGGTGGAGCCGATCGCATCGATGTAGTGGTCGACGCGGACCGTGCCGAAGAACTGCTCGAGCACCCGCCGTACCTGCGCCGCGAATTGCTCACCGTCGCGGAACATGAAGAACAGCGAGACCATCGCGATCACGAGCTTGGCGAGGTTGCGCCCCACGCCGCCGAGCAGCGCCGCGAGCTCCCCCGAGGACTGGTTCAGGAAACCGCGGATCGTCTCGCCGAGCGCCTCGGGGTCGCGCGCGAACTCCGTGAAGATCTCCTGCAGACGCGGCCCGAGGATGGGCAGCTGGGTGATGAACTGCGGCAGCTGGGTCTTGGCCAGCAGCGGCGCGAGCTCGCGGTACACCGGCAGCGCCTGCGCCTGCACCAGGATGACGAGCCAGACGATCGGCAGCACGATGCAGATGGTCATCAGCAGCGTCATGAAGAACGCCGCGCCATCGCGCTGCCCGCGGAACAGCCGCAGCACTCGGACATGCAGAGGCCAGGTGACGAACGCGAGGATCGCCGACCAGATCACCGGCACGATGAACGGCTGCAGGACCTGGAAGACGAGCAGCAGCAGCACCGCGAGCAGACCTGCGAGCAGCAGGCGCCGCAGCCATTTCGCTTCGGCGAGGTCCTCCATCACGCTCATGGGCTGCGCTCCGTCACGCGTCCGGACCCGCGGCGATCGCGGTGACCGCGAGCAGCGCGACCACCGCCAGCGTCAAGGCGCGGCGCAGGGCGAGGTAGTCGGCGGGCAGGTCCTCGCCGCGCCGGCGATGCTCGTAGAGCCAGAACGCGCCGAAGCCCGCCACCAGCAAGGCGATGCCGCGCGTGCCGCCTTGGAGCACCGCCGCAGCGCCGAGCACCGAGGGCAGCACCGATCCGAGGATGGCACCCGCGTCCCAGCGCCAACGACCCGCGAGCGCGAGCCCCCAGTGCACGGCCGCGACGAAGGTCAGGATGACCGCGCCCCAGGCGAGCGCGAGCCGGACGCCGAACGCGCGCCATGCCGCATCCGGCGCGAGCGCGACGCAGGCGAGCGCCGCCGCGAACGGGAGCAGCCCCGCCCAACCGGCGGCAGCCGCACCGCCGCCGAGACCGAACACGGGTTTCGCGGTGTCTTCGGGGGTGTGTTGCATCGCTCGCATGATACCGCCCGGCGCGGACGGCCGCCCTCTTCAGGCGTCCGGGTGGCGCGCGAGCCAACCTTGGACCGCATCGGCGACGGGTCGCGGATCCTCGTGATGCAGCATGTGCCCGAGCCCCGGCAAGGTGACGACCTCGACGCGCTGGAACCGGGCGCGGTAGACGGCCTCCTCGCCGTCGGGACCCAAGCGCCGCAACAGCTCGGAATCGCCGCCGAGCACCATCAGCACCGGCGCCCGCACCGCGCGCCACATCGCCTCGGTCTCCTCGCGGCGGTAGAGCACCGGGTTCACGAGGCGATGCCAGGGATCGAAACGCAGCTCGCGGCCGGCGTCCGGCACAGGCCGCGTCCACGCCTCGGCGACGAAGGCGGCGTGCGCAGCGGTCAACCGCGGATTGCGGCGCGACAGGTTCGCGGCGAGCTGATCGACCGTCTCGTAACGCGAACCCCTCGGCGGTGCCCGCAGCTCATCGAGCCAACGACGCATGCGCGCCGGCGCCTCATCCGGCTCGGTGCGCGGCAAGCCGAAACCCTCGAGCGCCACCACGGAGCGCACGCGCTCCGGCCTTGCACCGGCGTACTGCAGCACGATATTGCCGCCCATGCTGTGCCCGACGAGCCGTACCGGTGCCGCGGGCGCGAGCAGATCGAGCAGCGCATCGAGGTCGGCGAGATAGTCGGGGAACCAGTAGGGACCGCCGACCGCGGCGCTGCCGCCGAAGCCGCGCAGGTCGAGCGCGACGAAACGCTGGTCGTCGGGCAAGGCGTCCACCAGGAACTGGAAGGTGTCGGCGCAATCCATGTAGCCGTGGAGCAGCACCATCGGCGGGGCGCCCGCCGGGCCCCACTCGAGCAGACGGTGCTCCAACCCGCGGAGCGTGAGACGGGACTCGCGCGGCGCGCGCCGTGCGCGGTAGATGTCCTGTGTCATGGCGGCCGGATCCGTGACGGAGCGTGCGGTCAGCCCGCGAGGAACAGCCGATAGGCGGGATTCGCGGTCTCGTCGACCCACGGATACTGCAGCGCCGTGAGATGCAGCATGAAATCCTCGCGCGTCTCCGGCGGCACCACGATGCCGGCCACCACGCGCCCGGCATCGGACCCGTGGTTGCGGTAGTGGAACAGCGTGATGTTCCAACGCGACCCGACCGCCTCGAGGAAGCGCAGCAGCGCGCCGGGACGCTCCGGGAACTCGAAGCGCAGCAGCATCTCCTCGCGGACCCCTGCGGGCCGACCGCCGACCATGTACCGGATATGCAGCTTGGCGAGCTCGTTGTCGGTGAGGTCGGTGACGCCGAAGCCCGCCTCGCGCAGCGCCGCAGCGACGCCGTCACGGTCCGCACGACCCGCCGCCAGCGCGAAGCCGAGGAACACCCGCGCGCGCGCCGCCGACTCGTAGCGGTAGTTGAACTCGGTGACCGCACGCATGCCGAGCGCACGGCACAGCGCGAGGAAGCTGCCCGGCCGCTCAGGGATCTCGACCGCGAGCAACGCCTCGCGCTGCTCGCCGAGCTCGGCGCGCTCGGCCACATGGCGCAAGCGGTCGAAGTTCATGTTCGCACCGCAGTTGATGGCGACGAGACGCTTGCCCGATGCGCCCTCGCGCGCGGTCCACTTCTTGATGGCGGCGACCGCCAGCGCGCCGGACGGCTCCACCACGCAGCGTGTGTCCTCGAAGATGTCCTGGATGCCGGCGCAGATCTCGTCGGTGTCGACGCAGACCATCTCGTCGACGAGGTCGCGGACGAGGCGGAAGGTCTCCTCGCCCACGCGCCGCACCGCCACGCCGTCGGCGAAGCTGCCGACCCGTTCGAGCGCAACGCGCTCGCCGGCCTGCAGCGAGTCGCGCATCGCGGTCGAATCCGCGGCGTTGACGCCGATGATGCGGATGCGCGGGTAGAGGTGCTTGAGGAACGCCGCGATGCCGGCGATCAGGCCGCCGCCGCCCACCGGCACGAACACCGCATCGAGGTCGCCGCCGCTCTGGCGCGCGATCTCCATGCCGATGGTGCCCTGGCCTGCGATGACATCCGGATCGTCGAACGGATGGACGAACACCATGTCGCGCTCGCGGGCGAGCGCGAGCGCATGGTCGCAGGCCGCGTCGTAGTCGTCCCCGTGCAGCACGGCCTCGCCGCCGAGGTCGATCACCGCCTGCACCTTGATGCGCGGCGTGGTCACCGGCATGACGATGACCGACGGGATGCCGCGCCGCCCGGCGGCGAGCGCCACACCCTGCGCATGGTTGCCGGCGGAGGCGCAGATCACGCCGCGCGCGGCGGCGGTCGCGGAGAGGTTGGCGATCTTGTTGTAGGCGCCGCGGATCTTGAAGGAGAAGACCGGTTGCAGGTCTTCGCGCTTGAGCAGCACGGTGTTGCCGATGCGGCGCGAGAGGCGCGGTGCGACCTCGAGCGGCGTCTCGATGGCCGCCTCGTAGACGCGTGCGCGCAGGATGCGGTCGACGTATTCGGCGGCGGGACCCGTGCTCATCCGTGCAGCATATACTGCTGCGCAGCAGGGCAGGAAGCATGCGCCAGGTCTGGATCCTCACCATCGCGCAGGCTTTCGCGGCCTGCGGAACCATCACGCTCGTCGCGTTCGGCGGCATCGTGGGTGCGCGGCTCGCGCCGACACCCGCGCTCGCCACGCTGCCGTGGTCGCTCTCCATCGTCGGCGTCGCGGCCGCGTCCTTGCCGGCGGCGCTGCTGATGCAGCGCATCGGCCGCAGACCGGTGTTCGTCGGCAGCGCATTGCTCGGTGCGGCAGGCGCGCTCGCCTGCGCCGCCGCCGTCGCGAGCGGCAGCTTCGTCGCGTTCTGCCTGACCGGTCTGCTGTTCGGCGCGAACGCCGCGGTGGTGCAGCAGTTCCGTTTCGCCGCCGTGGAGTCCGTGCCGCAGGCCGACGCCGCGCGGGCGGTCGCGACGGTGATGCTCGGCACGCTCGCCGCCGCGGTCTTCGGCCCCGCACTCGGCGAACGCGTGCGCCACCTCGGCGGCTGGCCGGAGTACACCGGGTCCTTCGTCGTGCTCGCCGGGTTGCTGCTCTGCGCGGCGCTGGTGCTCGCCCGGTTGCAGGTCGGCACGCCCACGCCGGCGGAACGCCGCGATGCGGGCCGCTCGGTGCGCGCACTGCTGCGCGTCGCCGACTACCGTCTCGCCCTGCTCGGCGCGCTCGCCTCCTACGCGGTGATGAGCTTCATCATGACCGCCACGCCGATCAGCATGCATGTGCACGACGGCTTCGACGGCCACGCGACGGCGGGCGTCATCACCGCGCATCTGCTCGGCATGTACCTGCCCTCGCTCGCGACGCCGTGGCTCACCGGCCGTCTCGGCATCCGCGGCATGATGCTCGCGGGCCTCGCCGCCAACTTCGCCTGCATCGGCATCGTCGCGGCGGTGGGGCAGGGGTTCGCGCACTACATCGTGGCGCTGGTGCTGCTCGGCGTCGGCTGGAACCTGCTGTTCGTCGGCGCCACCGCCGTGCTCGCCGGGGTGCACTCGGCCGACGAGCGGTTCCGCGCGCAGGGCTTCAACGATCTCGTGGTGTTCGGTTGCCAAGCGGTGGCCTCGCTGCTCGCGGGCTTCGCGCTCGAATCGATCGGCTGGACCGCCCTCAACCTCGCGACGCTGCCGCTGCTGCTGTTGACGACCTGGATGGTGCTGCGGCGCGGCGAGGTCACACCAGCGAGATGATCACCTTGCCGTCGCGCTCGGCGCCGCTGCGCGCTGCATGCTCGCAGGCCTCGACGATGCGGTCGAGCGGATACACCGCGGCGATCCGCGCCGCGAGCGTGCCGTCGGCCATGAGCCCCGCGAGCCTCGTGTAGAGCGCACGTACCTCGTCGGGGCGCCGCCGCTGCAGCTGGCGCACGAAGCTCAGCCCGTGCAGCACGATGCCCTCGCGGAACATCAGATAGAAGTCGATCTCGCAGGGCGCACCGCCCATCGCGCCGTAGCACACGAGCGGCGACTCCGGCGCGAGGCACTCGGCGATGCGCTGCGTGGCCGCGCCCGCGACCGCATCCACGCCGATCCGCGGCGCGACGCCGCCCGTGGCCGCACGCACCTGTGCCGCGAGGTCGGGTCCGTCCACCAGCACCGCATCGCCGCCCAGCGCGAGCAGCTCGTCCACCATCTCCGGCCGCCGGACGATGTTGACCGTGCGCACGCCCGCAAGACGCGCGAGCCGGATCAGATAGCGTCCGCAGCTGGAGTTGGCCGCGTTCTGGACCAGCCAATCCCCCGGCTGCAGCGCCGCGAAATCCTCGAGCAGCACCGCAGCCGTCGGGCCGTTGACCGTCAACAGCGCGAGCTGCGCGGCGTCGCCCTCGGGCGCGGGCAGGCAATCAGCGCCTCGGCAACGCAGCCGCTCGCGGAAGGTGCCGCTGCCGAGCGGCGGGAACACGCGGTCGCCGGGCGCGAAGCCCGCATCGCGCCCCGCGCGCTCGACGCGGCCGATGCCCTCGAAGCCCGGCGTGCGCGGCAACGGTCTGCGGAAGGTCGCTGCGCCCTCGATGGTGCGCAGGTCGGCGATGTGCATCGCGGCCGCCTCCATGCGCACCACGATCTCGCCCTCGGCGGGATCGCCGGGATCCTGCTCCACGACGCGCAGCACCTCGCGCGGCGCGCCGTAGGCCTCATGCACCGCGGCGCGGCTCAAAGAATGCCGCGCTCCGTCATCCGCGCGATCGCGTCGGCCTGCCGCGCGCGGAAATAGCTGCGGTCCGGTATCACCACCTCGCCGCCCTTGAGCAGGCCGTTGCGCCGCCGCAGATCGGCCGTCGCGAAGGTCTCGGCGAACATCTCGAGCGCCTGGCGCGAGAGCATGTTGGACATCGCCGGCCGGCGGCGCGCGGCGCGCAGTCCCGCCATGTCGAGGTAGGCGTTCGCGACCGAGGAGTTGCCCTGCCCCGCCACGACCATCTGCCCGCCCTGCCAGTCGATGATGTCGGAATAGCCGTTGCTCGAGTCGGTGGGCACGGAGATGCCGCGCAGCTCGGCGGTGTTGGCCGACACGACATAGGCCATGTTCTCGAGCGCGCGGGCGCGCCGCGCGATCTGCTTGATGGTGAGAGAGGTCGAGGCGACCTCGCTGGTCGAATGCAGGAACACCTCGGCGCCGCGGACGGCGTGCGCGCGCGCGACCTCGGGGTAGAGGATCTCCTCGGAGGCGATCGCGGCGAGTTTGCCGACGGCGGTGTCGGCCACCGGGAAGACGCCCTCGATGCCGTAGATGTCGAGGTACTTGTCCCAGACATCGTGCGGCGTCGGCGCGAAGATCGAGATCAGGCGACGATAGGTCAGCACCCGGTCGCCGTTCGGACCGAACACCCAGCAGCACTGGAAGTAGAGCCCCGGGAAATGCCGGTCGGTCTCGTAGCCGTTGCCCGCGAGGAACACTCCGTGGCGCTGCGCGAGCGCGGCCAGCGCCGCGTATTCAGGTCCGTCCGGCGCGACCGCGCCCTTCGCCGCCCACTCCGGGATGGTCTCGCCCCAAGGCGGACCGGACAGGATGTACTCGGGCAGCACCACGAGCTTGAGGTCCGGACCGATCCAGCGCTGCGCGCCCTCCAACGCCACGCCGATGCGGAGCAACGAAGCCTGCATCCTCTGCGCCGCGCTCTCACGGTCGCGGTCGGGATGTACGCCGTCGCAGTCCACCTGCAACGCGAGCGCGGCGTAGCGGTCGAGTCTCTCGGTCATGTCGCTGCGGCTCCTGCGCGGGTCTCCGCGATGTCGCTCCAGGTCTCGATGTCGATGATGCGTCCTTGGGCGACGAGGAAGCGGTCGCACCAACGCACGGCGCTGAACGGGGCGCCGTCCTTGAAGGTGCCGGACAGCGTGCCGCGCACATAGACGGCGAGGCCACCGGCCGCCTCGCAGGCCTCGAACGCGTCGGCCTGTTTGCGGAACTCGGCGTAGCGCTCCGCCGCGAACGCCGCGAAGGCCTCCAGCGCGGCGAACTGGTGCCCGCCCGAGATCGTGACCCGGGCCCCCGGCGCCATCATGGCCGCGGCGGCGGCGAGGTCGCGCCGCCAGACGGCATCGAGCCAGTTGCGCGCAAGATCGATCGCGTCCGCGCGCTCCGTGCGCGCGGTGCCGACCACGATGCGACCATCACCGAGATTGCCTGTCATGGGTTCAGTATGCCCGAGCGCGCCGGGCGGGGGCATCCCGCCGCATCGCCTGGGCCAGCATCGACCGCCGAAGACCCACGGGTGGCCGCGGACCGGCCTATGGATTAGCCTTGCGGGACCATGACCGACCCCGCCCGCCTGGAAGCCCTCGAGATGCGCATCGCGCATCTGGAGCGGGCCGTGCAGGAACTCTCCGAGGAGTTCTACCGGCAACAACGCGACATCGACCGTCTGCGGCAGCGCAACCAGCAGCTGCTCGCCGAGGTCGAAGGCGGTGCTGCAGGGGCGAGCCGCACGGATCCCGAACCGCCGCCCCATTATTGACCGCCGACGAATATTGACCACCGACGAACGACCTGCCGGAGCCTGCCGATGAAACGATCCCTCGCCGCTTTGCTGTCCGCCCTCGCCGCCCTCACCGCGCCGCTGTCCGTCGCCGCACAGGAGGCGGCCCCGACCGCCCCGACCGCCCCGACTGCCGCGGCCGCCTCCGCGGACCCGGCCGACGCGTTCTCGGCGGGGAAGATGTGGTCGCTCGCCCGCCTCGGCGACACCGCGATCTCGCCGGACGGCAGCACCGCGGCCGTCACCGTGACGCGCTTCGACATCGCCGAGAACCGCGGCGCCACCGACATCTGGCTGGTGCCGGTCGCCGGCGGGCCGGCGCGTCCGCTCACCAGCGACAAGGCCGCCGACACCTCGCCCGCCTTCAGCCCGGACGGCCGCAGCATCGCTTTCCTCTCGAAGCGCGGCGAAGACAAAGAATCCCAGATCTACATCATCCCCGTCGATGGCGGCGAAGCGCGGCGCCTGACGCAGGTGCCGACCGGCGCCAACGCCATCAAGTGGTTCCCGGACGGCAAGCGTATCGCCTTCGTCACGCCGATCTGGACCGACCTCGTCGAGTGGAAGGACCAGGCGAAGCGGCTGAAGGAGCGCGCCGACAGCAAGATGAACGCGCGCAGCTGGGACCGTGCGCCGCTCGCGTATTGGGACCGTTACCTCGACGACCGCGAACCCCATCTCTTCTCCGTGGCGGTCGAAGGCGGTGAGCCGCAGGCGATCACCCGGCTCTCGGGACTGTCGCTGTCGAGGAGGGACTACTCCGTCTCGTCCTACGACATCTCGCCCGACGGCCTCGAGGTCGCGTTCGTCGCGGATGTCGACCGCAGCGGCATCGAGCCCAACTACGATGTCATCACCATCGCCGCCTGCGGCTGCAAGCCGCCGCGCAACCTGACCGAGGGCAACCGCGCCGACGACGACGATCCCGCCTACAGCCCCGACGGCAAGTGGCTCGCGTACACCGCGCAGAGGATCCCGCCGTTCTACGCCGACCGCGCGCGCCTGATGCTGGTGGACCGTGCGACGGGCGCGATGCGTGACCTGTCGGGGAACTTCGACCGCTCGGCCGGCGTGCTCGTCTGGCGGCCGGATTCGAAGTCCGTCTTCAGCGCCATCGACGACGCGGCGGTCAACCGCATCTGGCGCTTCGACATCGCCGCGCCCGGCAAGCCGCGCGCGGTGACCACGACGCCGAGCTTCGGCTCGCTGGCGGTGGCGGAGCGTGGCGGCGCCAAGCCGGCCGCCGTCGCGCTGCGGCAGAGCTTCTCCGAGCCGCCGACGCTGGTGCGCGTCGACCTCACGAGCGGTGCGGCGACGCGCCTCACCGACTTCAACGACGCGGCGCTCGCCGGCGTGTCGCTCGGCAAGGTGGACAGCGTCACCTACACGGGCAGCGGCGGCGCGCCGATCCAGATGTGGGTCATCCATCCGCCGGGCTTCGATCCGGCGAAGCGTTATCCGGTGATGATGCTGCTGCACGGCGGTCCGCACAACGGCATCCAGGATGCGACGCAATGGCGTTGGAACGCGCATGTGTTCGCCAGCTGGGGCTATGTCGTCACCTGGCACAACTTCCACGGTTCGAGCGGCTTCGGTCAGGCCTTCGCCGACTCGATCAACCCCGACTGGATCACCAAGCCCTACGCGGACACCATCGCCGCCGCGCAGTGGGTGGCCGCGCAGCCCTGGGCCGATGCGTCGCGCATGGTCGCGGCCGGTGCGAGCTACGGCGGCTTCCTCGCGGCGACGCTGCTCGGCCGCGCGCATCCGTTCAAGGCGCTGGTGGCGCACGCCGCGGTCTACAACAAGTACACGCAGATCGCCGCCGACTTCGGCGCGGAGAAGGACCGCTTCTTCGAGTTCTGGGAGCGGCCCGAGGAGTTCGCGCGCTATTCGCCGCACACCTCCGCCGGCAACTTCGTGACGCCGACGCTCGTGATCCACGGCCAGCAGGACCTGCGCGTGCCGGTGAACCACGGCGTCGAGCTCTTCAACACGCTGCAGAAGCGCGGCGTGCCCTCGAAGTTCGTCTACTACCCGGACGAGAACCACTGGATATTGAAGCCGCAGAACTCGCTGCACTGGTACGCCACCGTGCGCCAGTGGGTCGAGAAGTACGCGCCGCCGGGGGTGCGCTGATGGACGCCCGTCGGTTGCGCCGCCGCGAGTTCCTGCAGGCGGGCGCCGCGATCGCCGCCGCTGCGGCTCTGTCCACCACCGGCCGCGCGGCGCGGCCGATGCGCATCCTGATCCTCGGCGGTACGCGGTTCATCGGCCTGCACATGACGGCGCTCGCGCTGGCGCGCGGCCACTCGGTGACCTTCTTCAACCGCGGCCGCACCAACAAGGACCGCTTCCCCGAGGTGCCGCGCATCACCGGCGACCGCAACGGCGATCTCGGCGGGCTCGCGGGCCGGTCCTTCGACGCGGTGATCGACAACTCGGGCTATGTACCGCGACAGGTGCGGCTCGCCGCGCAGATGCTGCGCGCCTCCGTGCCGCATTACCTCTTCGTCTCGTCGCTGTCGGTCTATGCGTCGTTCGCCGCGCCGAACGACGAAGACTCGCCCGTGGGCAAGCTCGCCGACGAGACCGTCGAGACCGTCGACGGCGCGACCTTCGGTCCGCTCAAGGCGCTGTGCGAGACGGCGGCGCGCGAGGTCTACGGCGCGGGCAACGTCACCGTGCTGCGTCCCGGACTCATCGTGGGACCGGATGACAACACCGACCGCTTCACCTACTGGCCGGCGCGCGCGGCGCGCGGCGGACGCTTCGCTGCGCCCGGTGCGCCCGCGGATCCGGTGCAGCTCATCGACGCCCGCGATCTTGCGGCCTTCGCGCTCGACGCCATGGAGCGCCGCGTCATCGGCACCTTCAACGTCGTCTCCGCCCCGGGACGGTTCACCATCGGCGAGCTCGTCGCGGAGTCGGTGGCCGCCGCCCGCAGCATCGCCAAGCCGGCCGCGACGCCGGAACCGGTGTGGATGCCCGCGCCGTTCCTCGAGGCGCAGGGCGTACAGCCGTGGTCCGACATGCCGGTGTGGGTGCCCGCCACGGGCGACAGCGCCGGCTTCGCCGCCACCGCGATGTCGCGCGCCACCGTCGCGGGTCTGCGCATCCGCCCGCTCGCCGAGACCGTCGTCGACACGCTGCGCTGGCATCTCTCGCGCCCCGCCGCCGAGCGTGACAAGCTCAAAGCCGGTCTCGCAGCCGAGCGCGAGACGAAGCTGCTCGCCGATTTCCGTCCCTGACCCGGAGACCACGCCATGCTGCGCATCCTCGGCATCGTCCTGAAGACCGTCGGTTACGCGGTGCTGGTGCTCGCAGCGCTGCTCGCCGCCTATGTGTTCTGGTTGAGCGGTTCATCGCACGAACCGGTGGGCATCCGAGCGGCCGCCACCTACACCTCGCCGGGCGGTCCGGTGTTGGTGTTCGGCGGCAACCGCGCGACCGGTCTCGAGGTCGTGAAACGCCTCAAGGCGCGCGGCGAGCAGGTCACCGTCGCGGTGCGACCGACGTCAGATACCGCGGCGCTGCGCGAGCTCGGCGTCGCGACCGTCGTCGCCGATGCCATGGACGCGGAGCAGGTCCGCGCGGCGGTCGCAGCGGGCGGTTACGCGGCGGTCATCTCGACGCTCGGCACGGGCCGGGGCGACAAGACCCGCCGTCCTGATTTCGAGGGTAACCGCAACGCGATCGACGCGGCTGCGGCGGCCGGCGTCAAACGCTTCGTGCTGGTGACGGTGGTAGGCACCGGCGATTCCTGGGAGACGGCACCGGCGCCGTCGCGCCGCTTCCTCAAGGAGGTGATCGCGCTCAAGGGACGGGCCGAGGACCACCTGCGCGCGAGCGGGCTCGACTACACGATCATCCGGCCCGGCGGTCTCGGCGATGTGAAGGCCACCGGCACGGCGGTCCTCGCGGACGATCCGAAGGCCTTCAGCTACATCGCGCGCGGCGACCTCGCGGAACTGGTCGTGCAGGCGCTCGGCGATCCGGCGACCGCCGGCAAGATCTACAACGCCTACGATCCGTCGCGCCGCACGCTCTGGAAGATGTTCAACGACTGAGCGCGGCGCATCCCGGCTCAGTCGGCGGTCAGTTTGACCGTCTCCTCGCCCCAGGCGACGGCATCGAGGTACGCGGCGCGGATCTTGGCGAGGTCCCGATGGCCCACCTCCTTCACGGCGTCCCAATCGCCGCGCTCCCAGGCCTCGACGGCGGCCAACGCGCGGCCAGCCGGGCCTGACCGCGACAGCACCGCATCGCGCACGGTCGGCGTGAGCGCGAGGCTGCGCAGCGCCTCCTCGCGTGGCAGGCCGAGCAGCGCATCGAGGTGCGAGAGCAGGCCTGCCATGAAGAAGACGCCCGCCTCGTCGCCGTCGTCGGACTCGTGCAGCAGCTCGCACATCCTGGCGCGCGTCAGGGTGTTGGCGAGCAGCCAGGTGGGGCGGTCGCGGAACGCCGCCAGCGACATGATGGCGCAGAGCTTGAGCAGGTTGTCCCGGCCCAGCAGGTTGACGCCGTGGCGGATCGACGAGACGGGCGACGGGAACCCGTAGTAGGCGGAGTTGAGACGCAACAACACCCGGTGCACCAGCGCGACATCGCGCGACACCAGCTTCTCGACCTCGTCGGTCGAGTAATCCTGCGACTGCAGCGCCGCCAGCACCTGCAGCGTCGTCGGCTGGAAACCTTCGGCGCGCTGCCCCTTGAACGTCTCCGGCCGCTGCAGGAAGAAACCCTGGAAGCCCGCGAAACCCATGCCGCGGCAGAGTCCGAACTGCTCCCCCGTCTCGACCTTCTCCGCGATCATCAGGATGCCCCGGCTGCGCAGCTCGGCGACCATCGCGCCGAGCGTCTCCGGCGGCTGCAGCAGCACATCGACCTTGACGCAGTCCGCCGACTTCAGCAGCCGCGGATCGCCCTGCCCGGGCGCCCAGGCGAAATCGTCGAGGGCGATGCGGAAACCGCGTGAGCGGTAGGCCTCGATGCCGGCGACCACCGCGTCATCCGCCTCGACGTCCTCCAGCACCTCGAGCACCACGCGCGCGGGCGGCAGCGGGATGTCGATGGGCGAACGGATGAGCTCGGCGGGCAGGTTGATGTGCACATCAGCCGTACCGGCGAGGTGTTCGAGCCCGAAATCGCTGATGGCCGCGAGGATCACGCGTGCGGTGGCCGCCGCGCCGCTCGGCCCGTCGCCCGCTGCGCCGTCGTCCGCTGCGCCGTCGTCCGCGCTCGGCCGATAGAGCAGTTCGTAGGCCGACACCTTCGACAACGGGTCGAAGATCGGCTGCCGCGCCACGCATACGTCGTGGGTCGCCGGATCGGCGAACGCGGCCGCCGCGCGACGGGTCTCCTTGCGCCTCATCTCGCTTCCCTCATCCGGGGAGTATCGGCAGGACCGCGCCCCGCTTCAATGCCCGTCGGCATGCCCACGGACCGGACACATGGCAAACCGGAGCGCGGTCGTCGGGCGGACCGGACTTAGGATGACCGGACACCCCGGAGGAACGCCATGACCGCAGCAC
The DNA here is from genome assembly GCA_947459825.1 of Pseudomonadota bacterium. Classification (GTDB taxonomy): domain Bacteria; phylum Pseudomonadota; class Gammaproteobacteria; order Steroidobacterales; family Steroidobacteraceae; genus UBA964. The sequence continues at coordinate 3,720 of CANHFH010000015.1, read as the reverse complement.
CCACCGCTCAGCCGCCCTCGCCCTCGGCCACCACGCTGGAGTTCCTCGGCCGCGAGCACGGCCACTTCATCGGCGGACGATGGGTCACGCCCGCCTCGAGCGCGACCATCGATGTGTACGACCCGGCCACCGGAGAGCGCATCTCACGGGTCGCCGCCGGCGGTGCCGCCGATGTCGACGCGGCGGTGCGCGCTGCGCGCGCGGCGTTCGAGGGACCATGGTCGCGCTTCACCGCCGCGCAGCGCAGCGCAGTGCTCTGGAAGGTGGCGGACCTCGTGCAGCAGGACTTCCAGCGCCTCTGCGAGCTCGAGGTGCTCGACAGCGGGTTGCCGATGCCGCTGGCGCAGTATGTCTGCGGCATGGTGGTCCCGGAGTTCTTCCGCTACTACGCCGGCTGGCCGACCAAGATCGAGGGCGCGACCATCCCTGCAGCGCCGCAGGGCAAGCTGCCGGGCGAGGCGATATCGTTCACGCTGCGCGAGCCGATCGGCGTGGTCGGTGCGATCACGCCGTGGAACTCGCCGCTGCCGATGGTGATGCTCAAGGTGGCCCCCGCTCTCGCCACCGGCTGCACGCTGGTGCTGAAGCCCGCCGAACTCGCACCGCTCAGCGCGATGCGCCTCGCCGAGATCTGCCAGGAGGCGGGCGTGCCCGACGGTGTCATCAACCTCGTCAACGGCACGGGCGAGAGCGCGGGCGCGGCGCTCGCAGCGCATCCCGGCGTCGACAAGATCGCCTTCACCGGTTCGACCGAGGTAGGCCGCATGATCGTGCGCGCCGCGGCGGCGGACCTGAAGAAGGTGACGCTCGAGCTCGGCGGCAAGTCGCCGGTCGTGGTGTTCGACGACGCCGACCTCGAACAGGCGATCCCCGGTGCGGCGCGCGCCTGCTTCTTCCTGCAGGGCCAGAACTGCATGGCGGGCACGCGGCTCTTCGTGCACGAGAAGGTGCATGACCGCATGGTCGAGGGCATCGCCGCGATCGCGCGCGCGATGAAGCTCGGCCCGGGCATGGATCCGACCTCAGAGTTCGGTCCGCTGATCTCCGCGCAGCAACGCGAGCGCGTCGCGGGTTTCGTCGCGGCCGGACGACGCGAGGGTGCCGAGGTCGTCTGCGGCGGCGCGGCGCCGTCGCGGCCCGGATATTTCTTCGAGCCGACGGTGCTCGCGCGCACCCGCGACGACATGACGCCGGTGCGCGAGGAGATCTTCGGGCCGGTGCTCTGCGTGCAGTCCTTCGGCGATGACGACCTCGCGCAGGTGGCGCGCGCGGCCAACTCGACCATCTACGGCCTGTCGGGCAGCGTCTGGACGCGCGACCTCGGCCGCGCCATGCAGATGGTGCGGCGCATCGATGCCGGCCAGGTGAGCGTGAACATGCACGCCGCCATCGACCCCGCGATGCCCTTCGGCGGCAACAAGCAATCTGGTTGGGGCCGCGAGTTCGGCAAGGAAGGCCTCGAGCCCTACCTCAAGACCAAGGGCGTCTCGATGACATGGTGACGCGAGCCGGTGCGGCCTCAGGGCGCGCGCGCGCACTCGGTCGGGACCGCTGCTGCAGCGGCGGTGCCTGACACCGCGAGGAAGCGACGGTATTCGGCGTTCGCCATCAGCAGGTGCCGCGCGGCGCAGCGCAGCTCGTCGATGTCGCCGGGCGCGGCATCGAACGCCGTGGGCAGTCGCGTCAACCGCCCGAACCGCGGGTCGTCGCGCAGCTCGTCGAGGTCCACCTCGACGATATGTGCCCGCTCCGCCCCGCCGTCGCCGTCCATCCAGCGCCGCAGCGTCTCGCGCAGCAGCGCCTTGGTCTCGACGGTGTAGCGGTCGACCGGCACGGTGCCGGTCAGGCGCAGCATCTCCATGGCATCGGGCGGCCGACGCGAACCGCCGATGCGGCCCGCCTGCCAGTCCGATGCGTTCACCGTGATGAAGACCAGACGCTGGGAGCGCGAGACCGCGCCCGGATCGGGCTGCGCCGGGTCGTCACGGTCGGCGAGCGCATCGAGCGCCGCGCGCGCGCCGAGGTTGTCGCCCAATGCGCCGTCGACGAGGTGCAGCCAGCCGTAACGGTCCCGGTCGGCATAGGACTGCATCGCGGAGGCGCGGAGGTGGCGGCGTGAATCGTCATGGGCCGCGGCGGCGGGCGCCACCCAAACGGGCATGCGGTACCCGCAGCCGCCGGCCCGGTTGCGCAGCGTGATCGGCGTGAGCAGCGCCGGCACCGACGACGAGGCCGCCACGGCGCGGCTGATGGGATAGCTGTCGAGGTCGGCGCACAGCAGGTCGAAACTCTCCTGCGTGAACTCGAAGCGCGCGGCGACGCCGATATCGGTGGCGTTGAGGATCAGGAAGGGCCGCTGCCCCGAGCGGTCGAGGTCCGCGAACTTCGCGCCGCGGAACAGCTTGCGGTCGAGGTAATCGGCGTAGACATCGCCGCGGGAGTACTCGCTCGACGCCAACCGCACCCAGGTGCGCGGATCGAGGAACACCGCGCGCTGCAGCCCGCCCGATACATCGCGCGTCAGGAAGCGCCGCCGGAAATCGGTGAACAACCGGTCGCCGTGCAGCGCCCAGTAGGTCGCGGTCACGGCGCCGCCCGAGACGGCGGAGACGAGGTCGACCTCGTCGAGCAGACGGCGCGGGCCGGTGCCGTCGGTCGGCCGGATACGGTCCTCGGCGAGCTGCTCCAGCACGCCGTACGCGAACGCCGACGCGCGCATGCCGCCGCCCGAGAAGCTCACCACCACCCGCAGATCGTCGGGCGCGCGACGCGGCAGCACCGCCGAGGCGCGATAGCCGTCCGCGCCCGCCGGACGCGTGAGCGGCTCGCCGAGGAACGCACGCGACGACGAGCAGCCCGCCAACAGCGCCAGTGCGGCGAGGCAGACGGACCGCGCGCCGGCGCGTCGTGCGTCAGCGGGCCGGCGCAGGGGCCACGCGTCGCGCATTGCGGGACAGGTAATCGGCCAGGCCATCGATCTCGAGAGCCGTGAGGGCCGCGAAGCGCGGCCCGTGCGAGGCCTGCAAACGCGGACGCCGTCCTTCGACGGCGTCCTGCACCTGCCGCTTCAGGTAGCCGTGATGCTGGCCGGCGAGCCGAGGCACACCGCGCACGGCATCGCCCTGCCCCGTGGCGCCGTGGCAGACCGAGCACTCCATGACGAACGCGCGGGCGCCTGCGTCGAGACCGGCGCCGCTGCCGATCGCCGCGGGCAGCGACGCATCGAGGTGCGAGACGAAAGCCGCGAGCGCGACGAGATCGTCCGGCCGTTCCACGATACGCAGCCGGGCGACATGCTCCATGCGCGGATCCCAACGCGTGCCATCGCGGTAGTCGGCGAGCTGCCGGATCAGGACCCGCTCGTGCTGGCCCGCCAGCACCGGAGCGGGCCCGTCAGGCTGTCCCATGCCGGCAGCGCCGTGGCAGGCCGAGCAGGTGGCGAAGAGGCTCTCGCCGCGGGTCGGCGGATCGGCGACGGCCGGCGATGTCCACAAAGAGAGCGCCAGGACGACCGGAAAGACACAAGCGCGGACCGGAAGGTCGGACATGACGGCTATCATAGGCCGCATCCGACCGACCCGCGCATACGGATCCACCGCAGCAGGGTGGAACCGGGAGCGCGGCGGTCGGTCGATAGGACATCCTGCCGCCGTACCTGCCAACTCTTCCTCCGGAGAACGCCATGATGACGACCTGCCGCCCCGTCCCCCGTGCCACGCG
>CANHFH010000014.1 GCA_947459825.1 Pseudomonadota bacterium | reverse complement strand
GCGGACGCGGCGCTCGCGCACGCCACGGCGGACGCGAAGCGCGGCGGTGCCATCACGGCGTTCCTCTATTCGACCGACGAGGGGTACATCGCGCGCGCCGAGGACGGGTTCTCGGCTGCGGGCGCGCAGTTGACGACCAACCTGACGGGGCCGATGCCGCTCAACTTCGCGGCCGCGTACAGCGACTATCACGTCACCGGGATGAACCCGGCGGGCAACGCCACGCTGACCGATGCCGCGTTCGTCGCGGCGCGCTTCCGCATCACGCAGTCCCGCCGCCCGGCCTGAGCGGTCGTCGCACTGCGCTCGCGGGTCAGAGCGCCTTGAGGGGTGCGGCCTGCGCGGGGTCGAGGTATTCGTCGAGGCGCGTGATCACGCCGTCCTTCATGGTGACGATGCAGCAGGCGAGCATGCGGAACGGCTTGCCGTCCGGCAGCGTCGCCTCGAGCACATGCTGCTGGAACCAGCCGTCCGCGACGACCTCGCGGCGCACCAGACGGTAATGCCGCTTCGGCAGCTTGCGCGACATCCACCCGAGCAGCTTCAGGTTCTCGTCGATGGTCTGCGCGTGGTCGTCGAAGTTGTGCCAGATGAGGGCATCGGGCGCATAGAAGCCGCGCACCTCCTGCGGGTCGCCGCGCTCGAGCGCAGCGAGGAAGCGGTCGGAGAAGGCGGCGATGTCTTCGGCGTGGCCCATGGTCTGTCCTCGGTCAGTTCTTCAGCGCCGCGAGCACTTCGTCGAGCATCTTCTTCGCGTCGCCGAACAGCATGCGGTTGTTGTCCTTGAAGAAGAGCGGGTTGTCGACGCCGGCGTAGCCCGAGGCCATCGAGCGCTTCATGACGATCGAGGTCTTGGCCTTCCACACCTGCAGCACCGGCATGCCGGCGATGGGGCTCGTCGGGTCGTCCTCGGCTGCGGGGTTCACGATGTCGTTGGCGCCGATGACCATCGCGACATCCGTGTCCGGGAAGTCGTCGTTGATCTCGTCCATCTCGAGCACGATGTCGTAGGGCACCTTCGCCTCGGCGAGCAGCACGTTCATGTGGCCGGGCATGCGTCCCGCGACCGGGTGGATGCCGAAGCGGACGTTCACGCCCTTCTCGCGCAGGAGCTTCGTGATCTCGAACACCGTGTGCTGCGCCTGCGCGACGGCCATGCCGTAGCCCGGCACGATGATCACCTGCTTGGCGCCGCGCAGCATCTCGGCGGTCTCGACCGCGCTCACCGCCTGCACCTCGCCCTGCGGTCCCGCCGCCGCACCTGCCGCTGCCGGCGCACCACCGCCGGTACCGAAGCCGCCGGCGATGACGCTCAGGAACTGGCGGTTCATGGCGCGGCACATGATGTAGGAGAGGATCGCGCCCGAAGAACCGACGAGGGCGCCGGTGACGATCAAGAGGTCGTTGCCGAGCATGAAGCCCGTGGCCGCCGCGGCCCAGCCCGAATAGCTGTTGAGCATCGACACCACGACCGGCATGTCGGCGCCGCCGATCGCCATCACCATGTGGATGCCGAACAGCAGTGCGATCGCGGTCATGATCAGCAGCGGCGTCATGCCTTCCGCCGCCGTGGGCGCCGCGAGGTAGCGCACGGCGATGAAGATCACCGCGACCAGCATCGCGAGGTTGATCCAGTGGCGCGCGGGGAGCAGCAGCGGTTTGCCGCCGATCTTCCCGGAGAGCTTGCCGAACGCGACGACCGAACCCGAGAAGGTGACCGCGCCGATCAGGATGCCGAGGTAGATCTCGACATGATGGATGGTCTTGGCGGCGCCCTCGAGGACGATGGAGGTGTCCACATAGCTCGCGAAGCCGACCAGGCAGGCCGCGAGGCCGACCAGGCTGTGCATCAGCGCGACGAGCTCCGGCATCTGCGTCATCTGCACCTTGCGCGCGGCGTAGAGGCCGATGGCGCCGCCGACCGCGAGCGAGCCGATGATCCACGGCAGACCGGCCGCGGTGACGCGCGGGCCGAGCACCGTGGCGAGCACCGCGAGCGTCATGCCGACGATGCCGTAGAGGTTGCCGCGGCGTGCGGTCTCGGGATGCGAGAGACCCCCGAGGCTCAGGACGAAGAGGATGGCCGCGCCCAGGTAGGCGACGGTGGCGAGGTTGGCGGTGAGCATGCCTGCGGCTCCCTTACTTGCGGAACATCGCGAGCATGCGACGCGTGACGGCGAAGCCGCCGAACATGTTGATGGCGGTGAGCACCAGCGCGGTCACCGCGAGGCCGAGGATCAGCGCATCGGGACGGCCCGACGCGGCGGCGTCTCCGGCTGTGCCGTTGAGCGGCGGCGCGACCTGCACCAGCGCCCCCACCGCGATGATGCTGGAGATGGCGTTGGTGACGCTCATCAGCGGCGTGTGCAGCGAGGGCGTGACGTTCCAGACCACCATGTAGCCGATGAAGCAGGCCAGCACGAACACCGTGAAGTGGCCGAGGAACTCGGCCGGCGCGTACGCGCCGACCAGCCAGAAGAGCAGCGCGCCGATGCCGAAGGTGATGGCGAGGCCGGTGGCCGACGCGGGCTCTCCGCCGCCGCCGTGGCCGTGCGAGGATTTCTTTGCCGGCGCCGTGGCGGCGGCAGCCGCGGGCTTGGCGGCAGGCGCTGCGGCCTGCTTGAGCGGCGGCGGGGGCCAGGTGACGGCGCCGTCCTTGATGACCGTGAGGCCGCGGATCGCGTCGTCGTCCATGTCGACGACCAGCTTGCCGTCCTTCGCCTTGCAGAGCTCCTCGGTGAGGCGCAGCAGGTTGTTGGAGTAGAGCGTCGAGGACTGGCGCGCGAGGCGGCTCGCGAGGTCGGTGTAGCCGACGATCGTGACGCCGTGGCGCACCACGGCCTCGCCCGGCACGGTGAGTTCGCAGTTGCCGCCCTGTTCGGCGGCCATGTCGACGATGACGCTGCCGGGCTTCATCGTCTGCACCATCTCGGCGGTGATGAGCCGCGGCGCGGGCTTGCCGGGGATCAACGCGGTGGTGACGATGATGTCGACCTCGCGGGCCTGCTGCGCGTACATGGCGCGCTGCGCCTGCTGGAAGCCCTCGCTCATGACCTTGGCGTAGCCGCCGCCGCCCGAGCCTTCCTCCTCGTAGTCGACCTTCACGAACTCGCCGCCGAGCGAGACCACCTGGTCGGCGACCTCCGCGCGGGTGTCGTTGGCGCGCACGATGGCACCGAGGTTGGCGGCGGCGCCGATGGCCGCGAGGCCCGCGACGCCGGCGCCCGCGATGAACACCTTGGCGGGCGGGATCTTGCCGGCGGCCGTGACTTGCCCGTTGAAGGGGCGGCCGAACGCGTGCGCCGCTTCGATGATGGCGCGGTAGCCGCTGACGCCGGCCATGGAGGTGAGCGCGTCCATCTTCTGCGCGCGCGACAGCTGGCGCGGCAGCGAGTCGATGGCGAGCACCGTGGCCTTGCGCGCGGCGAGCTGCTGCATGAGCTCCGGGTTCTGGGCGGGCCACACGAAGCCGATGAAGGTCGCGCCCTCGCGCAGTTGGGCCACCTCGGCGGCGGTCGGGGGGCGGACCTTGAAGACCGCATCAGCGGCGGCGTAGACCTCGGCAGCGGAACCCGCCACCGTGGCGCCGGCGGCGCGGTAGGCCTCGTCGCTGAAGTTGGCGGCATCGCCCGCACCCGTCTCGACGCAGACCTTGAAGCCGAGTTTCAGGAGCTTCTCGACCACCTCGGGGACGGTCGCCACGCGCTTCTCGCCGGCGAAGGTCTCGCGCGGCACTCCGATCGTCAGGGACATGCTCACCTCGGGGGTCTGCAGGGCTTGCGGCGGCGGCCACAGGCCGGACCGGATATTAGACCAAAGTGCAGACGGTACGCCCGTTTTCGGCCCTAGAATGGGACATGGATCCGCAGATGTTCCAGTCCCTGGCCCTGGTCGCCGTGTTCGGCGGCTTCGCGGCCGCTGAATGGGTGCGCGGCGAGCTGCGCCCGCGGATGGCGGGCCGCGAGGACGACCGGCTCGACATCGCCATCCTGCTGGTCTTCCCGCTGGTGTTCGCGGGGGTGCTGACGACCTCCACCGCGCTCAGCGCCTGGCTGATGCCGGAGCAGCGGGGTGCGCTCGCACACTGGCCCTGGTGGGCCATGGTCGGCACGCTGCTCATCGCCGACGACCTCACCCAGTATTGGTGGCACCGGCTCTCGCACAGCAGCCTCATCTGGCCGCTGCACCGGGTGCACCACTCGGCGGCCTACATGAGCGTGCGGGTCGTGTACCGCAACAACGCGCTCTACTACGCCTTCATGCCCGGGCTGTGGCTGAGCGGCGTGCTCGTGTACCTCGGGTTCGGCTGGGTCTATGCCGGGTATTCGGTGGTGAAGATCGCGGTGATCATCGGCGCCCATTCGAGCTGGCGCTGGGACGAGGCGCTGTACCGCATCCCGGCCATGCATCCGGTGATGTGGGTGCTGGAGCGGACCATCTCGACGCCCGCCACCCATCATGCGCACCACGCGCTGACGCAGGACGACGGCGTCGGCCACTACGCCGGCAACTTCGGCAACCTGCTTTTTCTTTGGGATGTCATCTTCGGCACGGCGCGCATCACGCGCCGCTACCCGCCGGCCTACGGCCTCGCCGACGACCGCGAGCACGGCACCGAGCGTTGGGCGACCCAGCTGCTGTACCCGTTCCTGCGTTCGCGGCGGCGGGCTACGGCATTGTCCTGGCCGCCGGGGCGTCCGCCGCGCGAGGGTTGAGACCGGGCGACGGCGCCGCTCAGGCGGCGAGCTTGGCCGTCACCAAGCCGTCCGGGCCGATGTCCGACACCTCGATCTCCACGCCGAGCTCGGCCGCGTAGCCGAGCAGCCGCGGCTTCAGCCAGCGCTCGTGCAGTTCGCGGTCGCTGAGGTCGGACTGCCCCTCCGCGCGCGCGATGCCGAGCACCTTCGAGTAGGGGAAGGTGAAGCTGCGTTTGCCGGGCTCGCTCTTGAGGTCCATGCACAGCTGGTAGAGGCAGGCCGTGCGGTCGAACATGCCGGCGAGCGCGATCTCCTTCTCGCCGGTCTTGTCGATCATGCCCTTCAGGCGGGTGAGCATGGGCGCCATGGTCTTGATGTCGTGCGCGACATATTCGTCGAGCACGCCCCGGTCCTTGAAGAACTGGACGGAGCTCAGGTGCATCCTGACCAGCGCGTCGTTCATGTCGTGCTGGTAGGGCGTGGAATCTTTGAGCGTGCGCAGTGCGAGCGCCACGGCGTCGCCGAGCATCCGCTCGCGGCCCTCGAAGCCGCTGGAGGTGGCGAGCATCGCCGCCATGCCGCCCGGCGCGCCGCCGCCGGCCATCATGGCGCGCACCCAGGGCGGCGGTCCGCCGCCGGAGCCCGGTCCACCGCCCGCGCCGCCTGCGCCGGCCATCATCTTCTTCATCAGCCAACCGATCAGCTTGGCCTTGAGTCCGCCGGGTGCGCTCACGGGTGTCCCCTCCCTCGGTCCACAACCTCAGTCCACGGCACCGTCGGCGTAGAGACCGACCGAGTTGCCGCCGCCCTGGCCGCTGCGGCCCTGGCTCGTGGTCACGATGGTACGGCCGTCCGGGCTCACGGCGAGCCCGACGGTGAACGGGTCGACCGCGGCGCGGTCCACGACCTGCCAGCGGGCGAGGTCCACCTTCACCAGCCGCGACTCGTTGTTGATGGCGGCGTAGAGCGTACGGCCGTCGGGGGAGAGCGCGATGGTGCGCGCCCCGACGCCCACCGCCAGCGTCTCGCCGCCCGGCCCGTCGACGCGCTTGCCGTCGGCGGCGTAGAGCGCCCGTACCATCGACGCGAGGTCGTAGCGGCCGACCGCGCCGCTGCGGTTGCCGCTGGCGTAGAGCGTGCGGCCGTCGGGCGAGACCGACAGGTGCCGCGGGTTGGACACGAAGTCGAGCAGCGTGCCGAGGTAGCGGCCGGTCGCGACCTCGAAGCCCGCGAGGCCGCCGCCGCCCATGCGCGCCACCAGCACGGTCCGGCCGTCCGGCGTGAACACGGTGCCGCGCAGGCAGAAGCCGCACTGGCTGTCGCGGTTGCCGGTGATCCCCTCGACGGGCAGCCGGTACTCGACGGTCCAGTGCGCGATGTAGCGGAACTTCGCGGGGTCGTCGCCGCGGATGTCGAGGGCGCCTAGCGTGTTGTCGCCCCAGTGCGTGACCACGGCCACGGTGGAGTCGGGCGAGACCGCCATGTACTTCGGCAGCGGTCCGGTCGGCATCACGCGCACGATGCGGTCGCTGCGCGTGTCGATGATGGCGAGCGCCGAGGGCGAGGCCGCCTGCGGGTCGTAGCTGCGGCGGTAGTACGGCACCCAAAGATATCGGCCGCCGTGCGAGAAGGCCATCTCGACGGGCTTGCCGCCGAACACATTGCGGCTGCCCTCGCGGCCGTTGAAGTACTCATAGCCGAACACCGTGGTCTCGCCCTGGAACAGCGCCGCGTCGCCGGGGCCGAACTGGTGGCGGATGACGGCGACGCGTTTGAGCGAGGGGTACGCGTAGACCAGCGTCTCGCCGCCCTCCAGCGCGTTGATGTAGAGCTTGCCGCCGTCCGGCGTGAACGCCGCGGACTTCGGCGAGCGCACGCCGGCGTCGTAGATATCGCCGGCGCGACCGGTGGCGCCGAGCGCCTGGATGCGGCCGGTGCGCTTCAGCCCGGGCTGGGCCACGGTGTCGGCGGCGGCCGATGTCGCGGTCAGCGCGACGAGCGACGCAGCGGTGAGCAGGGCGCCCAACGCAGCGGCGAGCGCGGCGGCGACGGGCGCGGTGCGGGTCTTCGTCGAGGTCATCTCAATCTCCGGCAGCGGTCGTACGGGGCGGTCCTTCGCCCAGCAGCGCGGCGAGGCGCGGCTGCGCGAACACGGTGGCGAGCACCAGCGCGGCGCCGAGGTAGAAGAGCGGCGTCAGCTGTTCGTACTCGCGGAACCAGAGCGCGGCCAACAGGATGGCATAGACGGGTTCGAGGTTGAGCGCGAGCTGGGTGGTGAAGGCGCTGATGTGGGGCAGGGCGTGCAGCCACAGCAGCATGGTGAGCACCGTGCAGAAAGCCGCGAGCACCAGCAGCCAGCCGAGGTCGGGCATGGAGGGCCAGCGCAGCGTGTCGGCGACGCCGAACACCATCGTGCATCCGACCACGAGCGTGAGGCAGCCCGCCGTCATCTGCAGCAGCGCCACGCCCTCGGGCGGGTCGCCGGTGGCGTGCCGCTTGTTGAGCGCCGCGAAGAGCGCCGCCAGCAGCGCGGCCACGATGCCGACCGCCACCCCGAGGCGCATGTCGAGCGGTACGCCGCCGACCAGCAGGAAGACGCCGGGCAGCACCAGCACGCCGAGCAACAGTTCGCTGCGGCGGTGCGGACGGCCGGTGATCCATGGCTCGATGATGGCCGCGAACACCGAGCCGAGCGCGATGCAGGCGACCGCCACCGACGCGTTGGCGAGGCGGACCGCGCCGTAGAACGCGAGCCAGTGCAGCGCGATGACCGCGCCGATGCCGGCGAGCAGCGCGAGGCGTCGCGCGGGCAGCGCGCGCAGGCCGCGCCACGCGCGCGGCAGCATCGCGAGGATCGCCGCGGCGAGCCCCATGCGCCAGACGACGAGCGCGCTGGTCGGCAGCGTGATCAGCTTGCCGAGGATCGCCGTGAAGCCCCACAGCAGCACGCAGACATGCAGCTGCCAGAGCGCTCTGCGCCCTGCGGCATCGTCGCCCATGCCGTTCAGCGTCCCGCCGGTGTGCCGAGCAGTCGGTTGAGCTCGATGAAGTTGCCGTCGGCGTCCCAGACGGCGCTGAACAGCACCGGGATGCTGCCGCCGCCCGCCGCCGGGTAATCGATGCGCCGCGGCTGCTCGGCGACGGTCACGAAGGGCGTCGCCTCGATGCGGGCGAAACGCTGCTCGAGGTCCTGGATGTTGAACACGAGGATCAGGCCGCCCGGCCCGGCGCGCCGGAACTCGGGCGGCGGCGGCGTCTGTTCGAGGTTCAGGCGCTGCATCAAACCGAGCACGCCGATGAAGTCGTCGTTGGCGCGCAGCAGCACGAGGCGCACGGTCGGCGGCCGCGTGCTGCCGTCCGGCTGCGGACCGCCGCCGATGAGCTGGTCGTAGATCACCTTGAGCCCGAGGCCGTCGCGGTAGAGCGGCAGCGACCGCTCGATGTCCCTCACCACCAGGGTCGTACGGCGCAGGTCCACCGGGATGCGCTCGGCCTCCGGAACCGGGGCGGCTGCGAGGCGTTGCGGAGCGACAAGCGCCCCTGACAGTGCCACGGCCATGAGCGCATAAATCATTGTTTTATATATATATTTCAAGTGTCCCTCCCAGTCCGCAGAGTGGGCAATCCGGGGATGTACGGACCGCCGCGAGGCGGGGTAGAATCGCCGCCCCAATCATAGGCTTGGAACAGGAGCGGACGCGAGATGAGCTTCCGTCGGCATAACGGGCGAGTAGCGGCAGCCGTTGTCGGGCTGCTGTGCGTGCTCGCGCGTCCGGCGGCCGCTGACGAGCGTCAGAGCCCTGTCCTGCAGAGCCCCGTCATCAAGAACCAGGTCGTGCAGAGCCTGCGGGCCCTCGGCCTCCCTGCGCCCGACTCCTATGCCTCGCGCGTGGTGACGCTCGACCTCAGCTCGATCAGCGTGCCCTCGATGGGCGGCGGCTTCGACCTGCCGGGCCTCGATGTCACCGAACTCGTCGACAACGCGCTGTCCTTCATCGGCGTGCCCTACCGCTTCGGCGGCAGCAACCCCGCGAGCGGCTTCGATTGCAGCGGCTTCGTGAAGTACGTCTTCAGCAAGACCTTCGACCTCTCGCTGCCGCGCACCGCGCGCGAGATGGCGCGCGGCGGCATGGCCGTGGCGCGCGGCGAGCTGCAGCCGGGCGACCTCGTGTTCTTCAACACCCGCGGCGCCGCCAACTCGCACGTCGGTATCTACCTCGGCGACTCCAAGTTCGTGCACGCCCCCAATTCCCGCGGGCGCGTGCGTATCAACGACCTCGATGAGACCTACTACCGCCATCGCTTCAACGGCGCGCGGCGCGTCGCTTCGGTCGAGGTCCCGTCGTCGGCCACTAATCCCGCTGCATCGCCCGTCGGTCCGCGCGCGCCCATGGCGCCGGCTCTGCCGATGCCAGCGCCTGCGCCCTCGACGCTGATCCCCGCCGGCGCGGGCGGCTGACCGGGTCCGCCGAGGGCGGCTGACCGAGCCGGATCAGCCGCGCTTGCCCGCGGTCGCCGCAGCGTAGCGCTGCGACACCACCGACCAGTCGACCAGCTGCCACCACGCGTCGAGGTAGTCACCGCGACGGTTCTGGTACTGCAGGTAATAGGCGTGCTCCCAGACATCGTTGCCGAGCAGCGGAGCGCCGCGCTCCGCGACGAGGTCCATGAGCGGGTTGTCCTGGTTGGGCGTCGAGGTGATCTGCAGTCTGCCGTCGGCGCCGACGATGAGCCACGCCCAGCCCGAGCCGAAGCGTCCGGTGCCCGCGGTCTTGAACGCGGCCTTGAACTTGTCGAGCGAGCCGAAGTCGCGGTCGATGGCGGCCGCCAGCGCCGCGGACGGCGCACCGCCCTGTCCGGGGCGCGTCATGGTCCGCCAGAAGAAGTCGTGGTTCCAATGACCGCCGCCGTTGTTGCGCACCGCGGCCGGCAGCGTCGACATGCGCGCCATCAGCGCCTCGAGCGTCAGGCCGCGCAGCGACGGATCCGCTGCGACCGCGCGGTTGAGGTTGTCGACATAGGCTTGATGATGCTTGCCGTGGTGGATCTGCATCGTGCGCGTATCGATGACGGGCTCGAGCGCGTCGTGGGGATACGGCAGCGGCGCGAGCGTGAACGCGGCGGGTACCGCCGCGGGTGCGGCGGCGGCCGATGGCGCAGGCGCGGCGGTCGATTGGGCGAGTGCGGTGGGGAGAGCGAGCGCGAGCAGCGCCGCCAGGGCGAGACGGTGGGACATCGGAACCTCCTTGCGGGTCGTCAGAGTGCGGGTCGTCAGAGTGCGGGTCGGTCGTGCGCGAGGCGCTTGCCGGCGAAGTAGCTCGCCAGCACCACCGCGAAGACCGCGCCGCCGAACCAGAGTTCCTTGCCCTCCGACCAGGCGTCGAGGTCCGGCAGCGTCATCTTGGCCAACGCGAACCCGGCGATCAGCAGGCTCACGCCGCCGACCGCGAGGCTCATCACCCGCGAGGCGATGCGCGCGATCTCATCGGCGCGGGCGATCAGCCGCGAGATCCACAGCCCGTTGATGCCGTCGGTGACCAGCATGCCGAGCGTGAACAACGCGCCCAGCATCAACGCGTGACCGAGTCCGCCGAACTGCTGCGCCGTGATCGAGAACAGCGCGGCCTGGCTCACGGTGTCGAAGGAGAGCGCGAACAACGCGCCCACGAGCGCGACCAGGCCGGGCGAGCCGGCCTCGGCGAGCCGGCCGAGCAGCCGGCCTTTGAGGCCGATCGGCGCCACCATCTCATCGGCGGGCGCGGTCACGGCGGCGTGGATGTTGACGATGCCGAGCGCCGCCAGGAAGAACACCGAGATCCACACGCCGCTCGACTGCAGCCAGTCCGGCGTCTGCCACTGCGCAGCGGCCAGGCTCACCACCACCGCGATCGCCATCACCACCGCACCGTGGCCCAGCGAGAACAGCGCGCCGCACCAACGGGCGAACGGCCGACGGGCGCGGGCGTTGACCCGGGTCAGACCGTCGATGGTGGCGAGATGGTCCGCATCGAAGCCGTGCTTGAGGCCGAGCAGGAACACCACCGCGGCGAGAGCGCTCCAACTGGTCGGAAGGCTATCCATCACAAAATCATATCAGCCCGACGCCCGGTCAACGCACCGGCTTCGGCGCCTCCAGCAGTTCGACGAGGTGCCCGTCGGGGTCGCGGGCGTGGAACACCTTGCCCTGCATCGGGCCGCCGTCGGGCGCTCGGTTGCGCGATACATAGACCTGCGGCGGCTCGAGCACGCGGGCACCCGCTGCGACCAGCGCTGCGTGGGCCGCCTCGGCGTCCGGCACATCGAACACCAGCACCACGTCACCGCGGCCGGTCTTTTCTTTGTCGAGACGGTTCTCGTCGGGCGTCGGCGTCCGGAACTCCACCAGCCCGATGCGTCCGCCTGTGCCGTCCGCGCTGGCGAGGATCACCAACCGTACGGCGGTCGAGGGCGCGTTGAGCGGGAAGGGGTTGCCCTCCGGGCGCCGCGCGTTGGTGAAGTCGGACTCGATGCGGAAGCCGAGCGCGGCGTAGAACGCGGCCGCGCGCTCCGCATCCTCGACCAACAACGACGCGCGCAGCAGCGTGGGCGATGGCGCGGCGGTGGTCGCGGCGCCGGTCGCAGCGGCGGCGGCCATCGGCATCGCGAGCATCGACATCAGCGGGATCAGCGGCAGCATCGTCCTTGCTCCTGATGCAAGCTGTCTGCAGTCAGGATAACCCGCGCTCCTCGCGACGCAACCCGAGCAGGCGCGAGGTCCGACGATGCCCGATCCGGCGACGGTGAACTGGCTGCTGGTGTTCCTGCACCTCCTCGCCTTCGCACCGTCATCGATGCCTGGGTCCAGGGCTTCACGGCCTTGCGCGCCGGGCCTGACCCGGCCGCCGAACGGCTCATCGCCGAGGGCATCCGCCGCGGTCGTCGCGGCGCCTACCTCTTCTGGGTGATGAGCGGCTTCACCGCCTATCTGGGCCTCGCCAAGCCTTTCTGATGTGCCGCCGCCCGGTGGACCGGGATTGGGCTAAAATCGCCGGATGACCAAGACCCTGTCGCGCCGCGGCCGCCTGCTCGCCGGCCTCCTCCTGTGCGCGCATGCGCTCGCTGGCTGCTTGAGCGGCGCGGGCCCCGAGGCGCCCACCATCACCGAACAACCCAAGGACCGCATCGGCTTCCTCGGTGCGACGGTGCGCTTCGATGTCGGTGTATCGGGCAAGCCGCCCATGACCTTCCAGTGGCTGCGCAACGGGCAGGCCATCCAGGGCGCGACCGGCATAACCTATGTCACCGACTTCCTCACCGCTGCCGACGACGGCGCGAAGTTCTCGGTCCGGGTCACCAACGCGCAGGGTACGGCGACCAGCAACGAGGCCACGGTCAAGGTCAACGGTCCGCCCGTGCTGACCACGCAGCCGGTCTCGGTGACGGTCGCGGCCGGCGCCTCGGCGAGCTTCACCGTCGCCGCCACCGGCGAGTCGCTCTCCTACCAGTGGCTGCGCGATGAAGTGCCCATCGCGGGTGCGAACTCCGCCACCTACACCATCTCCGCGACCGCGGCGGCCGACGATGGCGCCGTGTTCCGCGCCTATGCCCTCAATCCTGCCGGCTTCGTGGTGAGCGCGCCTGCGGTGCTCACCGTCACGGGCGCTCCTGCCGTCGTCGTGCAGCCCGTGGGGCAGACGGTCGCAGCGGGCGAGCCGGCGATCTTCAGCGTGCGGGCGACGGGCGGCAACCTCGCCTACCAGTGGCAGCGCAACGGCGTCGACATCGCGGGGGCCACCGCGGCCACCTATCGCATCAGCGCCGCCGCGGCAGCCGACGACAACGCGTCGTTCACGGCGCGCGTCACCAACGCGCAGGGCAACGCCACGAGTTCGGCTGCGCTCTTGCGCGTGACGGCTGCGGCGGTCTCGCCGCTGCCGGCGCTGGCGGCGGAGGTCTCGCTGTCGCGCAGCACCAGCACCGGCAACAGCTTCACGCTGGTACGCCGTTCGGACGGCGTCATCTCGGGCTGGGGTTACAACGTCGAAGGCCAGCTCGGTACCGGCACCGCCTCACTCGCCTCCGACACCATCGTGCAGGCCGTGCTGCCCGCCGGTCGTCGCGCCACGGCCGTCACCGCGGGCTTCAACCACGCGCTCGCGCTGCTCGACAACGGCGATGTGCTCGCCTGGGGCTTCAACGACAACGGCCAGTTGGGGCTCGGCGATGTCCTGCCGCGGACCACGCCGACCAAGGTGACGCTGCCGCGTCCTGCGGTGGCGGTGGCGGCGGGCCGCGGCTTCTCGGTCGTCGCGCTCGATGACGGCCGCGTGTTCACCTGGGGCAGCAACACCATCGGTCAGCTGGGCGACGGCGCCCGTGAAGCGTCGGTGTCGCCGGTGCAGGCCACGGGCCTGACGGGCATCGTGGCGGTGGCCGCAGGCACGGCGCATGCGCTGGCGCTCGGCAGCGACGGCCGCGTCTGGGCGTGGGGCGCCAACGCCTCGGGTCAGGTCGGCGACGGCAGCTTCAAGGCTGCGCTGGTGCCGGTGGCGACCGGGCTGGTCGAGATCGCGCGCATCCGTGCGGGCGGCGACCACTCGGCTGCGGTGTCGCGCCGCCGCTCGCTTTATCTTTGGGGTGAGAACGCCGACGGCCAGCTCGGCCTCGGCAGCGGCGCGCCCGGTGACCTCGGCGCGCCGGCGGGCGTGTCGCAGGCGGTCGTCGATGTCGCTCCGGGCACGCGCATGACGCTGCTCGTCGGCAGCGACGGTCTCGCGCGCGCGACGGGCGCCAACGACAGCGGTTCGCTGGGCGACGGCGGCACCACGGCCCGCAACACCTTCGGTGCGGTGTCGGTGGTGAGCGCGGGCATCACGGTCGGTGCGGGCGGTCAGTCCTTCGCGGCGGCGATCACCGGCAGCGGCACCTTGTTCATGTGGGGCGACAACGGCTCGAAGCAGCTAGGCAACCCGGCGATCACCAGCGGCAGCACTTCGACGCCGACCGCCGTACCGAACTTCGACGCGATCCCCTGACGGCGCGGCCGCCTGCGATGGCGCGTCGCGCAAAGGCGCGTCGCGCTACGGCGTGTAGGGACGGCGCTGGCCGTCCGCGCCGCGCAGCCACATCCCGCCCGGGCGGTTGACCACCTCGAGCAGCGCTGCGGTCTCGGCGTCCGGTGTGCCCGCCCAGTCGTTCTGGCGGTACTTCATCTGGAAGGCCATCAGCACGCGGCGCGTCGCGGCGTCGAGCTCGCCGTTGCGCGGCACCTCGAAGCCGATCTTGGCGAGCTGCTCCTGGAACCAAGCGACCGACGGCAGCGCGGTGTCGTAGGCCGGGCGCGCCGCGGTCACCGCCGCCTCGTCCGGCCACGGGATCAGCCCCTCGTCGGCGAGCCGGCGCCATGGGAAGCGCGGGCCGGGGTCGGTCTTGCGCTGCGGTGCGATGTCGTTGTGGCCGAGGATGCGGTGCGGCTTGATGCCATGCCGCCGCTGGATGTCGCGCACCAGCGCGACCACCACATCGATCTGTGCGGCGGGGTAGGGCGCGTAGGCCGGATCCTCGCGCTCGCCGAGGTTCACGATCTCGATGCCCACCGAGGCCGAGTTCAGCATCGTCTCACCCGCCCAGGAGCTCACACCGGCATGCCAGGCGCGGCGGTCCTCCTCGACGAGGCGGTAGATGCGCGGCGGATCGTCGTCGACGAGGTAGTGGCTGCTCACCTTGCCCTGCGTCAGCACCTTCAAGGAATCGGCGAAGTCCTCCCAGGTGAAGTGCAGGATGAGGTAGCGGACACGGCTCTCCTGGCTCACCGCGCGATGGCTGGTGTCGACCGGGTAGCGGCCGTCGATGCGCGGCGCGGTGGCGCAACCCGCGAGCAGCAGGGCGGCGCCCAGCAGTGCCGCGGACGGCAGCGCGGCAGACCGTGACGCGCGGGTGCAGGCGCGTATGATGGGACGCAGCGCCATCGGGGGCGCCGTCACGCTCGTCGCTGGGCGGAGGGAAGTCATGGGCAAGAAGTCCTTTTGGCCGCTGTTGGCCGCTCTCATGGTAATCGCGGTGAACGCCGCGGCAAACCTGGTCCCCATCGGCGGCTACAACACCGGCGAGTTGTCGGCCATGTACCCGACCGGGTTCACGCCTGCGGGCCGCACCTTCGGTGTCAGCTGGACCCTCATCTTCATCGGGCTGCTGATCTTCGGCATCGCCGCCTGGGCGGGCGCACCGCGCACCCGCGAGCGCATCGCCGCGATCAGCACACCGTTCTTCGTCAACGCGATCGGCAATGCGACGTGGATCTTCGTCTGGCACCATCAGATGGTGGAGCTCAGCCTCGCGGTGATGCTCGTCATCCTCGCCACACTCATCATCATCTTCCGCCGCCTGCGTACGCTGTCGGCGCCGAGCCGGACCGAGTTCATCGCCGTCGACGGCGTTTTCAGCCTCTATTTCGGCTGGATCACCGCCGCGACGCTGCTCAACTTCGGCCTGCTGTTCTTCCACCTGAAGTGGTATCCCTTCGGCCTCACGATGGACGAGTGGGCGCTGGTGTCGGTGTGCACCGCAGCCGCCATCTATGTCTGGATGGGCGCCGTGACGCGCGATGTCGTCTACTGCCTGGTGTTCGTGTGGGCGGGCTACGGCATCTGGTCGGGCACCGAGACGATCACGGCACCGGTGCGGCTCGCCGCGCTCACGGGCATCGTCGCCGTGGCGGCGGTGATCGTCTGGGCGCTCTTCAACCCCTGGCGTCGAGCCAGGCTGCGAGGGCCTTGAGCACGGGCGCGGAGTCGCGCTCGTTGAAGATCTCGTGGTAGAGCGCGGCGAAGCGCTGCGCGGTCACCGCCGCGTGGCTCGCTGAGCCGCCCGCTGAGCCGCCGGCAGCAGCGGCGGCGAAAGCATCGCTGCCGCGCGGCGCGACCAGACGGTCATCGCCGGCATAGAGCAACAGCGTGCGCACCGGCCACCGGGTCGCGGCCGCCACCACCCGCTCGCCCTCCGTCGCCACGAACGCGCCCAATCGAGCGCAGATGCGGTCGTGCACCAGCGGGTCGGCTTCGTAGGCTGCGACCACCGCCGGGTCATGCGAGAGGTACTTGGGCTTGAGGCCGTTGCCGAGCGTGAGGTCGGGCGCGATGCGCGGCAGCCAGCCGACCGCCGCGCGCTGCCAGGCCGCCATGTCGACCGCAAGTGCGGGTGACGAGAGCACCAGACTGTCCGGCCGCAGCAGCCCGCGTGCGACCGCCGATGAGGCGATGAGGCCGCCCAGGCTGTGACCGAGCACGATGAGCGGTGACGCGCCGCCGGCGGCGCGGGTCGCCGCGGCGACCTCGGCCAGATGCTCGAGATGCTGCGTTTCGCGCGCGAGATGGCCGCGCCGACCGCTCGAGTGGCCGTGGCCGTAGAGGTCATAGCCGCGCACCGCATAGCCCTGACCGTTGAGCCACTTCGCGAGCGGTGCGTAGCGCCCCGCGTGCTCGCCGAGGCCGTGGACGATCAACACCGTGCCGCGTGCGGTGGTCGCGGGCGGGTGCGCGGGCGCCGGGGCGCCGGTGCCGAGCGGCCAGTCGGTGAGGGCCAGGGTCTCGCCGTCGGTGGTGCGCAGCGTAGGGCCTATCGGGGCAGCGTCGGTCATGGGCTAGACTCTAGCCATGATCCAGGTGCTTGCCTACCTCGTACCGGCCTCCGCCGCCCTCGGACTGCTGTGGGGCGGCGTCTGGGCCTGGCTCACCGTGTTCTTCGTGTACGGCATCGTGCCGGTCGCGGACGCGCTGGGCGGCGCAGACGCCCGCAACCTCGACGAGGCGGCGCAGCAGCGTGCAGCGGCCTCCCGTTGGGCCGCCGTTCCGCTCTACCTCGCACTCCCGGTGCAGCTCGGGCTGTTCGCGCTGCTGGCGGTGGTCTGGCAGGGCGAGGCGGCATGGTGGGAGCGCGCCGGCTGGATCGCCTCCACCGCCATCACCTGCGGCGGGCTCGGCATCGTCATCGGCCATGAACTCGTGCACCGGCGCGACCGTCGCGAGTACTGGCTCGGCAAGCTGCTGCTCGGCACGGTGCTCTACATGCACTTCGCCATAGAACATGTGCGCGGCCACCACCCGCGCGTCGGCACCGATGACGATCCGGCCAGCGCCCGTCGCGGCCAGACGGTCTACGGCTTCATCCCGGGCAGCGTGCTGCGGCAGTTCACCTCGGCTTGGGACATCGAAGCGACGCGGCTCGCGCGGACCGGGCGCGGCCCGTGGACGGCCGACAACGAGATGCTGGTCGGACTCGCGCTGCAGGCGGCCTGGCTCGTCGCCGTGGCGCTGCTCTTCGGTGTCGAGGTGATGGGCGTGTTCGTCGTCGTCGCCGCGCTCGCGGTGGCGCTGCTCGAGGTCGTGAATTACATCGAGCACTACGGCCTGCGCCGCTCGCGCGACGCGGCCGGGCGGCTCGAGCCCGTGCGTGCGCATCATTCCTGGAACAGCGACCATCGTGTCGGCCGCGCGCTGCTCTTCGAGCTGCCGCGCCACACCGACCATCACATGAACGGCAGCCGGCCCTACCAGACGCTGCGCAGCGTGCCCGGTGCGCCGCAACTGCCTGCGGGCTACCCCGCGATGGTGATGCTGGCGCTGCTGCCGCCGCTCTGGTTCCGCGTCATGCACCCGCGGCTCGAAGCCGTCGAGGCCGCCGCCGCCTGACCGCCGCCCACGGCGCACGCACGCGCGCCGTCGTGGACTCCCCAAAGAAAAAGGGGGCATGCCGAAGCATGCCCCCTTCATCACGACGACCGCGCGCGGGGCGCGGCGCCGCGGTGGATCAGAAGTTCTTGCGGATCGTGAGGCCGTAGGTGCGGGGCTGGTTGGGGTAGCCCGACACGCTGTTCAGCTGCGCCACCGACGGGAACGACTGGATGAGGTACTCGTCGTCCGTCAGGTTGCGGCCGTAGACCAGCACATCCCAGCTGTCGAGCGAGAAGCCGACGCTCATGTTCACCGACGAGACCTTGCGGAAGGTGTCGAAGGTGTTGGTCGGGATCGTCGCCGTGCAGACCGTGGTGGCCTGCTCGTGCTGGTTGACGAGCGTGTTGCTCTGGTAGTCGTAGTCCGCGCGCACGAAGCCCTCGACATCGCCGATCGTCCAGTCGTAGGTGACGCCGGCGCTGATGCTGCGGTCGTGGATGTTGAGCGGACGCTGACCGGAGCGGTCGACGTTGCGGCCCGAGCAGGGGCTCGGCGCGCCGACATACGAGTCGTACTCCGGCGACAGGAAGGTCGCCGCGAGGTCGACGCGCCAGTTGTCGGCGAGCTTGAACTGCGTCTCGATCTCGACGCCCTGCGTGGTCTGCTCACCCGCGTTGCTCAGCACGAAGCCGGTGCCGCGGAAGGTGTTGTCCTGGAAGCCCTTGATGTTCTGGTCGAACAGGGTCACATAGACCGCCGCACGCGGCCACTGGCCCTTGATGCCGAGCTCGTACACCGTCGACTCCTCGGGGTCCGCCTTGCGGGTACCGAAGCGCGGGTAGTACGGGTTGACGGCTCCGCCGAGCGGTGACCGAGGCGGAGTGGCCGGAGCCAAAGGCTTGCTGTCACGCGACAGGTTCCAGGAGGTCGCCTTGTAGCCCGTCGACACGCCCGCGTAGGCGTTGATGTTCTCGGTGACATCGACCGTCAGGCGCACCGTGTAGGTGACCTTGCTGTCATCCGACTTGTCGGTGAACGGGACCACCGGGTGCAGGAACTGCAGCGCGTAGAGGCCGAGCGCCGAGTTGCAGGCCGGGCCGGTGGCCGCCGAGCAGGGCGTGACGCTCAGGCGATCGGCCGCGGCGGCCGCGCCGGCGAAGGCCGGGTTCGCGAGGTTCGCCGGGGTCGCCGGCTGGCCGGTGAGTCCCTGGAAGATCTGCGCGAAGCCGATCTGCACCAGGTCGAGGCCCGCGAACACATCGTTGTTCGACTGCTTGAAGTCGACCTTCTTGGAGGTGTTCGTGTAGGCGACGCCCGCCAGCAGCGTGGCGCGGTCGGTCAGGTCCATCTCCGCCTGGCCGAACAGCGTGTAGGCATCGCTGTCCTGCTGGGTGAAGATGCTGCTGCCGGTGTTGGCCGCGAAGAAGGTGCCGGCCGGCAGGCCGAGCGCCGTCTCGAGACCGCTGAGCGCCGTCAGGCTGCCGGTCGACGCGAACACGAGGCCGTTGGCGTAGCCGCGCATGTTCGAGCCGAACTGGATGACGTTGTCGTACTTCACATCTTCCGTGATGTAGTAGGCGCCGACGAGGCCGCGCACCGCGCCGCCGTTGTCGAAGGCCAACCGCAGTTCCTGCGAGAGCGTATCGATGTCGCCGATGTTGCGGTTGGTGCGGCCGAGGTCCGCGCCCGTGAAGTCGAAGTCGTAGTCGAAATCGCTCTCCTGGTGGCGCAGCGCGGTGATCGAGGCCAGCGACAGGGTCTCGCCCGCCCAGTCGATGTGCAGCGAGATGCCGTCGTTGTCGACCGCGTTGCGCGGGTCCTTGTTGAGGTAGGCCTTGCGGTCGAACGGCAGACCGGGCGCGTTGGCGGTGCCCGGGTAGATCCTGCCGTTGCCGAACGCCGGGCTCTGCACGAGGCCGCCCGTGGGGCCGTTGAGCAGGTTGGCGACGCCGCAGCAGAGCTCATCGATCTCGCTCTTGTCGGCGATGAGGCGCACCGAGGTGTTCTCGGAGGCGTTCCAGAGCAGCTGCGCGCGCAGGTCCCAACGGTCGCGGTCGTTGACCATCTTGCCGTTGGTGAGGTTCTGGAAGTAGCCGTCACGGGTGTTCATCGAGCCGGCGAGGCTGAAGGCGAGGGTGTCGGAGATCGGTCCGGTGACCTTGCCCTTGAAGACGCGCTCGCTGAGGTTGCCGACGGTGGCCTCGACCATGCCGCCCCACTCGAACTCGGGCTTCTTGGTGACGACGCTGATCACGCCGGCCGACGCGTTCTGGCCGAACAGCGTGCTCTGCGGACCGCGCAGCACCTCGACGCGCTGCACATCGACGAGGTCGCCGATGGAGCCGGCCGAGCGCGAGCGGTAGACGCCGTCGACGAACACGCCGACCGAGGGCTCGATGCCGGGGTTGTTCGCGCCGTTGCCGAAGCCGCGGATGATGAAGTTGGTGTTGGTGGAGGTCTGCAGCTGGCCGATGCGCAGCGAGGGCACGACCGAGGACAGGTCCGCGATGTCGCGGATCGCGGCTTTCTCGATGGTGTCGGCGGTCGTCACGGTGACGGCGACCGGCACATCCTGCAGCGTCTGCTCGCGCTTGGTGGCGGTGACCACCACTTCCTCGAGCTGTCCGCTCTCCTGCGCGACCGCGTTACCGGTCAGCAGCGTGGCCGCGACGGCCAGTCCGACGATGGAAAATGACTTCATTTAAGAAAGCCCCTGTTGTTGAGACCCTTGTGATCGGCGGACCGACCGCGGGCCGTGTTGTCGTTCGACCCCGATTCTAACCACAAACGCCGTGGAAAAGGCGCAACAGGCCCCGTGTGCGGCCGTTCAGGGCATGCGGGGCGGCGCAGGCGCTCAGGTCGCGGGGGGCGGGCTGCCACCGGGCATGTGCGGAGCGAGGGCGCGCACCGCGCTCTGTATGCGGTTCGCGCCCTCGCCGGTGAGTTCTACATATTTACGGCGCCGGTCTTTGGGGTCCAACGCATAGGTGATGAGGCCCTCCGCGAGCAGCCGGTCGATGCGGCGCAGGGCGGAGGTCACCGGGGTTCGCGAGGCCAGACACAGCGAGGTCACGGAGACGCGGCGCTTGGTGATGCGCGCGCGCAACAACTCGGCCAGCATGTTCCAGGTCGCGTCGGGCTCGAGTACGCTACCGAGGCTGGTTTGGCGCTGCTCGTCCACATCGCGCAACCATTGCAGCACCCGGAGCTCGGCGGGCGGCTCGCGGCGCGGCGCCGACGCGCGGCGGTTCGCCTCGGCGACGCCCATCGCAGGCCACCTGATCGCCGCAGCGTGGCGGCGCTTCGCTTCCTCGATGGCGAGCAGCAGCGTGTACCGCTCGATCGGTTTCGGCAGCACATCGGTGATGTCGGGCCGCTGCCGAGGCAGCACCCGCCCGAGGTCCACCGCGTCGCCGCACAGCAGCACTTGCAGGGCGTGGCGCAACGGCGAGCGGCGGCGCAGTTCGCTGATTTCCGGTGCGCCGCTGAGCGGATCGAGCGCGCGCGCATCGAGCAGCGCGATGGCGATCGGTGGCTCGGCGCCGAGCCGCGCGAGCGCGCCGCCGCCCGCGTCGAGATCGCTGAAGGGCTGTGGATCGCAGTCCGCCTGCACCAAAGTGCGGGTGACGTAATCCAGCGAGGCCGCATCGCCATCGACCACCAGCACCGGCACGCGGGGGAGGCTTACCGATTCCTGGCCCCTGTCCTCCCCCATCGCTCCTCCCGATGACCGCAGAATGGTTGATAAATCCGAACCGGACCGACCCGGGACGGCGAAGCAGGCTGGGTTTCAGCCGATCGGCGGTCCGGCGATGCCCCGAGCGCCGGAAACCCGTCACGGAATTCAATCTGTAAAATATTGTGACACAAGTCAATTTTTTTCAGACCCTCCCGAAAGGCAGGGGTGGCATGATTTTTCCGGGCGCGGTCCGGGCCGTGGTCCTGCGGTGGACGGGGGGCATGAACATTCCGTTACGGATCAATCAACGCTGCGTTGGTAGCCCGGTGGCAGTATCGTGCGCGGTCGGGGTCTTGGGTAACCGAGATGCGGCCATGTATAAACCGAATCCAAACATGGGCTTGACGCAATCTCAGAAGTAATTTCTTGAACATGCCAGAGAAGTCGACGCAAATGATGCCGCGCGCAATCGCTGCCGCAGCAGATGAGGGTGTCCCTCGCCGGCTGCGCGTTCTTTTGGCGTTGGCGCTCGCCTGCGCGCTGACTTTCCTCGCCGGCTGTCAGCCTTGGTCGCGGACCACGCGCGACACCAACCTGCCGACGAGCGCCGAGCGCCTGCGCACCACGACCGACACCTTCGATGACGCCGAGATCGAACTCCCCGTCGAGTCCACGACCGATGTCGAGTTCCTGCTGCGCCGCGCCGACGACAGCGAAGCGCTGCCCGATGTGCGCCTGCGCAACGTCAGCGTCACGGAGAGCGGTCTCTACGACGCGATGAACCTCATCGCCGCGAGCGCCAACCTTTCGCTCTCCATCGAGGGCGGTGCGCGCGGCCTCGAGCGTTACGGGTCGGCGGCGGTGTTCCGTCTCTCCGGCACGCTCACCGAGGTGATGGAGCAGCTGTCGGACGGTATGGGCTTCTTCTACACCGTTCGTAACCGCATGCTCATGATCACGCCGGAGCAGCAGTTCATCCTGCAGACGCCGCCGGCGCTCACCGAGGACAACCTTGCGGGCTTCGCCAACAACCTCCAGGTGCTCGGCGCGCGCGACGCTTACCTCGACCGCCTCAACAGCACCGTCGCCTTCCGCGCCAACCGCACTGCGCTGCGCAGCATCGAGACCTACGTCCGGCAATTGCGCGCCGCGCGCGCGATGCTCATCTACGAGGTCCATGTCTACCAGGTCGACCTCACCGACGACACCAAGTCCGGCATCAACTGGAACCGCCTCGGTTGGACGCAGGACTCCGTGATCCGCGAGGCGACGGGCGGCGGCACCGGCGGTGGCGGCACCGGCGGTGGCGGCACCGGCAGCAGCGGCGGCGGCAACCAGGGTTCGCCGCCCACCGGTGATGTCTTCTCGCCTTTCGGCGCCGCCAACCGCGCCGCCACGCTCAGCAGCGACTCCGACTACGGCATCGGCGCGGTGTTCTCGGGCCCCAACTTCAACGCCTCCATCCTCCTCAACTTCCTCCGCTCGCAGGGCACGGTGCGCGTGGTCTCGCAGCCGCGCATCGGCATCATGTCCGGTTCGCGCGGCTCGTTGCAGGTCGGCCAGAACACCTCCTATGTCGCCAAGGTCGGCACCAACATCGGCAACAACCTCAACCAGGTCACCGTCGATACCGAACGGCTGCAGACCGGCTTCGAGCTCACGCTCTTCGGCACCGAGCGCGACGGCACCATCTTCACCGACATCAACCTCTCGGTGAGCGAGCTGCTGCGCTTCAACAACTTCACCGCGCTCGGCACCAACCTCACGCTGCCGCAGACCGCCGACCGCAAGGTGCAGACCATCGTCGCGGCGCGCCCCGGCGATGTCATCCTCCTCGGCGGTATCTCGGTGTCGCGCGATAACTCGGATGTCACCAACGCCATCGGCGGCAACAACAAAGAGACCAACGCCCAGCGCGGCGAGCTCGTCATCGCCATGCGTCCGAAGGTCGTGCGCTTCGTGAAGCGGCCGCCGGGTTCGCCTGCCATCGCCGCCAGCAACGCTGCGCGCGCGGCGGCCGCAGCCGTCGCCACGCCCGCGCCGGTGCAGCCGGCGACCTGGGTCGACCCGGCCGACACCGTCCGCCCGCCCGCTGAACCGGTGGTGATGCAGCCGATCGCCTTGCAGGCGCTGCCGGTGGAGCGCGTCGGGCCTGCGCCCGCGATGCCGGTGGCCGCGCCGCCGGTCGTCGCGCCGCCCGTCGTGCCGGTCGTCGCACCGCCCGTCACCCGCACCGCCAGCGTCGGCGGGGCATATCGTGCCCAGTTCGGCGCCTACCGCAGCGGCGAGGACGCGGCGCGCGGCGCTTGGACCATCCTCCAGACCACGCACCCGGGTCTGCGGACCATGCAGCCCGAGGTGGTCCGCGAGAAGTTCGGCGACCAGATGCTGTGGCTGCTGCGCTCGCCCCCGATGGAGCGCGAGTCCGTGCAGCGCCTCTGTTCGGATGTCCGCCGCGCCGGTGACCCCTGCGCGGTGGTACGCGCGTTGCAAGCCGGAGAGGGCGGATGAACATATCGTCAAATTCCCGGCTGATCATCCCGGCGGTGCTCCTCACGGTGCTGCCGGTGGCGGCGTCGTGGGCGCAGGCCATCCCGAACCCCTTGATGCGCCCGCAGCGCTCGCAGCCTTCCGCCGCGCAGCAGCAACCCGCAGCCGACCCGCAAACCCGTGGCGCCACGGCTGCGCCCGCCCGCACCGGTCGGCCGGGCAGCGCCATCGACGGCGAAGGTCTGCCCGCCGAGACCGAGGCCGCGAAGCCCCTGTCCGAGCAGCTCTCCAACCTCTACGTCTCCGCCGTGATCGGTGACCGCGCTGTGCTGCGCAGCCTCGAGGTGCGCACCGTGCCGCCGCTGAACTCCAACACCGCGAGCGGCGGCAACGCCTCCTCCGGCACGCGTTCCGGCGAGGCGGGTGGCGGCGGTGGCGGTGGTGGTGGCGGCGGTGCGGGCGGCGTCATCAATGTCGCAGGCCTGCGCACCCAGATGTTAGTGGTCCGCAACGGCGAGGTGCTGCCCTATCTCGACCGCACCCGGCTGCTCGTGCGCGTGCGCGACACCACCGTGACGCTGTTCGATGTCACCGACATCCCGCCGGGCAACTACGACCCGCTCGACCTCATGGACCGCGGCTTCCCCGTGGCCTTCCGCGGCAGCGTCGACTCCGTGCAGTCGGCGCCGCCGACGCCGCCGACGCTGATCTCGCCGAACGGCGGCGTCGACGGCGCCGCCTTCCGCGACGCGCGCGACACGCAGCGCAGCATCGGCTCGCGCGGCCAAGGCACCTCCGGCACGGGCACCGGCACGAGCGGCAGTTCGTCCTCGGGCAACAACAGCGACAACAACCCATGAGCGCCACCCCCGAGACCATGGCCGTCGTCACCGCGAAGGTCGTCGCGGGCGGCGAGTCGCGCGCCACGGAATTGTTGAACGCCGGTCTCGACTCCCTGATCGCCGATGGCTTCCTCACGCGCGCGCAGGTCGATGTGGCCCGCCGCAAGCAGCAGGCCATCCTCGAGATGGGCGGCCGCGCCACGCTGCTCGACATCCTGGTCCGCGACCGTTTCCTGCCGCGCGAGCTCGCTGAGTCCATCCGCCTGCGCGAGGCCGACCCGAACGAGCCCGCCGGCGCGCGCAACGCCGCGCCGATCGCGGCCATGCAGCTGCTGCCGCTCAAGACCTGCGAAAAACTGCTGGTCGCGCCCGTCACCGTCGAGCGCGACATCCTCGTCGTCAAGGCCGCGCGGCCGCTCAACGACGCCCAGAAGCAGACGATCATCGAATCCTGCGCCATGCGTGTGCGCGCGCTGCGCATCATCCCCGTCGATGTCAGCGAGGCGCGTCAGGCGCTGCGCCGCGTCGCCGCCGAGGGTGCCGTGCTCGAGCCCGTGCTGGCACGCCTGCGCATGAACGACATGTCCGGCTCCCAGCTCAAAGCCGCCATCAGCGCCATGCTCACCGAGGCGCTGCGGTTGCGCGCCTCCGACATCCACCTCGATGCGCGCCCCGACCCGGACAGCTGGATCAGCTACCGCATCGACTCCGACCTGCAGCAGAAACACCAGCTGCCTGAGCGCCTGATGCGCGCGCTCTTCATGCGCATCAAGACCGACGCCGGCATGGACGCCTCGGACAGCCGCCGTTCGCAGGACGGCCGACTCTCCTTCGAGTTCCAGGGCCGCGGCATCGATGTGCGCGTCGCCAGCCAGCCGCTCGCGCTCGGCGAGACCATCGCCATGCGCATCCTCGACCCGGACGGCATGCCGGGCATGGAGGCGCTGTTCCCCGCCGATCCCGCGATGATCAAGCTGCTGCGCGGCCACGCCGAGGTCTTCGGCAAGGCCGGCGGCCTCGTGCTGCTCTCCGGCCCGACCGGCTCCGGCAAGACCACCACGCTCTACACCATGGCGCAGCGCTTCCCGCGCGATCGCGTGAACGTGGTGACGGTGGAGGACCCCGTCGAATACGTCCTGCCGTTCGCGCGCCAGATCCAGCTCAACCAGATGCTCGACCAGCGCGCCGCCGATGTCGAGCGCTCCATCCTGCGCCAGGACCCGGACATCATCATCTTCGGCGAGATCCGCGACGGCGACTCCGCGCGCGCCGCCCTCAAGTTCACCGAGTCCGGCCACTTGGTGCTCGCCACGGTTCACGCCGTCACCGCGCTGCAGACCTTCGAGCGCTTCGTCAGTTTCTTCGACGAGGGCACCAAGCCCGAAGCGCTGTTCGTGCTGGCGCACTCCCTCAAGACGCTGCTCAACCAGCGCCTCTGCAAGCGCCTCTGCGACTGCGCGCGCCGCGCCACCGCTGCCGACGGCGAGGCCATCCGCGAGGCCCTTGAAGGCACCGGCCTCGAGTATCGCCCGGAGGCGAGCCTGCGCATGGCCGTCGGCTGCACAGTCTGCGAGGGCCTCGGCTATCGCGGCCGCGTGCTCGCCTACGAGGTGCTGAACCTCCCGAACGACGAAGAGCTGCGCATCGAGCTCGCGCACCTGCTGGAGCAGTCGAACAACGCCTTCTTCAAGGCCCGCGACATGAAGGGCGTGCTCTTCCAAGGCCGCGCCAAGTCCGTGCAGATGCTGATGGACGCCGGTGTCGTCGACGCCATCTCGGCGCGCCGCGTGCTCGGGGTCTGAGGGGAGCCGCCATGCACAACTTCCGCGTCGTCTACCTCATGCCCCGTCCAGAGAACCTCATGGCGCAGCCCGACAAGGATGTGCCCGGGTTCTACCGCCACGCCACGCTGCTCTCCTCGCCGGATGCGCGCAGCATCATCAGCGAGATCCGCCAGCGCGGCGGGCTGCCGCTCGAGGTCAAGCAGGTCCGCCCCAAGCCGGCTTGGCTCTCGAGCGTCAACCGTGCCTACAAGCTGCAGCTGCTGCAGGCCATCAACTACAACGTCAAAGGCGGCATGAGCGCCGCGCGCGCGCTCGAGATGGTGGTCGAGGGCGAGACCGGCGCGAACCGCGCCCAGCTGAACCCCGCGCTGACCGTGCTGCGCACCGGCGGCACCTTCCCCGAGGCCATGCGCGCGCTCGGCTTCTTCGACGCCAGCACCGTGTCCATCATGGAAGCGGGCGAGCGCACCGGCCGCATGAAGGACTCCCTCAACGCCGCCGCCAGCCACTACGAGAAGACCAGCAACGGCATCAAGGCCATGTTCGGCGCCGTGTCCTGGACGCTGCTCGACATCGGCTTCGCCGTCACCTCCATCATCGGCCTGCGCTTCAGCCTGCTGCCGACCCTCACCGGCTCCGGCAAGGGCGTGGGCGAGACGGAGGCCGAACGCGAGGCCTTCCAGAAGCTCGTCGACCAGGCCTACCTCGTCAACGACCTGCTCATCGCCGGCACGGTGGTCCTGTTCGCGTTCGTGATGGTCGGCGTTTACGGCTACGCGGCGAATGTCCGCTCCATCCGCGACAAGGCCGACGCCGTCATGGCGCGCATCCCCTCGCTCGGCACCGCGCTGCAGAACGGCGCCATCTCCACCAGCTTCACGGTCGCCTCGTCCATGCTGCGCGGCGGTGTGCCCTTCCTGCCCTCGGCCTCCACCGCCGCCGCCGGCACCGAGCACCGCGATGTGCGCGAGTTCTGGTCGAACGCCGTGCAGCGCGTCGAGACCGGCGAGACCATCCCGCGGGCGCTGAACTCCCCCATGCTCAACTCCTCCGAGTCCATGCTGATCGCCTCGCACAACACCCAGCGCGAGCTCGGCGAGGTGCTCGAGCGCATCGCCGACCGCCGCGACGGCATCGCCATGGCCGCCTCAAAAAAATTCGCCCTCTGGATGTTCGTCGCCTCGATGGTCTACTCCGGCATCGCGGTGATGTTCACCTTGTATGTGGTGTATGTGCAGAACAAGATGATGATGTCCAAGGCCTCCGGCACCTGAGCCGCCCGTCATGACCACGATATTCGCGCAGGACAGCTTCGACGAAGTCTTCGGCCACATGATCGCCGGGGCGCTGCCGCTCGCCGGCGTGAACGCCGAGGCTTCGGTCGCGCTCGTCGCGCGCGACATCCTCGGCACCGAGGATGTCCACACGGTGAGCGTGCGCGAGCCCGTCATGAAGCGCATCCTCTACTTCGCCGCGCCCTCCAAGATATTGGCCTCCGTGCTCGACCCGAAGCTGCCGTTGACCGCCGCGCTGCCCGGCCACCCCGCGCACCGCGGCCCCGGCGCCTATGTGCTCACCCACGGCGAGCGCTCGGCCGCCGCGCTCTTCACCGGCACGCAGCTGCGCCTGCTCTACAACGACCGCGACATCATCTCCGAGACCATCGCCGAGCAGGGCCTCGCCGAGTTCGATGTCGGCGGCGTCGAGGACGGCTATCCGCTCACCTCCGCCTACGCCGCGTTGCAGCAGCGCGTCGACACCACCTCCGAGCGCGTGACCCGCATCGCCGGCGGCATCACCGCGCTGATGGGCGCCGCCTACCTCGGTTCATCGGCGCTCGCCGGCCACTACGAGGCCAAGGCTGAAGGCTCGAGCGGCCAGAAGGAGCTCGCCTTGCAGCGCTTCACCTCCGACCTCAACCTCACCTCGCCGCTCGCCGAACAGGTGAGCATGCTGCAGAAGGTCGCCGCCAACACCGTCAAGACCGGCGGCTGGATCGAGCGCTACCGCATGAACGGCCGCCGGGAGGCCTTCGAGGTGATGGTGCCCGAATGGGTCACCCGCGACATCGTCGCCAACTACGGCCGCGACGCGCGCGCCGAACTCGCAGGGGATGGCATGGTGCGCGTCCGCCGCGGCAAGATCGTCGGCGAGGGCGACAAGGCCAAGGTCGCCGACGCGGGTCCCGCAGCCGCGGGCGCATCACCGGCAGGGGAGGCCCGCTGATGGCCGGCTCGTTCCAGGACCAGGTCACCATCGCGCTCAATGTGCTCGGGCGGCTGCGGCCGCTCGCCATCGTGCTCGTCGGCACCGCGCTCATCGGCACCATCTCCGCCGGTAACCAGATCAGCCGTGCGGTCGCCGCCTATTCGCAGGCCAAGGCCGTCTCCGGCGACAAAGCCGTCAAGGTCAAGCTCAGCCGCGTGCCGCTCACCGCCGAGGACTACACCCGCTACGGCGGCATCATCGCCGGCCTCGTGCCGGGCGTGCGCGTCCTCATCCCCGAGGACGGCAAGAAGATGCGCGTGGTCGTCGACAACCCCGGCGCCTACGAGATCTGGATCTACGCCCTCAACAACCTCCAGTCCTACAGCAAAAATGTGGTCTGGGAGGCCGATTCCCTCTGCCTGCAGGATTGCGGCGGCGAACTTGTCGCCTCGGCCGACATCCAAGGCTATGTTCAAACAGCGGAGTTCGAGCAATGACCGACCAGAACGACACCCCCGACACCGACACCTCTGAGGCGCCCTCGCGCAACCCGGCCAAACTCGGCCTCGTCGCGCTCGTGGTCGCGGCCCTCGTGGGCGGCGGTTGGTATCTTTACTCGCAGGGCAAGCTGCCGGGCCTCGGCGGCAAACCCCCGGCAGCGGCAGCATCCACCCCGGCAGGTGCCGCGGGGACGCGCCCTGCGGACGTGCGCCCCGAGGAAGGCCTGCGCGTGCTCGCCGAGGTGAACGGCAAGACCATCACCGCCGAGGAGGTCGCTCCGGCCACCATCAACGGCCTCGACCGCGCCGTCGCCGTCGACCGCTATGTGACCCGCTTGCTCGCCGCCGAGGCGGCGAGCGAGCTCTACCCCGATGCCGCCAAGGCCGCCAAGGCCGCTGCGGAGCGTGAGGTGCTCGCCAACCTCTATTTACAGCGCCGCCGCGCGGAGCTGTTGCAGGAGGTCACCGACAAGGACATCGACCAGTTCTACAAGGACCAGGTCAAGGACGCCGACTACGCCTCCTACAAGCTCAACTACTACCTCACCCAGGACGACATCGACGCGGCCACGATGGAGCGCAACATCGCCGCCAACGACGCCGAGGCCAAGGCCAAGTTCAAGCCGGTTCCGGCTGAGGGCGACGGCTTCATCCCGCTCGCCCAGACGCCTTACGGCCTCGGCCAGTTGGTCGCCAGCGCCAAGGCCGGCGACTACCTGCGCGCGGTGCGGGTCCGTGACGGATTCCTCATCCTGCACATCGAGCAGGTGCGCCCCGGCAAGAAGCCGGCGCAGACTAAGGAAATCAAGGAAGAGATCCGTGGCCTGATCGCACAGCGCCGGTTCAACGACGAGTTGCTGGAGCGGCGCGAGAAGGCGCAGATCAAGTTGAAGCTCTGATCGGACGATAAATAGGGCAAGGTCCGGACTGCGCGGACTGTATAATGAACTCCCGGAGTCGCAGGTAGTCCAAACGCCGGGAAACATTCATAACGCCCCTCGGGGCAGGAGAGAGACGATGTACAAGAGCAACAGTGGCTTCGCGCCGCACCGCCGTCAGGGCGGTTTCATCCAAGGTGCGATCCTGTTCGCACTGGTCATCATCGCGGTCGTGGTGGCGGCGTTCTCGCTGGCCAACCAGGACAACCAGACCTCGGCCGACTCCGAGCAGGCGAAGGTCAACGCGACCTACGTCCTGAAGGTCGGCACCGACATCCAGGGCGCCGTCAACCGCGCCATCGCTGACGGCGTCAACCCGGTAAATGCCAACACGCAAATCGCCCTGTCGGCCACGAGCACCGCTACGGCCGTGGGTCTCTGGGATCCGGCCCTGCGCTACCTCGTGGGCGAACCGCGCTTCCCGGCCACTGCTTTGGCATCCGGCACGGCTGCAACGTTTAATTTCCCGGGGCCCGTGGCCGTGTCAAACGTTGGTGGTGGCAACACCGAGCAGATTATCGAGATCGGTAACATCGCGCTGGCGGTCTGCCGTCGCATCAATAGCACCGTCAACGGTGTTGTGGTCACCGCGGCTTTGCCCGGCACTCTGAACGCTGCGACTGTAACAAACGGTTGGCGCGAAGGATGTTATGGATCGGGCACAGGAGCCCACACCTATTTCCGTGTGGTTGTGGTCGATGCGGCTGCGCCGACGCCGCCCCCCGGCTAACGGATAACCTGACTGGTTGATTGCGGAACCCCGCGTCCCGGTTTCGGGGCGCGGGGTCTTCCGCCAGAAGGACAGGGAGTTTTTCGAGCCCCCACGATGAACACCGCCCTCGCCACACCGCAGTTTCCGGCTCTCCGGCGCCTCCCGCGTGCCGAGCGGGGCGCGGCTGCGCGGCGGTCGCGCGGCTTCATCATGGGCTACCTCATGGCGGCCCTGATCATCCTCGGGATCGTCACCGCGGGTCTCAGCCGCATGAGGGATGAGCAGGCGTCCGCGGAATGGGTCGACCGTGCCCAGTCCACGCTGCGGACGAACATTCAAGTCATCCGCACCCAAGTGCTGCTCTGCGCCGCCACCAGTGTGACCGACGCAGCGGCCTTGGTGACCGCCATGCCCCAGAGCACCGACGATACCAACGGCGACCAGCTGGCGTCGGTGGCCTGCACCGGCACCGGGCAGCGGCTCTTCGATGGGACGAACACGGTGTTCCTGCCGCGCCCGCCTGAGGGCTTCGCGCCCTGGGTGTATGTCAATGACTTGGGCGGCACCGGCGACATCTTCGCCCGTACATCCACTTCGGATGCGAACGGCGTTGCAGCGGTCAACCGCTTGAGCCGAACGTTCGGTACTGACGAGATGTCCGTGACCACCTCGGTAGGCACGACGACTCTGACTTACTTCCTCCGTAGGCCACCGGCGGCGACACCATGAGCCGCGGTCCGCAAAGCACAAACGGAAGCGCTCTGCGTCGGGCAGCCCTGCTCGGCGCCGTTTCCGTTTGGGCTTTCGCCGCGCCCGCTCTCGCGCAGTCGGTCGGACCCTCGCTGCTCGAATCGCAGCTCCAGAAGATCCGCCAGGGCCAGATGAACGCCCGCACGGCGGCCACCGTGATGGCGGCCTCGGGGACCACCGACGGCGCGGGCAACATCCTGCCGCCGCCGCCGGTGCTCATCAGCGGCGCGACGCCCCCCACCAACGGCGGCTTCATCGCCACCGGCTTCGGCGCGCCGCTCACCGACGACTTCAACTCCCGCCTCGGCTACTGCGTGCGCGGCCAGCAGGGCGCGCCCGCCAGCAGCACCATCGCCCTCGCGGTCGTCTTCGCGGGGCCGGATTCCACCTTCAACACCACCTGTACGCAGGCCCTCGGCGGCACGCGCGCGGGCGACGACTACGTCACCACCTATTCCGCCATCGCCCTCAGCACCGCCTATACGGACACTTCCATCATCCGTGTCGAGACGGAAGAGGACCTCGGCCAGATCCCGCTCGCCGAGCGCTCGGCCGGCGAGATGCGCTATGTCCAAGAGAACCAGTCGCTTTATCGATGGGACCCCATCGACAACATCTGGCGGAACGTCTCGGGTCTGTCTTCGGACAACCTGACGGGCGGTGAACTCGACGCCAACTTCGACAACCTCACCACCAACACCCTCCGCATCAACGGTCTCGCGGGGACAGCTTCGGGTGCGCTGCGCACCGACGCCTCGGGCAATGTGGTCGTCGGCAACACCCGCTGGATCGAGATCGACCAGGTCCCGACGCTCGTGCAGTCTCTGGGCTCGTTGCCGCCCTCGCAGCCCGGGCTGCTCGTCAGCACGGGCGCCGCGGTCGGCTCCCGCTCCATCGCGGGGGTCACCAACCAGCTCGTCGTCGCCAACGCGGACGGCGTCGGCGGCAACCCCGAGCTCGGTCTCGCCACGATCCTCGGCAGTGGCGCGAACGCCGGATCTCCGCTGCAGGACCTCGCCGGTTCTACGACCATTTCCGGCATCTTCGGCGGTCTCGGCCAGTCCACCAACCCGGTGACGGGCGTCGTCAGCACCATCCTCAACCTCCCGCGCGTCACCCTCGATGTCTTCGGCCGCGTCGTCTCGGCCGAGAACGTCGCGCTCAACCTCACCGACACGCTCGCGGCGTGGCGCACGGATGGCAACACCATCACGAGCACCAGCACCGCCGCGGACATGGGGCTCGCGCCCACCGGCCAGTTCCTCGGCACCAAGTCGTCGAGCAACCTCGTCATCGCGACCGACAACAAGGTCCGCATGGTCATCGCGGGCGACACCGGTGCGGTGACGATGGGCGGCAATCTCACGGTCAACGGCACGCTGTCCACCGCCAGCGACGCCTTCATCAACAATGTACGGGTCGGACGCGGCGGCGGCGGGCTGCTGAGCAACACCGTGGTCGGCAGCGGCGCGTTGGCGATGAACACCTCCGGCATCGCGAATGTCGCCATCGGCCAGAACGCGCTGCAGAACTCCTTCTCCGGCAACAGCAACATCGCCATCGGACAGAACGCGCTGCAGAACGCGTCCGGCGTGTCCCAGAACATCGCGATCGGCGCGAACGCCGGCGCCAACGTCACCGGCGGCGGCAACCTGTTCCTCGGCAACCAGGCCGGCTCGGGTGCCACCAACGTCTCCAACAAGCTCTTCATCGCCAACAGCGCCAGCAACAACCTGCTGTACGGCGACTTCGCGACCGGCCGCCTCGCCATCAACGCCGGTGCCGAGCCGGCCGCGCCCTCCGGCATCCTCGAGGTCAACACCAGTACGAGCAACACGCCCGCATTCGTGGTGAAGGGCGCGAACGGCAACTCCGGCGCGCTGCTGCTGCTGCAGGGCCGCAACGGTGCCAACCTCACCGATGTCTTCACCGTCAACGCCTCGGGCGGCCTGACGATCAGCCCCACCGGGGGCACGAACCCGCTGACGCTGCTCGGACTTCCGAACGGCAGCACCACCGACAGCATCCTCTCGGTCGATGGCAGCGGCGTCGTCCGTCGCCGCAACCTGTCGGATGTCGTCGGCAGCTTCTGGGCGCTCGGCGGCAACGCCAACGCCGATGCCGACAGCTTCGTCGGCACGACCAACGCCGTCGATCTCGTCCTGAAGACGAACAACGTCACGCGCTTCACCATCAACGGCAGCACGGGCGCGGGCAACTTCGTCGGGCCGCTCACCGTGGGCGGCGGTCTCAGCACCACCACGCTCAACACCTCCGGCCTCGCCACGCTGAACTCGCTCGCCGTCACCGGCAACGCTGCCATCACCGGCAACGCCGCCATCACCGGCGCGCTCGGCGTGACGGGCGCGAGCACCTTCACCAGCGCCACCTTCAACGGCCTCGGCACCTTCAACGCCGGGCTCACCGCCAACACGATCACCGTGAGCGGCGCCTCGGCGCTCAACGGCAACACCACCGTCGGCGGCACGCTCGGCGTCACCGGCCTCGCCACGCTGAACGGCGGCCTCACCGTCACCGGCACCGCCGGCACGCCGAATGTCACCTTCTCGAGCCTCAGCGGTACGGCGGGCAGCACCGTGCCCACCGGCTTCGACCGCGTCGTGCTCGCCAACGACGCCGGCGCGCTCAACCAGGTCAGCCTCACGAACCTGCTTGCGCAGAACTCCTGGCTGCTGCGCGGCAACTCCGGCACCGACCCCTCGCTCGACTTCCTCGGCACCATCGACGCCAAGGATCTGGTGTTCCGCACCACCAACATCGAGCGTTTCCGCATCGCCGCCGACGGCGCCGGCAACTTCGCGGGCACGCTCACGGCGGGTGGCCTCACCACCGCGAACGCCACCATCACCGGCGGCAGCATCAACGGCACGCCGATCGGCGCCACCACGGCGAGCACCGGCCGCTTCTCGACGCTCGCCGCGACGGGCGCCACCACCCTCGGCGGCACCCTCGGCGTCACCGGCCTCACCACGCTGAATGGCGGCCTCACCGTCACCGGCACCGCGGGCACGCCGAATGTCACCATCGCCAGCATCGGCGGCGCCGCGGCGAATGCGCCCTCCACCGGCTTCGACCGCTTCGTCATCGCGAGCAACACCGGCGCGCTGCGCCAGGTGGGCATCGACAACCTGCTCGGCAACCGTACGTGGCTCTTGGGCGGCAACGCGGTCACCGACCCCGACACGCAGTACCTCGGTACCAGCAACTACGCCGACTTCGTCGTGAAGACGAACGCCGCCGAGGTCGCGCGCTTCACGGCGGACGGTGTCGCGCAGTTCTCCGGGCAGATCCTCGCGAACGGCGGGTTGACGGTCAGCAATGGCCTCAGCACCGATACGCTGTCGGTGTCCGGCACCAGCGATTTCAGCGGCCTGGCCACCTTCAGCGGCGGCGCGGCGTTCTCCAACGCGAGCGGCACCGCGCTCACCGTCAACGGCACCAGCAGTTTCAGCAACACCGCCACCTTCGCGGGCACCGCGCTGTTCGCGCAGGGCAGCGCCGCCGCACCCTCGATCGCGCGCGCCGGCGACACCAACACCGGTTTCTTCTTCCCGGCGCTTGATACCCTCGCCGCCAGCACCAACGGCACCGAACGCCTGCGCATCTCGAGCGGCGGCTTCGTCGGCATCGGCCTGGGCAACGCCAACCCGCTCTACCGCCTCGATGTCTCGGCCGCGGCCGACGCCGACCCCCTGCGCCTCCAGGGCCTGCGTACCGGCGCCGTGTCGGACGACCTGCTCTCCGTCGACGCCAACGGCGTCGTCCGTCGCCGCAACCTCGTCGAGATCACCGGCAGCTTCTGGGCGCTCGGCGGCAACGCCATCACCGACCCGACCACGCAGTTCCTCGGCACCACCAACGCGCAGCCGCTGGTGCTCCGCACCGCCAACATCGAGCGCTTCACCATCGGCGCGGACGGCGCGGGCAACTTCGTCGGTGCGCTCACCGCAGGCAGCCTCGTCACCGCGAACGCCCAGATCACCGGCGGCGCCATCAGCGGCACGGCGATCACCGGCGGCAGCATCAACGGCACGCCGATCGGCGC
>CANHFH010000013.1 GCA_947459825.1 Pseudomonadota bacterium | reverse complement strand
CGAGCGCATCGGCGACATACAGCACGCTCTGGTTCTGGGTGCCGTCGTTGCGGGTGAAGAAATACTTGCCGCCCTTGACGCGCGGCAGTCCCACGCGCTCGTAGTTCCACAGCTGCGTCAGGCGCTGCTTGATGCGCTCGC
Organism: Pseudomonadota bacterium; assembly: GCA_947459825.1. Taxonomy (GTDB): domain Bacteria; phylum Pseudomonadota; class Gammaproteobacteria; order Steroidobacterales; family Steroidobacteraceae; genus UBA964. The sequence goes on along the minus strand of CANHFH010000013.1, from coordinate 36,842 downwards.
GCTGCGGCAGCGCTTCGAGCCAGGGCTGGGCGAGCGCGTTCTGCGCACGCACGAACTCGCGGGTCGCGGGCGCGGCCGGGTCCTCCATCCAGCGGTAGGGATCGGCGACCTTGCTGCCGTGGTAGTCGTCCACCACCGTACCGCGTTCGGCGGCCGGGTAGACGGGGGCAGCAGCAGCGGTCGATGTGGTCAGCGTCATGGCGATGAGGGCGTATCCCAGGCAGGTGGGCAGGATGTGGCGATGCAGCATGTTCCTCTCTACACTCCGGCGATGCCGGGCGAGCCGTTCAGGACGCCCATATTACTGGACGGGACACGCCCATGACGAACCGCTCGCGCCACCCGCTCGCCACCCTCGCCACCCTCGCCACCCTCGCCGCCTTCCTCGTCGGACCTGCGGTCGCGGTCGCCGCAGCACCGGCGGCGGCGCCACCGCAGCGGCTGACGCTGGAACGGCTCTTCAGCGGACCGGACCTCGCCGGCGCCTCGCTGCGCGGCGCCCGCTTCTCGCCGGACGGCAAGCTCGTCACCTACCTGCAGGGCAGCGCCGAGGCCAAGGACCGGCTCGACCTTTGGGCGCATGACATCGCCACGGGCCGCAATGCGCTGCTGGGCGATTCGCGCAGCCTGGTGGCCGACGAGGGCAAGCTCTCGCCCGAGGAAGAGGCCCGCCGCGAACGGCAGCGCACCGTCGCGCTCGCCGGCATCGTCGATTACCAGTTCTCGCCGGACTCGCGGCTGCTACTCATCCCGATCGCGGGCGACCTCTTCCTTTACGACCTCAAGGCCCGGCGCGGCGCCGCGGCGGTGCGCCGATTGACGAGCACCGCCGCGGCGGAGACCGACGCGCGCTTCTCGCCGCGCGGCCGCTATGTGAGCTTCGTGCGCGAGCAGGACCTCTACGTCATCGAGGTCGCCAGTGGCCGCGAGACCGCGGTGACGCAGGGCGGCGACGGTCTCGTGTCCTACGGCATGGCGGAGTTCATCGCCCAGGAGGAGATGGACCGCGACACGGGCTACTGGTGGTCGCCCGACGAGCGGATGATCGCGCTCACGCGTGTCGACGAATCCACCGTGGACGAGGTCGAGCGCTTCGAGATCCTCGCCGAGAGCGTGCGCGTGATCCGTCAGCGCTATCCGGCCGCAGGACGGCCGAACGCGCGCGTCGATCTTTGGCTCGCCACGCTCGCCGACGCAGGCAAGGCGCCGTCCGCGACGCCGACGCTGCGCGAGCTGCCGGCCGCCGCAGCGGGCGACGGCTACCTCGCGCGCGTGGCGTGGTTCCCGGATTCGCGCGCACTCGCCGTGCAGCGCCAGACGCGCGACCAGAAGCGTCTCGCGCTGCTGAAGGTCGACGCGGCCACCGGCGCGGCGCGGCAGCTGCTCGAGGAGCGCAGCGACACCTGGGTGGAGCTGCACGACGAGCTCACCTTCCTCGCGCGCCAGCCCGCCTTCATCTGGGCGTCCTACCGCAGCGGCTACAAGCACCTCTATCTCTACGATCTCGAGGGCAAGCTGCTGCGGCCGATCACCGCGGGCGAGTGGATGGTGGTCGGTGATTCGCGCGAGCGCGCCATCGAGGGCGTCGATGAAACGCGCGGGCTCGTCTATTTCACCGCCAACCGCGACACGCCCATCGAGCGGCATCTCTACACGGCACCGCTCGCCGGCACCGCCGGCGGCAAGACCGGCGATGCGGGCATCGAGGCCGGCATCCGCCGCCTCACCGACGGCGCGGGCTGGCACTCGGTGTCGATGGCCGCCGATGCGCAGCGTTGGCTCGACACCTTCTCGACGCCCGACTCGCCGCCCTCGCTGACCCTGCGCCACACGACCGGCAAGGCCCCGAGCGTGTTGGTCGCGAACAGGCTCGACGACGGTCATCCGTATCGGCCCTACCTCGCCGCGCACCGCTCGCCCGAGTTCGGCACGCTGCGCGCCGCCGACGGTCAGACGATGCACTGGACGATGCTGAAGCCGCTCGGCTTCGATCCTGCCAAGCGCTACCCGGTGATCGTCGAGGTCTACGGTGGCCCGGGCGTGCAGCGCGTGCAGCGCGCTTGGGGCGGCTACTACCGCCAATACCTCGCGCAGCAGGGCTTCGTGGTGTTCATGCTCGACAACCGCGGCTCCGGCAACCGCGGCCGCGCCTTCGAAACGGCGCTCTACCACCGTATGGGCAGCATCGAGATCGAGGACCAGGTGAAGGGCGTCGAGTACCTGCGCAGCCTGCCCTTCGTCGACCCGGCCCGCATCGGCGTGTGGGGCTGGAGTTACGGCGGCTACATGGCGCTGATGGCCATGGTGCGCGCACCGGAGTTCTTCGCGGCCGGCGTATCGGGTGCACCGGTCACGGACTGGCGCCTCTACGACACCCATTACACCGAACGCTACATGGGCGTGCCCGAGGCGGGATCCCCCGAGAGCAACCCCGAGGGCTACCGCGACGGCAATGTCATGACCCACGCGGCAGCGCTCAAAGGTCCGCTCCTCGTGATGCACGGCATGGCCGACGACAACGTGCTCTTCACGCACAGCACCGCGCTCTTCAAGCGACTGCAGGACCTCGGCAAGCCCTTCGAGGTGATGCCCTACCCCGGCAGCAAGCACGCGCTGCTGCGCTTCCCGTCCACAGGCCTGCACGGCTACCGGACGATCAGCGATTTCTTCGTGCGCGAGCTCCGTCCGGAGCCGCCCGCCCCGGTCGCCGGTTCCGCAGAGGCCGCCCGATGAGGAGCCTGCGGCCGCTCTTCGACCGCAACCGCGTCTGGGCCGACGAGGTCAAGGCGCGCGATCCGGGTTTCTTCGAGACCCTGGTCGCGCAGCAGTCGCCGGACTACCTCTGGATCGGTTGCGCCGACAGCCGCGTGCCCGCCAACGAGATCGTGGGGCTGCTGCCGGGCGAGCTCTTCGTGCACCGCAACGTGGCGAATGTCGTCGTGCACACCGACCTCAACTGCCTCTCGGTGCTGCAGTACGCCGTGGATGTGCTCGATGTCGAGCATGTCATCGTCTGTGGCCACTACGGCTGCGGCGGCGTGCAGGCGGCGCTGCGCAACAGTCGGCTGGGGCTCATCGACAACTGGCTGCGCCATGTGCAGGACGTGATGAAGAAGCACCGCGAGCGGCTCGACGCGCTGCCCGATGAGGCCTCGCGGCTGCGGCGACTGTGCGAGCTCAATGTGATGGAGCAGGTGCTGAGCGTCGGCGAGACCACCGTGGTGCAGAGCGCCTGGGACCGCGGCAAGGCGCTCGAGATCCACGGCTGGATCTACGACCTGCACGACGGACTGCTGAAGGACCTCAGCGTCTGCGTGAAGAGCCCGGCGGAGTTCGCCGAGGTCTACCGCTCGGTGCTCGACGCCTGATAGGCCGCGAGCCGCGCCTCGGCGGCGCGCAACCGCAGCCGCGCGGACACCAACTGCTCGCGCGACTGCACCCAGGCCCGCTCGGCGTCGAGGCGCTCGAGCAGCGACAACCGTCCCGCCTCGTAGCCCTGGGCGGACAACTGCGCGGCCGCAGCCGCCGACGGTACCCCGCTCGCTTCCAGCGCCTCCACTTCGAGACGCGCCGCATCGAGGTCGGCGCGGGCCGACTCGCGCCCCGACGCGATGTCGCGCGTCGCGCGCTCCGCGTCGAGCTCGGCAGCCCGCAGCGCGGCCCGCGCCTCGGCGATGCCGGCCTCGTTGCGGTCCCAGAGCGGCAGCGGCATCGCGAGCCCGAGCACCCACGCACGGTCGCCGTCAGGCGAGTCCTTGTAGCGGCGCGTCCCGGCCGTCGCCTCGAGGCCGCCGTAGCGTGCGCCGCGCGCCGACTCCAGCAAGGCCTTCGCCTGTTCGATGCGGGCGCGCATGACGCGGAGCAGCGGGTGCACGTCCACGGACACCACGTCGGCGGCGGACACATCGACCGGCCCGACCGGCCGAGGGGCCGCATCGAACCAGGACTCGTCGAGCGGCGCGGTGACGGTCTCCTCGCGCCAGTGCGCGGCGAGCGCGCGACGGTGCGCCAGCGCGGCCGCCGCGGCCCGCCGCGCCTCGGCCTGCATCGCCGCGGTCTCGACCTCGACGCGGGCGCGCTGCAGGTCGGACTCGAGGCCCGCCGCGTGCCGCTTCGCGACCGCGTCACGCGTGCCGGCGCCGAGGGCGGCGCGCTCGCGGGCGATCCCGGCGAGCCGGTCGGCCGCCACCGCTTCGGCGTAGGCGACGGTGAGATCACGGCGCATCTCGAGCGCCGCGAGCGCGACGCCGGCCTCGGCGGCCGTCTCGTCCGAACGCGCCGCGCGCAGCCGCGCGCTGCGGCCGCCGCCGAGGGGCAAGGGCTGCGATAGGGACACGGTGGTCTCGGCCGCATCGAAGTCACGGTACGGTCCGCGGCCGAGCACGTTCTCCACCTCCACCGACAGCGTAGGGTTCTCCCATGCGCGCGCCTGCTGCGCCCTCGCAGCGGCGACCTCGCGCCCGCTCTGCGCGAGCTGCGCTGCGGGACCGCTCGCCGAAGCGCGGGCGAGCGCCTGCTCCACTGTGAGCACGGTCGGGGGCTCCGCGGCACGCGCGGCCGACGGCAGACCGACAGCGCACATCGCGACGGACGCGACGATCAGCGCCCGCCGACCGCCGATGACCTCAATGCCCATCGTGGTGCGCATGGCCGTCGTGGCCCTTGGCCTTCTCCTTCGCCGCCGGCTGGGTCTCAGCTGCCTTGGTGTCCGCCGGCTGGGTCCCGGGCTTCATCTTCGACGAATACCGGACCTGCACGGGGGTCCGTCCCGGCGCCTCGACACGGAACAACAGCACCCAGTCGCCGCTCGGCACCGGCCGTCCGGTCAGGATCCCCGACTTCGAGGCCGTGAGCGGCAGCGTGGTCGTCTTGCCGCCCGCGAGCAGCGTCGCCGTATAGCGGCCGCTCGAGGTGTCGACGATGCCGTGGGTCGCCTTGTCGTGCAGGTGCAGCTCGAAGCGGTCGCCGTGGAAGATGAGATGGGTGTGGTAGCTGCCGGCGACCATATCCCATTGCTTGGCGGATGCCGGCGCGGACGAGAGCATGAGCATCGCCAGAGCGGCATGGGCGAGAGCGGTGAAGCCAGGGGTACGCATCAGTAAGCCTCCGCGGGAGCACCCGCATTTCGTGGATCATCACGCAGCCGCGCAAGCGCGGCCGCACCATATCGCTCGATCAGGACAGGCGTCACCACCGCGTCGAGCAGCGTCGCAGTGATGAGGCCGCCGAAGATGGTCACCGCCACCGGATGCAGGATCTCCTTGCCCGGCTGGTCGCCGCCGATCATGAGCGGCAGCAGCGCGATGGCCGCCGACACGGCGGTCATCAGCACCGGCGTCATGCGCTCGAGACAGGCGCGGCGGATCGTCGCGCGGTCGAAGGGCTGGCCCTCGCGCAGCACGAGGTTGAGCGTGTGGCTCACCTTGAGGATGCCGTTGCGGGCCGTGATGCCCGCGAGCGTGATGAAGCCGACCATCGCCGCGATCGAGAGGTCGAGACCCGCGAGGACGAGCGCCGCGACCGAGCCGACGAGGGCGAGCGGTACGTTGCCCATGATGATGAGGGCGAGCGCGCCCGACCGGTACCGCGACCACAGCACCAGGAAGATGAGCGCGAGGGACACCACCGACAGCAGCGCGATGGTGCGCGAAGCCTGCTGCTGCGCGCGGAACTGCCCCTCGATCTCGAGCGAATAGCCGGTCGGCAGCGGCAGCTCGGCGAGCCGGCGCTGCATCTCGGCGACGACCCGGTCGGCGCCTGCGTCCTCCATGTTGCCCGAGACGACGATGCGACGGCGGCCGTCCTCGCGCTGGATCTGGTTGGGGCCGTCCGACTCCTCGACGTCCGCGAGCGACGCGAGCGGCACCGCGCCGCGCGGCGTGTCCACCAGCACCTCCGCGAGCCCGGCTCGCGTGCGCGCGCTGTCCGCCAGCTGCAACGACACCGCATACCGCCGCGGTCCGTCGATCACCTCCGCGACCCGCTCGCCGCCCGCCAGCATCTCCACCTGACGCGATATCTCCGCCGGCGTCACGCCGTGGAAGCGCGCGGCGTCCTCGTCGACGCGCACATGGATCTCCGGCACGCGCACCTGCTTCTCGAGCCGGAGATCGACCAGACCCGGCACGCCGATGAGCGACTGCTCGACCTGCGCGCCGAGCGTGCGCAAGGTGTCGAGGTCGTCGCCCGAGATCTTGACCACGAGCGCCGCCTGCACGCCCGACAGCAGATGGTCGAGGCGGTGGCTGATCGGCTGGCCGATCGATACGGATCCCGGCAGCTGGGCGAGACGGCTGCGCACCTCGTCGACGACCGCCGCACGCCCGCGCTCGCCCGCGCGCAGGTTCACGTCGAGCTCGCTCATGTGCACGCCCTCGGCATGCTCATCGAGCTCCGCACGGCCGGTGCGGCGACTCACCGAGACCACCTCCGGGATGTCCTTCAGCAGCCGCTCGGCGACCGCCCCCAGCCGCTCCGACTCGGACAGCGCGATGCCGGGGTTGAAGGCGAGCGATACCACCAACGACCCTTCGTTGAACGGCGGCAGGAAGGCCTTCGGCAACCGCCAGACGCCGATCGCGCCGAGCAGCACCGCGGCCGCCGCCACGACGAGGACCAACCGTCCGCGCGGCAGCGCGGCATCGAGCAGCCGCGAATAGCTTTCCTTGAGCGCACGCACCAACCGCGGCTCGGGGCGCTCCAGGGTCTGGAGCGACGGCAGCAGGTAGTGGCAGAGCACCGGCGTCAGGGTCACCGAGACCAGCAGGCTCGCGAGGATGGAGACGATGTACGCGACGCCGAGCGGCGCGAACAGCTGCCCCTCGATGCCGCTGAGCGCGAACAGCGGCACGAACACCAGCACGATGATGAGCGTCGCGTAGAAGATGCCCGAGCGCACCTCGATGCTCGCGTCGGCCACCACCTGCAGCGTCGGTCGTGGCCGCTCCGCGGCGCGGTTCTCGCGCATCCGCCGCAGGATGTTCTCGACACCCACCACGGCGTCGTCGACCAGTTCGCCGATCGCGATCGCGAGACCGCCCAAGGTCATGGTGTTGATGGAGAGCCCCGCCATCCAGAACACGATGGCGGTCACGAACACCGACATCGGGATCGCCACCAGCGAGATCATCGTGGTGCGCACGTCCATCAGGAACAGGAACAGTACGATGCCGACGATCACCAGCGCCTCGAGCAGCACGGTGCGTACGTTGCCGATCGAGTTCTCGATGAACGTCGCCTGACGGAACTGCACCTCGAGCCGGGTGATACCGGCCGGCAGCGTGGCGCGGACCGACGCCAACGTCCGCTCGAGGTCGCGGGTGAGCCTGAGCGTGTCGACACCGGGCTGCTTCTGGATGCCGAGTATGACGGCCGGTTCACCGCCGTAGCCGGCGCTGCCGCGCCGCGGCCGCGCGCCGAAGCCGACATCCGCCACCGCCGACAGCAGCACCGGCGCGCCGTCGCGGACCGCAACGACGAGTCCGCCGAGCGCGGCGGGATCGCGCTCGCGGCCGAGGGTGCGGATCACGAACTCCTGGGCGCGGTCGTCGATGAAGCCGCCGCCCGCGTTCGCCGAGAACCCGCGCACCGCCCGCTCGACGTCATCGAGGGTGACGCCGAGCTGGCGCATGCGGGCCGGCGACGGCGTGACGCGGTATTCACGCACCAGACCGCCGATCGGGATCACCTGCGAGACCCCGGGGACCGCGAGCAGACGCGGCCGGATGACGAAGTCCGCGGTCTCGCGCAGCACCATCGGATCGGCCGCTTCGCCGGCGAGCGCGACCAGCATGATCTCGCCCATGATCGAGGAGATCGGGCCGATGCTCGGCCGGATGCTCTCGGGCAAGGCCGCCTCGGCGGTCGCGAGACGTTCAGCGACCAGCTGCCGCGCGCGGTGGATATCGGCATCCCACCCGAACTCCACATAAAGGAACGACAGGCCGAGGCTCGAGGTCGAGCGCACGCGCGTGACGCCGGGCAGGCCTTGCATCGCCGCCTCGATGGGCACGGTGACGAGCTGTTCGACCTCCTCGGCCGCCAGCCCGTGCGATTCGATCTGGACGCTGACGGTCGGACGGTTGAGGTCGGGCAGCACGTCCACGTCCAGCTGCGGCACCACCCAGGTGCCGAGACCGATGAGGAGCAGCGAGGCCGCGAGCACGGCCACGCGGTGGCGCAGGCTGCCGTGGATGATCTGGTTGAACATGGCCGGCCGTCAGCGGATCTGGCCGACGAGGTGCGCGCCGCGCACCACGATGCGCGCCTGCGGCGCGATGCCCGCGAGCACGACCACGCGATCGGCCGACACCTGTTCGATGCGCACCGCTCGCGGCACGAAGCGCTCGGCGGCGACCTTCTCGAACACGATGCGCTCGCCGTTGGGCGCACGGATGACGGCGGCGCTCGGCAGCAGAAGACCGCGCGCCGACAACGCGCGCTCGAGGAAGACCGTCACCGGCTGGCCTGCGACCAGGCCGGGGGCGACGGACACCAGATCGAGCCGCACCGGCACGGCACCGCCGCGGGTCTGCGCACCGACCCCCGCGAGTCGCGCCTCGAGCGCGGGGCCGTCGCGCAGGGCGACGCTCGCGCGCAGGATGCCGCCCGCGGCGACCGGCTCGAAGGCGAGCGCCTCCACGGACATGCGCGCCGGATCGATGATCGTCAGCAGGGTCTCGCCCGGCGACACCACCATGCCGGGACGCGCATCGATCGAGGCGATCACGCCGTCGATGGGCGCGACGAGATGCTCGCCGCCCGTCGACAGCGATGTCCGCAAGGCCGTGCGCTGCGCGACGAGGCTCGCGACCCGGCTCCGCTGCGTCTCGACCTCGGCGCGCGACACCACACCTGCGAGGCCCTCGAGCCGCGCGAGGTCCGCCCGTGCCTGCGTGAGCTCGGCCTCGACGCGCGCGGCCTCGGCGGCGCTGGACGCACGCTCGCTGCCCGAGCCGCTCGGCGTGAGACGCAGCAACACCTGACCGCGACGCACCCGGGCGCCGAGCACCGGCCACGAGCCGCCCTCGCCTGCGACCCGGCCGCCCTGCAGGGTCTGGACGACCGCGCTCGCAAGCGGATCGCCGACCAGTTCACCGCTGAGCCGCAGCGACCGCGGCGCATCGCTCTCCTCGACCCGGACGGTGCGCAGTTCGAGCAGCCGTTGCGTCGGTTTGGGCACGAACACGCTGCCGTCGGCGAGGCGCGCGGGACGGCCGCCGGCGGCGGCTGCAGGCAACGGCGCCGCGGGCTCGTCGGCGTGGTCGTGACCCTCATGCGCGCCGGCGGGCACGGGCCATGCTGCGAGCGTCGCACCGCACATCGTGACGACGACGAACGACGCCAGGAGACGGTCGCGACCGCGCATCCGGCGGCGCAGCAGCACGACCGCTGCGCCGACCGTGACCAGCGCCGCGAGCAGCCAACGCCATCCTTCCGCGAGCAGGCTCCCCAGACGTGCGGTGAGCGGCTCGGGGGGCGGCGTCGCATCCGCGAGCGTACCGCCGAGGAGATCCTCGCCGGCCGGGGCCTTGATCGAGAGCGTCAAGGCCGCCGCGGCACCCGGCGCCAAAGGTTTGATGGATGCCATGTACTGACCGGGCGACTCCTCCGCGGCGACGACCTCCGCAGCATCGCCCAGCGTCACGCCCACTCGGGCGCCGGTCACGGGCTCGTTGCTGTCGTAACGGTCGAGCCAGATGTCGATGTGGTCGCCGTGGGACTCCACGACGGCCTCGTAGAGTTCGGAGGTGAGCTCCACCACTGTGCGCCCTGGGACCCCGCCATCCAGCATCGTCGCCGCGGCGGGCGCCGCCGATCCCGCCTCGGCGTCGTGGTCATGCCCCTCGTGCGCGATGAGCGCTGCGGACAGGAGTAGCGACAGGGATGCGATGACGACGCGCAGCGTCGGCACGGCGGACATCGGGGCGGAGCGGAACGGACGGGACATGGCGGACCTCGGACATGACAACTCGGACGCGGCCCCTCTGCGGGACCGGCATTCGACATCGACAGCGAGGACGGGCTAGACCCGCAGACGGATGGAACGGCCGACGACAGCGCCGGCGAGACTGCGCATCGAGGAGCGCTCGGGCGCAGCGCCCCCGTACGCATCGTCGCGTGACGGCAGCAGATCGGGCAGCGTCGGCAGCAAGCCGCCGGCATGCATGAAGATCAAGGCGGTCTGGACGACCGGCGGCACCACGACGGCCCCTGCTCCGGTACCGACCGCCTCATCGACCGCAGCCAGGTGCGCCGGGACCGCCGTCGTCGCCGGCGCCTCCGCGACAGACCCGGCGTCCACCGCAGTCTCGGCCATCGACTCGCAATGGTCGGCGGCCGGGACGACGCGTGGCGAATCGCCGCTGTTCAGGCAATACGCGAGCGGTCCCGCGACCGCGGGCGCGGCGCACGCCATGACCGCCAGCGCGGCGATGACGCGCGGGCAGCGTACGACCCGGTGGCGGAGACGGCGCAGCATGTGATGACCGTATCGGAGGCCTCGGGTGGGGTCAACCGTCAGGGGAACTTGATCTTGCCGGGGCTCGGCATGCCGCCGGCATCCGGTACCACGATGCGCGAGGCGGCCTCGCGGCGCATCTCCTGCGCCTCGTTGATCGCATCCTCGAGCGCCTGTTTCACCGCGCCGGGGAACTTCTCGACCGCCTCGGCGAGGTCCTTGGCGTCGATCTCGAAGCCGAGCGGCAGCACGCCGCCCGGGGTCATGAGCTGCGTCTGGCCGAGCCAGAGGATGGGGCGCGACGCGTCGGGCGAACCGTCGGCGAGCACCGGCACCATGCGGCGCAGCGTGCCGGCGCGACGGTCGGTGTAGACCTCCTCGCGGCAGAGGGAGGTGGTGTCGATCTTGATGTCGGGCAGACCCATGTCCTGCGTGCTCATGCTTCAGCTCCTGGCGAGTGATTCTTTGACGCTGTCGATCGTGGCGGGGGCGCCGTGCTGGCGGATGATGGCCTTGCGGCGGAAGAACCGCGTGTAGCCCGCGGGCCCCATGCGCGAACCGCCGAGGCCCGACAGCTTGAATGAATGCTTCTCGGCCTCATGACACATGGCGGTCAGCGAGCCGTCGTTGAGGCTGATGCCGCCCGCATCGAGCCGCCGGCCGATGGCCTCCGCCTCCTCGAGCGTGCCGGCGATCACGCCCGCCGACAACCCGTACACGCCGTCGTTGGCGAGCGCGACCGCCTCATCGACGGTGTCGTAGGGCATCACCGGGATCACGGGGCCGAAGGTCTCCTCGGTCATCACCGTCATGCTGTGGTCGACGTCGACCAGCACGGTCGGACGCAGCCACTTGCCGCCGTGGTCGAGGATCTCGCCGCCGCAGAGCACCCGCGCGCCCTTGGCACGCGCGTCGGCGAGCTGCGCGGCGACGATGTCGGCCTGCTTGCCGAAGATGAAGGGTCCGATGGTGCCGGCATGGATGTCCGGCCAATTGATGTCGACCGTACGCGCCTTCTCGACCAGACGCTCGATGAAGGGCGTGAAGATGCGCCGGTCCACGTACACGCGCTCGAGGCTCTGGCAGGCCTGTCCGGTGGCGAGGCAGGTGGCGCGCAGCGCGACATCGGTGGCGCGTTCGAGGTCGGCGCTCGCGGTGATGATGAGCGGGTCCTTGCCGCCCAACTCGAGGAACGCCGGCACGAAATGCCGCGCCGCGGCCTCGGCGACCTTGCGTCCTGTGGCGACGCTACCCGTGAAGCACACGGCATCGACGGCCTCGACGAGACGCTCGCCGGTCTCGCGCCCGCCCGGCTGCACATGGAGCACGGCGGCGAGCTCCGGCACCGCGGCGATGCTCTGCATCGCGGGGACGGCGAACCGCGGCGTCACCTCGCTCGGCTTGACGAACACCGCGCAGCCGGCGAGCAGCGCCGGGATGGCGTCGATGAAGCACAGCGACACCGGGAAGTTCCACGGACTGATGACGCCGACGAGCGGGTACGGCACGTACTGCGAGCGGTAGGAGATGTGCGGCAGCGCAGCGGAGCGGACGTCCTCCTCCTGCGCCAGCGTCGGCGCGAGCCGGCTCCAGCGGTCGATGGTCGGCGGCAGGCCCATCACCTCGATGCGCGAGATGAGATGCCGTCCGGTGTCCCGCGTGAGCGCGTCGACGATGTCCGTCTGGCGCCGGATCCACTCCGCACGCCAGCGCGCGAGCACCTCGATGCGGTGGGCGAGCGGCGCCGCGGCCCAGGCCGGCTGTGCGGCGCGCAGCCGCGCGAGCGTCGCGGCGAGTTCGGGACCCGAGGGCGCATCGAAACGGTGGTCGACCGCGCCGGTGCGCGGGTCGACGACGTCGTAGCGGACGGGGCCCTGCGCGTCGCGGTCCATGGGCCTAGCCTGCAGCGGCCGCGCGCTGCGGGGAGGTCTCCCGCTGCAACGCTTCGATGAACGGTCGGTCGGCCTCGAGGATGTCCTCGGCGTCGAGCGCCGCCGGCGCGACCCACTTCAGACGCTGCCCGTCGAGGGGCTGCACGGCGCCGGTGAAACCGCGCACCTCGTAGCAGCGCAGCTCGATGCAGCGGTCGGGGTAGTCGTGGCGCAGCGTGATGAGATGCCGCGGCGTCCGCGCGTCGTGCGCGAGGTCGACGCCGAGCTCTTCGCGCAGCTCGCGCGCCAGCGCCTCGAGATCGGACTCACCCGCGGCGATCTTGCCGCCGGGGAACTCCCAGCGCCCGGCGAGCGGCTTGCCGGCGGGACGCTCGGCGATCAGCACAGCGCCGCTGACGTCGATCAACGCGGCGGCCACCACGGGCACGACCGGCAGCGCCGACGCGACGGGCGACGGCGATGCCGCAGCGCTCGTCATTCGAGCTGCCCGTGGCACTGCTTGTACTTCTTGCCCGAGCCGCAGGGGCAGGCCTCGTTGCGGCCGACCTTGCGGTCGCCGCGCACGAACGGCGCATCGGGGCCGGACGCCGCGGTCTCGTCGCCGAGCCCGCCGAGACCGGGCATCGCGCCCGCCGCCGCACCGGCGATGCTGCCGGCCGCTGCGCCTGCCACGCCGCCGGGCGCACCGCCGGCCGCAGCCTCCGCCGGCGCCGCGGCCGTGAGCGCCGACTGCGCCTCCGCGTGCTGCGCCTGCAGCGCCGCGAGCAGGCGCCGCTGGCGCTCCTCCTCCTCGCGTTGCAGGTCGGCCTCGCTGCGCACCTCGATGCGCGCGAGCACCGAGGCGGTGTCGAACTTGACGCGTTCGAGCATCGCGCCGAACAGCTCGTAGGCCTCGCGCTTGTACTCGTAGCGGTAGTCCTTCTGCGCGTAGCTGCGCAGGTGGATGCCCTGCCGCAGGTAGTCCATCGCCGCGAGGTGCTCGCGCCAGTGCTGGTCGAGCGTGCGCAGCATGATGTCCTTCTCGAGGTGCTGCGCGAGCTCGGGCCCGAAGCGCGCGGTCTTGGCCTCGTAGGCCTGCGCCACGGCATCGAGCACGCGTTCGCGCAGCGTCTGCTCGGCGAGCTCCGGCTCGGTGGCGAGCCATGCGCGCGGGTCGAGATCGACGAGGAAGTCCTTGCGCAGACCGTCGGCGAGACCCTCGAGGTCCCAGTCCTCGTGCGGGACGTTGCGCGGCAGGTGCTCGTCGAGCATCCGGCCGACGACATCGGCCTGGATGCCGCGCACCGCGGCGCCGAGGTCCGTAGCGCCCATGATCTCGGTGCGCTGCTGGTAGATGACCTTGCGCTGGTCGTTGGCGACGTCGTCGAACAGCAGCAGCTGCTTACGGATGTCGAAGTTGTGGGCCTCGACCTTGCGCTGCGCGGTCTCGATGCGGCGCGTGAGCATGCGGCTCTCGATGACCTCGCCTTCGCGCATGCCGGCGGCCGACAGCAGACGCTTGGTGAAGTTCGGGTCGCCGAAGATGCGCATCAGGTTGTCTTCCATCGACAGATGGAAGCGCGTGGAGCCCGGGTCGCCCTGACGGCCGGAGCGGCCGCGCAGCTGGTTGTCGATGCGGCGGGACTCGTGGCGCTCGGTGCCGACGATGTGCAGGCCGCCGGCGGCGACCACGGCGTCATGCCGCTCGCGCCAGGCGGCGCGCACGGCCTCGCGCGCCGCGTCGTCGGTCTCGGGGGGCAGCGCGGCGAGCTCCGCCTCGAGGTTGCCGCCGAGCACGATGTCGGTGCCGCGGCCGGCCATGTTGGTGGCGATGGTGACCGCGCCCGGCCGGCCGGCCTGCGCGATGACATGCGCCTCGCGCTCGTGCTGCTTGGCGTTCAGCACCTCGTGGGCGACGCCTTCCTTCTGCAGGATGCCCGAGATGAGCTCGGAGCTCTCGATCGACGCGGTGCCGACCAGCACCGGCTGCTTGCGCTCGACGCAGTCGCGGATGTCGTCGATGACCGCCTTGAACTTGTCCTCCTGCGTCAGATAGACGAGGTCCGGCAGGTCCTTGCGCACCATCGGCTTGTGGGTCGGGATGACCATCACCTCGAGGCCGTAGATCTGCATGAACTCCGGCGCCTCGGTGTCGGCGGTGCCGGTCATGCCGGAGAGCTTCTTGTAAAGGCGGAAGTAGTTCTGGAAGGTGATGGACGCGATGGTCTGGTTCTCTTCGCGGACCCGCACGCCTTCCTTGGCCTCGACGGCCTGGTGCAGGCCCTCGGACCAGCGACGGCCCGGCATGGTGCGTCCGGTGAACTCGTCGACGATCACCACCTCGCCGTTGCGCACGATGTACTCGACGTCGCGGCGGTACAGCGAGTGCGCGCGCAGCGCGGCGTTGAGGTGGTGCATCAGGCGGATGTTCGACGGGTCGTAGAGGCTCTCGCCCTCGCGCAGCAGCCCGCCCTTGATCATCAGCTCCTCGACGCGCTCATGACCGGCCTCGGTGAGATGCACCTGGCGCTGCTTCTCGTCGACCATGAAGTCGCCGTCCGGCTCGGGCTCGTCGGCCTTCGGCGCCGGACCCTCGGCACGGCTGAGGCGCGGCACCAGCCGGTTGATCGCGACGTAGGTGTCGGTGCTCTCCTCGGCGGGACCCGAGATGATGAGCGGCGTGCGCGCCTCGTCGATGAGGATCGAGTCGACCTCGTCGACGATGGCGAACGACAGCGCGCGCTGCACGCGGTCCTCGAGCCGGAAGGCGAGGTTGTCGCGCAGGTAGTCGAAGCCGAACTCGTTGTTGGTGCCGTAGGTGATGTCGCAGGCGTAGGCGGCCCGCTTCTCGTCGGAGGACTGGCCGTTGCGGATCACGCCGACGGTCAGACCGAGGAAGCGGTAGACCGGGCCCATCCAGTCGGCGTCGCGCTGCGCGAGGTATTCGTTGACGGTGACGACGTGCACACCCTCGCCGGTGAGGGCGTTGAGGTAGGCGGGCAGCGTCGCCATGAGCGTCTTGCCCTCGCCGGTGCGCATCTCGGCGATGCGGCCGCGGTGCAGCGCGGCACCGCCGATGAGCTGGACGTCGAAGTGGCGCATGCCGAGGGTGCGGCGCGCGGCCTCGCGCACCACCGCGAACGCCTCGGGCATGAGGGCATCGAGCGTCTCACCGGCCGCGAGCCGTGCGCGGAACTCGGCGGACTTGGCGCCGAGGGCTTCGTCGGAGAGCGCCTTGAGCCCGGACTCGAAGGCGGCGGCCGACTTGACCTCGCGGAACGAGGCCTTGACCAGTCGATCGTTGCGGCTGCCGAACAGCCTGGTGAGAAGGTTGAGCACGCGGGGGGAGACCTTGCGGAAAGGGCCGATATTCTACGGGGAGATGGGGGTGCCGCGCAGGATTGCAAGGCGGCGGCCGTCAGGCCCCGGCCGGACAGGGCCGGTGCCGACACCGCAGCGCGGGTGGGGACGGCCACAGCCGCCGGTCCACCTCAGCCGTCGATCCACCTCAGCCGTCGATGTACGACAGCGGGTTGACCGGGCGACCGCCGCGCAGCACCTCGAAGTGCACGTGCGGGCCCGTGGACCGGCCCGTGGAACCCATCTCGGCGATGCGTTGGCCGCGGGTGACCGTGTCACCGACCTTCACGAGGTTCTTGCGGTTGTGGCCGTAACGGGTGACGTAACCATCGCCGTGGGTGACGTCGACCACCCAGCCGTAGCCGTCCTTGACGCCGGAGAAGGTCACCACACCCGCACCGACGGCGACCACCGGATCGCCGTGGTTGCCCGCGAAGTCGACGCCGCGATGCAGCGTCGAGACGCCGGTGAAGGGGTCCTGGCGGTAACCGAAACCTGACGACAGGAAGCCGCGCTCGACGGGGCGCCCTTCCGGCAGGATCTGCGCGCGCAGTTCGCGCTGCAGCAGGATGGACTCGATCGCGTTCAGCTGCGAATCACGCTGCGCCAGACGGCCCTCGACATCGTCGATGAGACGCGAGATGTCGGGCGCCTGCGCCGGAAGGCCCTCGGACTCGGGGCCACCGCTGCCGGGCGAGATGCCGAAGTCGAACTCGCGCGAGTCGAGATCGGCGAGCTCGGCGACGCGTCTGCCGAGCGCATCGAGACGGACCACATGCGCGTTGACCTGGCCGATGCGCGCGGCGAGCACATCGACGCGCTCCTGCAGCTGACGGCGAAGTTCGGTGAGTTCCTGCCTCTGGACGAGCGCGGAACGCGCAAGCGCAGCGGGGCTGCCGTCGCCGAACTGCGCGCGCTGACCGAGCGTCACGCCCGCCATGAACACGCCGCCGAGCAATGCCAACGCGGCGCAGGCGCCGACGCCGAGCACCATCGGGCTCGCAAGGTCGATGCGCGCGACGCCCGAGGCGCGACGCCAGAGCAGCGACAGGCTCACGCCCGCAGCTCCGACGCCGACACCCGGCGCGACACGATGCTCGCCGTCGTGGAAGATGGCATAGTCCCCCCGGCAGATTCCCGGGCGCCTCCGGCGGCAAGCCGTCCGAGAGGCGCAAGAGGCGCGACTATGCCCAAACCCCCCACTCGACACAACCCATCCCGCGCGGCAACCAAATCCCATCCGTCCAACCGGGTGAAAAAGCCCATGGGTTTCAAGGAGTTGCTGGGACGTTCTGCGCCTCTACAGCAGGCCATCGCGCGGCAGACGGACCGGGGGGTGTTCTGGCGCGAGTTCCTCGCAGAGCGGCTGCCGGCCGATCTCGCCGCCCAGGTCACCCAAGTGGTGGAGCGCGATGGGGCATTGAGCGTCTACGCCGCTTCAGCGGCCTGGTCGGCGCGGCTGCGGTTCGCGATCGCAGAGCACTGGCCGGCGGCGCAGCAGGCCGCGCCCGGCCTCAAGCGTTGGTCGGTGCGGGTTCAGCCCGCCGCGGCGAGCACGGGCGCGCGCGCGTAGGAGATCGGCGCGTCCTCGGGGCGCTCGAACACCACCGCCTCCCAGGCCGATCCGTCGGCGAGCAGCGTGCGCAGCAGACGGTTGTTGAGGCCGTGGCCCGACTTGAAGCCGCTGAACTCGCCGATGAGGCTGTACCCGAGCAGGTACAGATCGCCGATCGCGTCGAGGATCTTGTGCTTCACGAACTCGTCCTCGTAGCGCAGGCCGCCCTCGTTCAGCACCTTCGAGTCGTCGAGCACGATGGCGTTGTCGAGGTTGCCGCCGAGCGCGAGGTTGCGCGCACGCATGCTCTCGAGGTCGCGCATGAAGCCGAAGGTGCGGGCGCGGCTGATCTCCTTGAGGAAGGAGGTGGTCGAGAAATCCATCGTGGCGCGCTGCGCGCGGCGCTTGAAGATCGGGTGGTTGAACTCGATCTCGAAGTTCACCTTGAAGCCGTCGAAGGGGTCGAACTGCGCCCACTTGTCGCCGTCCTCGACGCGCACCGTCTTGCGGATGCGGATGAAGCGCTTCGGGCTGCGCTGCTCCTCGATGCCCGCCGATTGCAGCAGGAACACGAACGGACCCGCGCTGCCGTCCATGATCGGCACCTCGGCGGCGCTGACCTCGACCAGGGCGTTGTCGATGCCGAGACCGGCGAACGCCGACAGCAGGTGCTCGACGGTCGAGACCTTCACATCGCCCTTGGAGAGCACGGTGCCGAGCATGGTCTCGCCGACATTCTCCGCGCGCGCGGGGATGTCGACCGGCGTCGGCAGGTCGGTGCGACGGAACACGATGCCGGTGTCGGGCGCCGCGGGGCGCACCGTCATGAGGATCTTCTTGCCGGTGTGCAGACCGACACCCGAGGCTCGGATGATGTTCTTGAGAGTGCGCTGACCGACCATGGATACCCCCGGCCGACACGGCGCCCGCAGGTCGCGGGACGCCGGCCGTCGCCGAACCGGAGAATGTTACCCGAAAGTGACGGGGCCGTCGGCCTTCAGACCGCGCGGCCCCGTCGCCGTCAGTCGGCCTGACGGCGCAGGAAGGTCGGGATGTCGAGGATATCTTCGGCGGAGTCGTCGTGCCGCAGACCGTCACCGGCCGCCGCCGCGAGCCGGTTGATCGCCGGCTCCTCGAAGCGCGAGTAGTCGCCGGTCGCGACCGTCGCAGCGGTCTTGAGCGCTGCGCTGCGCAGACCACCCGAGCCGAGCGCCGGACGCAGTCCCGGCGTCGCGCCGAAACCGGCGCTACGCGCCGGCGCCGCACCGGCACCCGCACCCGCACCGATGGCCGGCGTCGCCGCGCGGGCGACCGCCGGCTGCTGCACGACCGCCGCCTGCGCCCGACCGAGGCCGGTGGCGACCACCGTGACGCGCAGCTCACCGCTGAGCTCGGGATCGATGACGGTGCCGACCACGACGGTCGCATCCTCGGAGGCGAACTCGCGGACGATGTTGCCGACCTCTTCGAACTCGCCGATGGCGAGGTCCATGCCGGCGGTGACGTTGACCAGGATGCCGCGCGCACCGGCGAGGTTGACGTCCTCGAGCAACGGCGAGGAGACCGCCATCTGCGCGGCGACGCGCGCCCGGTCCTCACCGGTGCCGACGCCCGAGCCCATCATCGCCATGCCGGTCTCGCCCATGACGGTGCGCACATCGGCGAAGTCGACGTTGATGAGGCCGGGACGGGTGATGAGGTCGGCGATGCCCTGCACCGCGCCCTGCAGCACGCCGTTCACGCTCTTGAAGGCGTCGAGCAGCGTGGTCTTGGGACCGAGCACCGTCAGCAGCTTCTGGTTGGGGATGGTGATGAGGGAGTCGACGCTGCGGGCGAGCTCCTGCATGCCCTGCTCGGCGACCGCGGCGCGCTTGCCGCCTTCCATGTTGAAGGGGCGCGTCACCACGGCGACCGTGAGGATGCCGAGCTCGCGCGCGAGCTGCGCGACCACCGGCGCTGCGCCGGTGCCGGTGCCGCCGCCCATGCCGGCCGTGAGGAACAACATGTCGCAGCCTTCGATCATCTGGATGATGCGGTCGCGGTCCTCCATGGCGGCCTGGCGGCCGACCTCGGGGTTGGCGCCGGCGCCGAGGCCCTTGGTGATGCCCGAACCGATCTGCAGGGTGGTCTTGACGTCGGAGTGCTTGAGCGCCTGAGCATCGGTGTTGATGCACATGAACTCAACGCCGTCGATGCCGCTGCGCACCATGTGCGACACGGCGTTGCCGCCGCCGCCACCGATACCCAACACCTTGATGACCGCGCTCTGCGTGTAAGCGTCCATCAGTTCGAACATGGTGAGTGCTCCTCAGGTTTCGAGAATTGTAATGAATCAGAAGTTGCCTTGAAACCAATTTCTCATGCGCTCGAGCGTCGTGCGCGCTCCGGCGAGTCCGCCGCCGCGCCGCCCGGGCGTCATGTGCTCGCGCGCGTGCAGCAGCAGGCCGACGCCGGTGGCGTGGATCGGGTTGCTGATGACGTCGGACAGGCCGCGCACGCCGCCCGGCATGCCGAGCCGCACCGGCTTGCCGAGCACCTCCTCGGCGAGCTCGACCGCGCCTTCCATCTTGGCGCTGCCGCCGGTGAGCACGATGCCCGCGGCGATCGCTTCATCGAAGCCGCTGTGCTTGAGCTCGTGCGCGACGAGGCCGAAGAGCTCGGCGTAGCGCATCTGCACCACCTCGGCCAGCGTCTGGCGCGCGAGCCGCCGCGACGGCCGGTCGCCGACGCCCGGGACCTCGATGGTCTCCTCGGCGCGCGCCAGCTGCGAGAGGGCGCAGGCGTAGCGCAGCTTGATCTCCTCGGCGTTCGGGCTCGGGGTGCGCATCGCGACCGCGATGTCGTTGGTGACCTGGTCGCCGGCGATGGGGATCACCGCGGTATGCCGGATCGCCCCGTGGGTGAACACCGCGATGTCGGTGGTGCCGCCGCCGATGTCGATGAGGCAGACGCCGAGGTCCTTCTCGTCGTCGGTCAGGGTGGCGTGGCTGGAGGCGAGCTGCTCGAGCACGATGTCGTCGACGGCGAGGCCGCAGCGCTGGATGCACTTCTCGATGTTCTGGGCCGCGCTCTCGGCGCCGGTCACGATGTGCACCTTGGCCTCGAGACGCACGCCCGACATGCCGATCGGGGCGCGCACGCCCTCCTGCCCGTCGATGATGAACTCCTGCGGCAGCACATGCAGGATCTTCTGGTCGGCGGGGATCGCCACCGCCTTGGCCGCGTCGATGACATGCTCGATGTCCGACTGCTGGACCTCCTTGTCACGGATGGCCACCACGCCGTGCGAGTTCAGGCTGCGCACATGGCTGCCGGCGATGCCGGCATACACCGAGCGGATCTCGCAGCCGGCCATCAGCTCGGCCTCCTCGACCGCGCGCTGGATCGACTGCACCGTCGACTCGATGTCGACCACCATGCCGCGCTTGAGGCCGCGCGAGGGCTGCGAGCCGATGCCGATGACCTCGACGCTCCCGTCCGCGCCCACCTCGCCCACCAGCGCCACCACCTTGGAGGTGCCGATGTCGAGCCCCACGATCAGCTGCCGTTCGATCTTCTTGGCCATGTGTGTCGCTCAACCCTCAGGGGCGTCGTCGCCCTCGTCCAATGCGGCCATGCGGGTACCGTTGCGCCAGCCGGCCGCGAAACCGTTCGAATAACGCATGTCGACATAGGCGAGCTCCGCCCCGCGCTGCATCACGAGGCGCAGCGCAGCCGCGACGAAGCGCTCGAAGCGCTCGTCGACATCGCGACGGCCGAGGCGGATGCGTACGCCGTTGTCGAGATCGATCTCCCAGGCGCCGCGGGCGTCGAGCCGCAACGCCGTGAGCCGCACACCGCCCTCGGCGAGCCGGCCCTGGATGGCGAGATAGCGCCGCGCCACCGCGCCTTCGCTGCCCACCGGGCCGGAGAGCCGCGGCAGCTCGGGCGGCAGGAAGCGCGCGCCGGTCAGGAACAGTTCGCCGCGCGCGTTGAGCAGACCGTCCGCGCCCCAGCGCGCCGCCGCGACCTGTTCGGTGACCTCGATGCGCAGCCCGCGCGGCCAGGCGCGCGCCACGGTGGCGCGGTCCACCCACGGCAGCGCCTCGACCGAGCGCTGCAAGGCCGCGAGGTCCACCGACACCAGCCCCGCTCCGTCGACGCGCTTGCGTACCGCCTGCTCGAGCTCGAGCGGCGAGACGCGCTGGAAGCGGCCCTCCAGCGTCACCTGGTCGATCGGTTCGTCGAGCGCGCGGGTGACGAGCAGGCCGAGCAGACCGACGGCGGCGAGCGCCGCGCCGATGCGCGCGGTGCGTCGCCAGTCGACCTCGGGCCACTGCCAGGACTTCTCCTCGCGGCGACGGTTGCGCGGGCGGTTGCCGATCATCCTCTTGGCCTCCTCGTCAGGCTGGTCTCGAGCACGCGCCAGACCAGCGTCGGGAAATCGATGCCGACCGCCGCTGCGGCCTTGGGCACGAGGCTGGTCGCCGTCATGCCGGGCACGGTGTTGATCTCGAGCAGCAGCGGCCGACCGGTCGCATCCATCATGAAATCGACGCGCCCCCAGCCCTCGGCGCCGGCGGCGGCGAACGCGCCGAGCGCCAACGCGCCGAGATGCTTCTCGGCCTCGGGCGCGAGACCCGACGGGCAGTGGTAACGGGTGTCGCCGCTCGAATACTTGGCCACATAGTCGTAGAAGGCGCGCGGCGTCTCGATGCGGATCGAGGGCAGCGCACGGCCCTGCAACACGCCGACGGTGTACTCGGCACCGGGGATGAACGCCTCGGCGAGCACCGACCGGTCCACGGCCGCGGCCGCCGCATAGGCCGCCGGCAGCTGCGAAGCCTCGTCGACCCGCGCCATGCCGACCGAGGACCCTTGCGTCGCCGGCTTCACGAACATCGGCAGTCCGAGGGTGGCGATCGCGGTCTCGAAGTCCTGCGGCCCGGTGAGCTCCACGAACTCGGCGGTGGCGATGCCGACCGCGGCCGCGAGCCGCTTGGTACGCGTCTTGTCCATGCACACCGCGGAACCGAGCACGCCGCTGCCGGTGTAAGGCAGTCCGAGGCACTCGAGCGCGCCCTGCAGCGTGCCGTCCTCGCCGCCGGGGCCATGCAGCGCGATCCAGGCACGCGCGTAGCGCTGCGTGATGAGGTCGGTCAGCGGCTGGTCCTTCGGATCGAAGGCGTGGGCGTCGACGCCGCGTGACAGCAGCGCCTCGAGCACCGCCTTGCCGGAGCGCAGCGACACCTCGCGCTCGGGCGAATCGCCGCCGAGCAGCACCGCGACCTTGCCGAAATCGCGCGCATCAGCGAGCTCGCGCGGCGCGGCGGGATCGTGCATCAGATGCATCAGGCGGCCTCCCCTACCACGCGCACCTCGGTCTGCAGGCGCACACCGGTGCGTTCCTCGACCGTGCGCTGCACCAAGGCGATGAGCTGCTCGAGGTCGGCGGCGCTCGCCTCGCCCTCGTTCAGGATGAAGTTGGCGTGCTTCTCGGCGACCACCGCACCGCCGAGCCGCCGGCCCTTGAGGCCGCAGGACTCGATGAGCCGCGCCGCATGGTCGCCCGGCGGGTTGGTGAACACCGAGCCGCAGCTCCACTCGCCGATCGGCTGCTTGGCCTTGCGCTCGACCAGCAGGTCGCGGATCGCATCGGTGGTGGCGCCGGGACGCGGCTCGAAATCGAGCACCGCGCCGAGGAACGCCTCGCCCGCCGCGGGCGGCTCCACATGGCGGTACGACACGCGGTACTCGGCGGCATCACGATGACGGATCACGCCAGCGCGATCGATGACCTCGACCTGGCGCACATGCCGCCAGGTCTCGCCGCCGAAGGCGCCGGCGTTCATGGCGAGCGCGCCGCCGAGCGTGCCGGGGATGCCGGCGAAGAACTCGGCGGGGCCGAGCTCCCAGCGCGCGCACTGCCGCGCGATGCGCGCGCAGGGCACACCGGCTTCGCACCACACCTTGCCGCCCTCCCGACGCTCGAGCGCGGCGAGCGCGCCGTGCACGCTGATGACCGCACCGCGCAGGCCGCCGTCGCGCACCAGCAGGTTGCTGCCGAGACCGACCCAGGTGATGGGCAGCGTGGACGGCACGGCGCGCAGGAAATCGGCGAGGTCCGCACGGTCGCGCGGCTCGAAGAAGAGGTCGGCCGGACCGCCGACATGCCAGGAGGTATGGCGCGACATCGGCTCGTCGCGCAGCAACCGACCGGCGAAGCGCGCCACCAGCGCATCGCGCTCGGATCCCGGAAGGGCGATGGCGGAAGCGCCCGTCACGCGCCCTCCTTACGCCCGCCCTCGCCGGCGGCGAGCCGGCGCGGCAGGTCGTGCGCCACGGCGCTGATGCTGCCGGCGCCCATGGCGAGCACCACATCGCCGTCGCGCAGCAGGTCGGCGAGCGGCGCGGCGAGCTCCTCGACGCGCGGCACGAACACCGGCTCGATGTGGCCGCGGCTGCGTACCGCGCGGCATATGGCGCGGCCGTCGGCGCCCGCGATCGGTGTCTCGCCCGCGGCGTAGACCTCGGTGACGAGCAGCACATCGGCGGTGGACAGCACGCCGGCGAAATCGTCGAGCAGGTCGCGGGTGCGCGTGTAGCGGTGCGGCTGGAAGGCGAGCACGATGCGCCGCCCGGCGTAGGCCTGACGCACGGCGTCGAGCGTGGCGCGGATCTCGGTCGGGTGGTGGCCGTAGTCGTCCACCACCACCGCGGTGCCGGCGCCCGCCGGGACGGTGCCCAACACCTGCAGACGGCGGTCGACGCCCTGGAAGCGCTCGAGCCCGCGCTGGATGGCCGCGTCGTCGATGCCGAGCTCGCTCGCCACCGCCACCGCCGCCAAAGAATTCATGACGTTGTGCATGCCCGGCAGGTTCACGGTGATGGCGAGCGGGTCGGCGCGGCCGGGGCGCAGCACGCGGTACGAGGTCTGCGCACCGCGGCGGTCGACCTCCACCGCGCGCACATCGGCGTCGGGCGAGGTGCCGTAGGTGACCACCGGGCGGGTGATGCGCGGCAGCACGCCGCGCACCTCGGCGTCGTCGATGCACAGCACCGCGAGGCCGTAGAACGGCAGGTTGTGCAGGAAGTCGACGAAGCTCTGGCGCAGCCGCGAGAAATCGCCGTCGTGCGTGGCGAGATGGTCGTTGTCGATGTTGGTGACCACCGCGATCAGCGGCTGCAGGTGCAGGAACGAGGCGTCGCTCTCGTCGGCCTCGGCGACGAGATAACGGCCCGCGCCGAGGCGCGCGTTGCTGCCCGCGCTCTTGAGACGGCCGCCGATGACGAAGGTCGGGTCCTCGCCGCCCTCGGCGAGGACCGAGGCGACGAGGCTCGTGGTGGTGGTCTTGCCGTGGGTGCCCGCGACCGCGATCGCCGAGCGGAAGCGCATCAGCTCGCCGAGCATCTCGGCGCGCGGCACCACCGGGATGCGCTGGTCGAGCGCGCGCGCCACCTCCGGGTTCTCGCGCGAGACGGCGGTCGATACGACCACGACATCGGCGCCCGCGATGTTCGCGGCGTCGTGGCCGAAGTGCACCGTCGCGCCCTGCTCCTGCAGCCGCGCGGTGACGGCGTTGGGCTTGAGGTCGCTGCCCTGCACCGCGTAGCCGAGGTTGAGCAGCACTTCGGCGATCCCGCCCATGCCGCTGCCGCCGATGCCGACGAAGTGGATGGTGTGGATGCGGCGCATGCGCGTCATGCCTTCGCCCGGGCCCGCGACGGGGGCTTTGCCGGAGGTGTCGGGACCGTTCATGCGAGCCTCCCCGCGACGAGCACCGCTGCGGCCATGTCGTCGGTGGCGGTCGGGCTGTCGAAGCCGCGCGCCGCCTGGGCCATCGCCGCGAGACCTCCGCGGCCGAGCGCCGCGAGTCCGCGCAGCTCCTGCGCGAGACGGGCAGCGTCGAGCTCGGCTTCGGGCAGCAGCCGCGCCGCGCCGCGGGTCTCCAGCTGGCGCGCGTTGAGCGTCTGGTGGTCGTCGACCGCCGCCGCGAACGGCACGAACAGCGCGGCGACGCCCGCCGCCGCGAGCTCCGAGACGGTGAGCGCACCCGCGCGGCAGACCACGAGATCGGCCTGCGCGTAGGCCTCGGCGATGTCGTCGATGAACGGCTCGATGCGCGCAGCGACGCCGGCGCGCGCATAGGCCTCGCGCGCCGCCGCGAGACCGCGCTCGCCGGCCTGATGGCGCACATCGAAGAGACCGGGCGGCAACGACGCGAGCGCAGCTGGCACCGCGGCGTTGAGCTTGGCCGCGCCCTGGCTGCCGCCCACCACCAACAGGCGCAGCGCACCGCTGCGCGCGCCGTAGCGGACCTCCGGCGACGGCAGCGCATGGAACGCGGCGCGGACCGGGTTGCCGATGGTGCGCGCACCGCGCGCGGCGGGGAAGCTGTGCGGGAACGCTTCGAGCACCGGCTCGGCGAGACGCGCGAGCACGCGGTTGGTGAGGCCGGCGACGGCGTTCTGCTCATGGATGACGAGCGGCCGGCGCAGCAGCCAGGCCGCGAGACCGCCGGGGCCGGTCACATAGCCGCCGAGGCCGACCACCACCGCCGGACGCTGGCGGCGCACCGCGGCTATCGCCTGCCACAGCGCGCGCAGCAACACGAACGGCGCGCCGAGCAGCGTCATCACGCCTTTGCCCCGCAGACCACCGATGCCGATCCACTCCACCGGGATGCCGGCGGCGGGCACCAGCCGCGCCTCGATGCCGGCGCGCGTGCCGAGCCATACGACATCGCAGGCCCGCTCGCGCAGACGCGCGGCGAGCGCGAGCGCCGGGAACACATGTCCACCCGTGCCGCCCGCCATGATCATGACGCGTCGGCCGCTCAAGCCTGCGCACCCATCGCGGACCGCGCTACGCCGGCGCGCTCGGCCGAGCCGCCGCGCAGACTGGTGGCGGTGGCGCCGCGCGCCGCGACCGCCGTCTCGTGGTAGACGCGCAGCACGATGCCGAACCACACCAACGCCGAGATCATGCTCGAACGGCCGTAGCTCATGAACGGCAGCGTGAGGCCCTTGGTGGGCAGCGCGCCCATGTTGACCCCGATGTTGATGAAGGCCTGCAGACCGACCCAGATGCCGAACGCGGCGGCGAGGTAGGACTGGAACTTGAGGCCTGCCTCATGCGCCTGCCGCGCCACCCACAGCACGCGCAGCGACAGCGCGAGGAACAGCCCCAGGGTGACCACCACGCCCACCAGCCCCAACTCCTCGGCCAGCACGGCGAACAGGAAGTCGGTGTGCGCCTCGGGCAGATAGAAGAGCTTCTGCACGCTCTCGCCGAGACCCACGCCGGTCCAGCCGCCGCGGCCGATGGCCATCAGGCTCTGCGTCAGCTGGAAGCCGCTGGCGAACGGATCCTGCCAGGGGTTGAGGAAGGTCTGCAGACGCTCGAGACGGTAGGGCTCGGCGATGGCGAGGGCCGCCATGCCGGCGACGCAGACCGCCGCGAGGCCGATCACGTCGCGCCAACGCGCGCCGGCGATGAAGAGCAGCGCGAACCCGACCGAGAGCAGCACCGCGGCGGCGCCGAAATCCGGCTCCAGCAGCAGCAGGCCGACGAACACGCCGAGCACGGCGAGCGGCTTGAGCAGGCCGAGCAGGCTGCTGCGCAGTTCGGCTTCGCGGCGCACGGCATAGCTCGCCACCCATACCAGCACGAGGATGCGGGTGAGTTCGCTCACCTGCACGCTGATGCCGGCGATGCGCAGCCAGCGGCGGCTGCCGTTGACCATGTGACCGATCCCCGGGATCGCCACCAGCACGAGCAGCAGCACGGACAGCGCGAGCAGCGGCAACGCCAGACGCTCGAGCAGGTCGGTGCGAACGAGGAACGCGCCTGCCGCCACCACGCAGCCGAACATCACCAGCACCAGCTGGCGCTCGAGATAGCCGAACGGGTCGCCGCCGCCGCGGCTCGCGATGGTGATCGAGGCGGAGGTCACCATCACGAGGCCGAGCAGCACGATCGCCGAGACGAGGCCCAGCGTCAGCAGGTCGATGTGGATGCGGCCGACGCGGCCGCCGGTCGGCGAGACGGTGGTGGTCATGCGGGCAGGCTCCCGACCGCGGCGGCGAACACGGCGCCGCGGTGCGCGTAGTCACGGAACATGTCGAAACTGGCGCAGGCCGGCGACAGCAGTACGGTGTCGCCCGGCTGCGCCGCGTCCGCGGCGACGACCACCGCCTCCTCGAGGCTGGCGCAGAGTCGTACCGGGCAGGCGCCCTCGAGCGCGACGGCGAGCTGCGGCGCATCGCGGCCGATCAACGCCGCAAGCCGCGTGCGTCCGGCGAGCGCGCCGGCGAGCGGCGTGAAGTCCTGGCCCTTGCCGTCGCCGCCCGCCACCAGCACGAGCGTGCCGGGCAGACCGGCGACCGCCGCGAGCGTCGCGCCCACATTGGTGCCCTTGGAGTCGTCGACGAAGCGCACGCCGCGGCGCTCGCGCACCCACTGCGAACGATGCGGCAGACCGGTGAACTCCTGCAGCGCCTGCAGCATCGCGGCGCGCGGCAGGCCGATGGCATCGCCCAACGCGAGCGAGGCGAGCGCGTTGGCGGCGTTGTGCAGACCCGCGGTGCGCAACGCGGACATCGGCAGCAGACGCTCGCCGTGCGCGCAGAGCCAGGTCTCGCCGCCGACGGCGCGCAGCATGTAGTCCGCGTCGCCGCGCAGCGAGAACCCCTGCACCCGCTGTCCGGACCGCGGCATCGCCGCCACCCAGGGGTCGTCCATGTTGACCACCGCCGTGTCGCAGTGCGTGAAGATCCGCGCCTTCGCGGCGGCGTAGGCCGGCATGTCGGCGTAGCGGTCCATGTGGTCGGCGCTGAGGTTCAACACGGCGCCCGCCGCGACCCGCAGCGTGTGCGTGGTCTCGAGCTGGAAGCTGGAGAGTTCGAGCACATGATGCGCGGGCGTCGGCGCGGCGAGCAGGTCGAGCGCCGGCGTGCCGAGGTTGCCGCCGACCGCGACCGGCAGACCCGCCGCCTCCACCATCTTGCCGACCAAGGTCGTGACGGTGCTCTTGCCGTTGGTGCCGGTGATGGCGGTGACCGGCGCCCGCGCCTCGCGCGCGAACAGCTCGATGTCGCCCACCACCTCGATGCCGCGCGCCGCGGCCTCGCGCAGCAGCGGCTCGGCGAGCGACACGCCCGGCGACGCGACCACCATCGCCGCCGCGCCGAGCAGCGCGAGGTCGAAGCCGCCGTAGCGGCAGGTGGCGCTCGGCGCGATGCGCTCGAACTCCGCGCGGCCCGGCGGATCGGCGCGGCTGTCGGTCACCGCGAGCCGCCAGCCGCGCGCGGCGAGATGCCGCGCCACCGACACACCGGTGCGGCCGAGCCCCACGATGAGCGCGGTGCGGGAAGGCGTGGCGGTGCGGACGGCGTCGGTCATCGCAGCTTGAGCGTCGCGAGGCCCGCGAGCACGAGGAAGAAGGTGATGATCCAGAAGCGCACGATGATCTTCGGTTCGGCCCAGCCCTTCTTCTCGAAGTGGTGGTGGATGGGCGCCATGCGGAAGATGCGCTTGCCGGTGAGCTTGTAGGAGGCGACCTGCAGGATCACCGAGGCGGTCTCGAGCACGAAGATGCCGCCCATCACGAGCAGCACCAGCTCCTGGCGGACGATCACGCCGATGGTGCCGAGCGCGGCGCCGAGCGACAGCGCGCCGATGTCGCCCATGAAGACCTGTGCGGGATAGGCGTTGAACCACAGGAAGCCGAGCCCCGCGCCGACCAGCGCGGCGCAGAAGATCAGCAGTTCGCCGGCCTGGGGCACGGCCGGGATCGCGAGGTACTGCGCGAACACCGCGTTGCCGGAGGCGTAGGCGAACACGCCGAGCGCCGCCGCGACCATCACCGCCGGCATGATGGCGAGGCCGTCGAGCCCGTCGGTGAGGTTCACCGCGTTGCTCATGCCCACGATCATCAGGTAGGTGAGCAGCGTGAAGGCGACGATGCCGAGCGGCAGCGCGAAGTTCTTGAGGAACGGCAGATAGAGCGTGGTGTCGGCGGGCGACTTGGCCGTGTACCAGAGCGCGAGCGCGGCGGCGAGACCGCCGACCGACTGCCAGAAGTACTTGTAGCGCGCGATCAGCCCTGCCGGGTTCTGTCGCACGATCTTGAGGTAGTCGTCCCAGAAGCCCACGAGCCCGAACAGCACGGTGACGCCGAGCACGATCCACACGAAGCGGTTGGCGAGGTCCGCCCAGAGCAGCGTGCTGACGATGATCGCGACCAGGATCAGCATGCCGCCCATGGTCGGCGTACCGGCCTTCTTGAAGTGGGTCTGCGGACCGTCGTCGCGCACCACCTGTCCGACCCGCAGCGCCGCGAGCCGCTCGATCATCCACGGCCCGGCGATCAGCGAGATGACGAGCGCCGTGACCGCGGCGAGGATCGCGCGGAAGGTGAGATAGGAGAAGACGTTCAGGAACGAGAGGTCCCCGGCGAGGAGCTTGGACAACCAAAGCAGCATGTCAGGCGGCTCCTCGGGCAGGTGTGGCGGGCGCGAGCGCCTCGACGACGCGTTCCAGGCGGTTCATGCGCGAACCCTTGATGAGCACGCGGACATCCGGCGCGAGACCGGCGCGTACCGCAGCGGCCAGCTCCGCGGGGTCGTCATGGCGGCTCGCGCCGTCGCCGAAGCTGCGGGCCGCGAGACCGGCGCGCTCACCGAAGGCGAACAGACGCTCGATGCCGTGCGCGCGGGCCTGACGACCCGCCTCGGTATGCGCGGCGGCCGAATGGGTGCCGAGTTCGCCCATCTCGCCGAGCACCAGCCAGCGCCGCCCCTCGAGCGCGCCCAGCACCTCGATCGCCGCCAGCAGCGACGAGGGGTTGGCGTTGTAGGAATCGTCGATCAGCCACGCGCCGCCGGCGGCGGGTCGCAGCACCAGTCTGCCCGGGACGGGTTCGAGACGCGCAAGACCCGCGGCGATGTCGGCGAGCGTGGCGCCCGCAGCGGTGGCGGCCGCGGCGGCGCCGAGCGCGTTGACCACGTTGTGCTTGCCGGCGAGCCGCAGCGTCACCGCGACCTCGCCCTGCGGTGCGACCAGCGTGAAGCGCGTGCGGAAGCCGCCCTCGCCCGCCTCGGTACGGATGTCGCGCGCGCCGAAGTCGGCCTTCGCGCCCAACCCGAAGGTCACCACGCGCGCCACGGTCATGTCGCGCCACATGCCGGCGAACTCGTCATCGGCGTTGATGACCGCGACGCCGTCGCGGCCGAGCGCAGCGAACAGTTCACCCTCGGCGTGGGCCGCGCCCTCGAGGCTGCCGAAGCCTTCCAGATGCTCGGCACCGGCGTTGGTGACGATGCCGATGGCCGGCACGGCGATCGCGGCGAGCTCCGCGACATCGCCGGGGTGGTTGGCGCCCATCTCGATGACGGCGTGGCGGTGCGCATCCTCGAGACGCAGCAGCGTGAGCGGCAGACCGATGTGGTTGTTGAGGTTGCCGCGGGTCGCGAGCGTCGCGCCGCGCTCGCCGAGGATCGCGGCGATCATCTCCTTGCAGGTGGTCTTGCCGTTGCTGCCGGCGACGCCGATCACGGGTCCCGTGTAGCGCGCGCGACAGGCACGCGCGGCCTGCTGCAGCGCGCGCAGCGGATCGTCGACGAGGATGACGGGCAGACCGGCCGGGCCTTCGCGGGATGCCACCGCGCCCGCCGCGCCGACCGCCGCGGCCTGCGGCAGGAAATCCGCGCCGTCGAAGTTCGGACCGCGCAGCGCGACGAACAGCTCGCCGGCGCCGATGCGGCGCGTGTCGGTCGAGACCGCGCTCCAGGCACGGTCCTCGCCGACGAGGCGACCGCCGCAATCCGCCGCGAACCGCGCGAGCGTGCGCATCATGCGCGCGCCCCCGCCGCGGCATCGACCCGCGGTGACAGCCCGAGCGCGGCGAGCGCCTCGGCGCGGTCGCTGAAGTCGCGCCGCTCGGCACCCACGATCTGGTAGTCCTCATGGCCCTTGCCGGCGATCAGCACGGCGTCGGCGGCGCCGGCCGCCGCGAGCGCGCCGCGGATCGCGGCGGCGCGGTCGTGCACGATGCGCGCAGGCTTGCCGACGGGCAGTCCGGCCGCGATGTCGGCGGCGATGGCATCCGCCGCCTCGGTGCGCGGGTTGTCGTCGGTGATCACGACCTCATCGGCGAACTCGGCCGCCACGGCCGCCATCTGCGGGCGCTTGCCGCGGTCGCGATCGCCGCCGCAGCCGAAGACGACGACCAGGCGACCGGCACAGTGCGCGCGCGCCGCCTGCAGCGCCTTGGCGAGCGCATCGGGCGTGTGTGCGTAGTCGATGAGGGCGAGCGGCCGGCCGGCGGCGTGCAGCGCTTCCATGCGCCCCGGCGGTGCCGTGACGCGCGCCAAGGCGGCGAGCGCGGCGGGGAGCGGCGTACCGAGCGCGAGCAGCGCACCGAGCGAAGCGAGCAGGTTGTCGGCGTTGAAATCGCCGATCAGCGGCGCCTCGAGGCGCGCCGTCGCGGCGCGGCCCGGCACGGCGTCGACGGCGCCCGAGAGCCCGACCGTGAAGCCGATGCCGCGCGCGCTGCGCTCGAGCGCACCGCCCTCGATGAGCACCGCGCGCGGATCCTGCGCCAAGCAGCGCGCGGCGGCCTCGCGACCGGCCGCGGTGCGGCAGGTGAGCCACAGCTCGCCCTGCCCGGCATGGCGCAGCGCGAGCTCCGCGCCGAACGCGTCGTCGATGTTGATCACGCGCGCCTCGACCGACGGCAGCGCGAACAGGCGCGCCTTCGCGGCGCCGTAGGCCTCCATCGTGCCGTGGTAGTCGAGATGGTCGCGGGTCAGGTTGGTGAACACGGCGACGCGCAGACGCACGGCGGCGACCCGGTCCTGGTCGAGCGCGTGCGAGGAGACCTCCATGGCGACGCACTCGGCGCCCGCAGCGCGCGCGGCGGCGAGCTGGCGCTGCACGGTCACGGCATCGGCGGTGGTGAGCTCACCCGCGACCACGCGGTCCGGCGGCAGACCGGCGCCGAGCGTGCCGAGATAGGCGCCGCGCTGCGCCTGCGCGAGCAGCCAGGCGACCGTCGTCTTGCCGTTGGTGCCGGTGATGCCGGTGACCGTCAGCGACCGCGACGGCTCGCCGAAGAAACGGTCCGCGAGGCCGCTGGCGTGACGGCCGAGGCCATCGACCGGCGCCATCCACACGCCCGGCGCGGACGCGGGCGCAGCGATGCCCGGCGCCGGCTCCCACAGCACGGCGCGCGCACCGCGCGCGAGCGCGTCACCGAGCGCGGCGAGCCCATGTGTGCGGCGACCGGCGCAGGCGAGGAACAGGCCGCCGCGGCGCACCGTGCGGCTGTCGAGCGAGATGTCCTCGACGATGAGACCCGGCGGCGGCGCGGCGAGTCCGCCGCAGAGGTCCTGCAAGGCGACCGGTGTCGGCGCGGCGACCGCGCTCATCGGCGCTCACCGCCGCGCGCGGCGGTCTCGGCCGGCCGCTGCGCGATGGTGGTCACGGGATCGCCGGGCTCGGGCGGCGGGGGCAACGGGCCCGGCGGATCGTCGGGCAGCGCATCGAGCAGCGGCGCGGAATCCGGGATCTGGTCGACCGGACCTTGCAGCGGCGCATCGGGCGCCACGGCGAGCAGCCGCAGCGCGCCGCCCACCACCTTCGAGAACACCGGCGCGGCGACATCGCCGCCGTAGTACGAACCGGCGCCCGGCTCGTCGATCACCACCACCGTGGCGACACGCGGCGCGCTCGCCGGCGCGATGCCCGCGAACACGGAGACATAACGGTTCGTGATGTAGCCGCCCGCGCGGGCCTTCCAGGCGGTGCCGGTCTTGCCGGCGACGCGGTATCCCGGGATGGCGGCCTTTCGACCGCTGCCCTCGGTGACCACCGCTTCCATCATGTGCACCACGGCGCGCGTCACATCGTCGGGCAGCACGCGCTCGGCGGAAGGCGGTGCGTCGACGCGCATGAAGCTCACCGGCCGACGCTGACCGAAGGAACCGAGCGTGGCGTACGCGTGCGCCAACTGCAGCGGCGTGACGTTCAAGCCGTAGCCGTAGGAGATGGTCGCGGTGCTGATCGGCCGCCAATGCGACCACTGCGGCAGCAGACCGCCCGACTCGCCCGGATAGCCGCTCGCGGTGACATGGCCGAAACCGAGCTTGGAGAGCGTCTGGTAGAGCGTCTCGGGTCCGAGCTGGATCGCCATGCGCGACATCGCGACGTTCGAGCTGCGCGCGAGCGCGGTCGCGAGGTCCATGGGGCCGTAGTTGTGCTTGTCCTCGATGGTCTTGATGCCGACCTTGTAGAAGCCGGGCGAGGTGTCGATGATGCTGTCGGCGCGGTATTTTCCCGACGCGAGCGCGGCCGCGACGGTGAACGGCTTCACCGCGGAGCCCGGCTCCACGAGGTCGGTGACGGCGCGGTTCTTGTAGCCCGCAGGGTTCAGCTGCAGGCGGTCGTTGGGGTTGAAGGTCGGCTGGTTGACCATCGCGAGCACTTCGCCCGTCTGCACATCGATCATCACCACCGATCCGGCACGCGCGCGGTGCTGCTGGATGGCGGATTTCAGCTCGCGATAGGCGAGGTACTGCAGGCGCATGTCGATGGCGAGCCGCAGGTCGCGGCCCGGACGCACCGGTCGGATGCTCTCGACGGTCTGCACGGTGCGGCCGAGCCGGTCACGGATGACGCGCTTCGCGCCGTCCACGCCGCCCAACCAGTCGTCGTAGGCGAGTTCGAGACCTTCCTGCCCGTGGTTGTCGATGTTCGTGAAGCCGAGCACATGGCCGACCACCTCGCCGGCCGGATAGAAGCGGCGGTACTCGCGCGAGAAGTACACGCCCGGGATGCCGAGCGCGCGCACCCGCTGCGCGTCGGCGGGCGGCAGGTGGCGCGCCACCCACAGATGCGTGCGCTGCAGGCTGGAGGTGACGCGGCGCGTGAGGTCCTCCGGGTCGCGCCGCAGCGCCGTCGCGAGCTGCGGGATCTGGTCGCCGGCGAGCGCGAGCTCGCGCGGGTTCACCCACACCGAATCCACCGGCGTGCTGATCGCGAGCACCTCACCGGCGCGGTCGTTGATCACGCCGCGGTGCGCGGTGATGGAGACCACGCGCTCGACGCGCTCGGTGCCCTGCTCGCGCAGGAAGCGGCCGTCGACGAACGTCAGCTGGCCCGCCTTCCAGACCAGCCCGAGCGCGGCGCAGCCGAGCACCGCGGCCACCACGACGGCGCGCGAGGTGAAGGCCGGGGTCGGCGGGGCCGGCTTGCGCGTCAGACCGCTCGGGGCCGCGCGCCGACGGTCGCGTCCACCGCCGCGTCCACGACCGGCGCTCTCGCCGAAGGGCCAGCGGATCATGGCGAGACCACCTCGACCTGCGCGGGCGGGGGCAGGCTCATCTTGAGGTTGGTGGCGGCCGCGTTCTCGACGAAGGCGTGGGTCGACCACGAGCTCTGCTCGAGCTGCAGCTTGCCGTACTCGATGTCGAGCTGGTCACGGGTGCGGTTGAGCGCCTCGAGCTCGACGAACAGCTCACGCGAGCGGTGCTTGAACCACACCGCGCCCGCGGCCGAGGCGAGCACCGCGGCCCACAACAGCGGGATGGCGATCATCGTCACGCGACGGCCGGAGAGGCTCATGCGGCGGCTCCCGGCGGCGGCAGCCGCTCGGCGCAGCGCAGCACGGCGCTGCGCGCACGCGGGTTGCGCGCAATCTCGGCCTCGGTGGCGCGGCGCTTGCGGCCGACCTCGCGCATGGTCGGCAGCGCCGCGGGCGGTACGACCGGCAGCCCTGCGAACACCGGGTCGACCTCGGTGTGCGCGCGGATGAAGTGCTTGACGATGCGGTCCTCGAGCGAGTGGAAGCTGATCACCGCGAGCCGCCCGCCCGGCGCGAGCACCGCGTAGGCCGCCTCGAGCGCGGCGCGCAGCTGGCCGAGCTCGTCGTTCACATGCATGCGCAGCGCCTGGAAGGTGCGCGTCGCGGGGTGCTTGCCGTCGCGGGTGCGCACCGCGCGGCGCACGATCTCCGCGAGCTGCAGCGTGCGCGTGATGGGCGCCACGGCGCGCGCCATGACGATCGCCTGCGCGATGCGGCGCGCGAACCGCTCTTCGCCGAGCTCCGCGATCACCTGCTGCAGCTCCCGTTGATCCGCATGCGCCACGAAATCCGCGGCCGACCCGCCCTGCGCGGGGTCCATGCGCATGTCGAGCGGGCCGTCCTTGGAGAAGCTGAAACCGCGCGCCGGATCGTCGAGCTGCGGCGAGGAGACGCCGAGGTCGAGCAGCACGCCCTGCACCGGACGGCCGCGTGCATGCGCTGCGACCACCGCGCCGAGCCGCGCGAAATCGGAGCGGACGAGTTCGAGCCGGGGTTCGCCCGCGAAGGCAGCACGACCCGCGGCGATGGCATCGGGATCCCGGTCGAGGGCGAGCACGGCGCCGTCGGGGCCGACGGCCTCGAGCAAGCGTCGCGCATGTCCCCCGCGTCCGAACGTGCCATCGACATACAGACCACCCGCCGCCGGAGCGAGCGCTTCGAGCACCTCGTCGACAAGCACAGGCTCGTGCCCATCCGCGTGCTCCACGCCATCACCCCGTGTACCTTCCGCCGTTCCCCGCGGTGCGCCGGACCCACCCGTGCACCACGACCCTTCGTCCTTCGACCGCCGCTACGCCTACAACGACAGAGAATCCAGCTCCGTCGACAGATCGGTCGCGGTCTCCTCGCTCTTGAGCCAGTAGTCGCGGCGCTCCATCCAGCGCGCCTCGTCCCACAGTTCGAGCCGGTTCCCCTGGCCGATCAGCATGGCGTGCCGCGTGAGCCCCGCGAATTCGCGCAGTTCCGGCGGCAACAGCAGTCGCCCCTGGCCGTCGAGATCGATCTCGGTCGCATGGCCAACCATCAGGCGCTGCAGGCGGCGCGACCGCTCGTGCAACGACGGCAGGCTCATCAACTTGCGCTCGATCTGCTCCCAGTCAGGCAGCGGGTAGATGAGGAGGCAGGGGTCGCGGTCCACGGTGACGACGAGCTGACCCTCGCTGCGCTCGAGCGCGCGCTGACGCTGCCGGGTGGGCAGCACCATCCGGCCTTTGTCGTCGAGGGTGACCTTGCTTGCGCCGCGGAACATGACCTTTGAACAGGCGGTATACCGCCCATTTCGCCCCACTTTCTACCACTTGGCGCCACTATAGAAATCGCGTGCCCGGGGTGTCAACGGTCTCGACGAAAAAAATTTCCGCAGCGCCAATAACTTACAGCCGCCCGTGAGCGGCTGCAACAGGCCTGCAACATCAAACTTCTTGGGGTTTCAGAGAGTTGCCCGCGATTGCTCACGCGGGCGCTCAGAAAGAGGAAGGAGTCGGCCGATAAGCCGGGTTCTGTCGTGGGCGATCATTCCTCTGGGACGCCCGTCACCGGACGCCTCAAGCAGCCTACCCGGAAGTCACGCTCGGACACGGCGCTGCAGGTTTCCCTGCGACTTCCCTATTTGGCCTTGCTCCCGGTGGGGTTTGCCGTGCCACGCCCGTTGCCGGCCGCGCGGTGCGCTCTTACCGCACCATTTCACCCTTACCTGCGTTGCCTTCCCTGACGGGGAGTTGGCGCATCGGCGGTATCTTTCTGTTGCACTT
>CANHFH010000012.1 GCA_947459825.1 Pseudomonadota bacterium | reverse complement strand
CGTCTGTCGGCTGGGTCGGTAAGCGTCAGGGCGGGCGTCGGAAATCCGCCGCGGCCTGCCAGGGGCCGCCAGTCCTCGGCGCGCGGCTTCTCGTCCGCCAACAACTCGCGCCAGCGGGACTCGGGGGTCGCCAGCAGTTCGTCCCATCGTCCGCAGGTACCGAGCCCGAGCTGTTCGCGTCGGGTCATCGGCCACAGCGTCAGATGGCTCGCGCGGCCGGCGAGGGATTCGGCGACCTTGCCCATCAGCAGCAGGTCCGCGGAGCCCGTCAGCAGGAACCGGCCGGGCCGCCGGTCACGGTCGATGGCGCGTTTCACCGCCCGCAGCAGACCGGGCTCGCGCTGCACCTCGTCTATCGTCATCGGACCGGGAAGATCGACGAGCGAGGCGGGATCGCGCCGC
Organism: Pseudomonadota bacterium; assembly: GCA_947459825.1. Classification (GTDB taxonomy): domain Bacteria; phylum Pseudomonadota; class Gammaproteobacteria; order Steroidobacterales; family Steroidobacteraceae; genus UBA964. Next base: position 36,881 of record CANHFH010000012.1, on the reverse strand, counting down.
GCGGCATCGAGCACATCGAGGTCGTCGAGGGTGGCATAGCGCCGCGACCCGCCGACCAGATGCTCCACCAGCGTACTTTTGCCGGTCTGACGGGCGCCCGTGACGACCACGGCCGGCATGACGCACAAGCGTTGGGTAAGCGCGGGCCCGACCAGTCTCGGTAAACTATTCACACCGTGAATGATAAGCATCCAAGGCGCGGCTCACAACCGGCGGTCTTGCAACGACAGCACCCGCCGGTCGCTGCGGGAGGGGAGAGATATTGACGGGCATCCGTAACGGTACCAAAATGGTTACATGACCGTCACGCTCACTATAAAAAAGGTGCCCGTGGAGTTGGCGGACGCGCTGCGCCGCCGCGCCGCCGCCCACCATCGTTCCCTGCAGGGCGAACTGCTCCGCTTGCTCGAGGCCGCGGCCGCCGGGTCGGCTTCGCTGTCCGTGCAGGAGCCGGCCGCACCCTTCAGGGTCACCCGGCCGGATGCGGGGGTCGGGCAGCCTGCGGCGCCCGAGGGGCGCATGACCCTGGCCGAGGCCTGGGAGCGCTCGCGCCGGATCATGGCCGGGTCGCCATCGCGCGCGCCGATGGGCGAATCGGCCGAGATCCTGCGTCGCGACCGCGACGCGCACGAGGCCCGCTCGGGCGGTTGAGGCCATGCCTACGGTCATCGACGCCTCGGCGCTGGCGGCCGTGCTCTACGACGAACCCGAGGCGCCGGCCGTGCTGGCGGGCTGCGAGTCCGAGCTCATCGCCCCGGGCTTGCTGCCCTACGAGATGGCCAGCGTCTGCCGCACCAAGATGCTGCGTCGGCCCGAGGAGGCGCAGCGCCTCCTCGACTGTCACCGGTCGCTGTCGCAGGTCGGGGTGAGGCTGATGGAGCCGGACTGGGATGGGCTGCCGCAGTTGGCGCAGCGTTGGGCGCTCAGCGTCTACGACGCCGCTTATCTGCAGCTCGCGCTGCGCGAGGGCGCGGCCTTGGTGACGCTCGATCTGCGCCTCGCCGCCGCCGCCGACGCCGCCGCCGCCGACGCCGCAGCCGCCGACACGGCGGCGGGCCCGGTTCCAGGACAACCCCTTATCCTCTGAGGCAAGTCCTGCGACGCAAGTCCGGACGGCGGGGGGTGGCGGGGGTAGGGTGGAACTGCGCAGCCGGGTCCCCACGCAGCCACAGCGGCACTGATTTCTGGGGTTTCGAAGGGCCGGCGGGTACCCTGCGATGGGGGTCCGGCGTGCGACCACCCCGCCTCTTCCGAGGGCGGGGCGATTGACAGCCCCGCGGGGTCTACCTAAAATCCGCACCCTTTCTCGGGAGTCCCTTGTTCGGACCCCCGAAAAACAGCGGCTTACGAACATCCGGGCCGCCCCCGCAAGGGGGTGGCCCGGGTCGTCTTCGGCAGCCGCCCGCCACAGCCGGTCGTAGGGCTGTCGGTCGTAGGCCCGGGTTCTCCCGTTCGCGCGGGATGTTTTGGCGGGCCGACGAGCGACCTCTCCTGTCCGGCGGTTCTGTCCGACAACGCTGCAAGACTGGAGACTGCATGGCCACCACAGGTCAGCTGATTCGCGCCCCGCGCCGCACGCGCACCGAGAAGACGAAGGTGCCCGCCCTCGGCGCCGCCCCGCAGAAGCGTGGCGTGTGCACCCGCGTCTACACCACGACGCCCAAGAAGCCCAATTCCGCGCTGCGCAAGGTCTGCCGCGTGCGCCTCGTCAACGGTTACGAGGTCACCTCGTACATCGGCGGCGAAGGCCACAACCTGCAGGAGCACTCGGTGGTGCTGATCCGCGGCGGCCGCGTCAAGGACCTCCCGGGCGTGCGCTACCACACGGTGCGCGGCACCCTCGATTGTGCGGGCGTCAACGACCGCAAGCAGAGCCGTTCCAAGTACGGCGCCAAGCGTCCCAAGAAATAACGGAGCACAGCCATGTCCCGCCGCGCACAAGCACCGGTCCGCGAGATCCTGCCGGACCCGAAGTTCAACAACGAGATGCTCGCCAAGTTCATGAACGTCGTCATGAAGAGCGGCAAGAAGTCGGCCGCCGAGCGCATCATCTACGGCGCCATCGACCGCATCACCGAGAAGACCGGCAAGCAGGGCGGCGACGCCATGATGCTGCTCTCGGCCGCGCTCGACAACGTGAAGCCGATGGTCGAGGTGAAGTCGCGCCGCGTCGGCGGCGCCACCTACCAGGTGCCGGTCGAGGTGCGCGCGCAGCGCCGCCAGACCCTCGCCATGCGCTGGGTCATCGAGGCCGCGCGCGCCCGCAGCGAGAAGTCCATGGCGTTCCGCCTCGCGCACGAACTGATGGAGGCCGCCGAGAACCGCGGCGCCGCCGTCCGCAAGCGCGAGGACACGCACCGCATGGCCGAGGCCAACAAGGCCTTCGCGCACTACCGCTGGTAAGCGTCAGCGCGCCGGTCCGTCCGTCCGCCGCCGTCCGCATCCACCCGTAAACCCGGCCCCCGCCCATGCCTCGCGTCACCCCCATCGAGCGCTACCGGAACATCGGTATCTCCGCGCACATCGATGCGGGCAAGACCACGACCACCGAGCGCATCCTTTTCTACACGGGCGTCTCGCACAAGATCGGCGAGGTCCACGACGGCGCGGCCGTGATGGACTACATGGAGCAGGAGCAGGAGCGGGGCATCACCATCACCTCCGCGGCCACCACCTGCTTCTGGAAGGGGATGGACAAGACCTTCCCCGAGCACCGCATCAACATCATCGACACGCCGGGGCATGTCGACTTCACCATCGAGGTGGAGCGTTCGCTGCGCGTGCTCGACTCGGCGGTCGCGCTCTTCTGCGCGGTGTCGGGCGTGCAGCCGCAGTCCGAGACGGTGTGGCGGCAGATGAACCGCTACGGCGTGCCGCGCATCGCGTTCGTCAACAAGATGGACCGCGCCGGCGCCAACTTCCTGCGCTGCATCGAGCAGATCAAGACCCGGCTGCGCGGCAACCCGGTCCCCATCCAGCTGCCGATCGGCGCCGAGGACGATTTCGAGGGCGTGGTCGACCTGCTCCACATGAAGTCCATCTACTGGGACATGGGGACGCAGGGCATGAACTTCGAGTACCGCGACATCCCCGCGGACCTGCTCGAGGACGCGCAGCGCTTCCGCACGCAGCTGGTCGAGGCCGCGGCCGAGGCCAACGAGACGCTGATGGACAAGTACCTCGGGGGCGAGGAGCTCTCGATGGACGAGATCAAGCGCGGCCTGCGCGAGCGCGCGCTGCGCAACGACATCGTGCTGTGCATGTGCGGCTCGGCGTTCAAGAACAAGGGCGTGCAGGCGCTGCTCGACGCCGTCATCGATTACATGCCCTCGCCCATCGAGATGCCGCCGGTGAAGGGCATGGACGAGTCGGGCGCTCCGGCCACGCGCCCGAGCAGCGACGATGCGCCGTTCGCGGCGCTCGCGTTCAAGATCCTGAACGACCCCTTCGTCGGCAACCTCACCTTCTTCCGCGTCTACTCGGGCGTGCTCAACTCGGGCGATTCGGTGTATGTGCCGACCAAGTCGCGCAACGAGCGCATCGGCCGCCTGCTGCAGATGCACGCCTCGGACCGCACCGAGATCAAGGAGGTCCGCGCCGGCGACATCGCCGCGGCCGTCGGCCTCAAGGATGTCACCACCGGCGACACGCTGTGCGCCGAGTCGAAGATCATCACGCTCGAGAAGATGGTGTTCCCGAACCCCGTCATCTCGGTCGCCGTGGAGCCCAAGACCAAGGTCGACCAGGAGAAGATGGGCCTCGCGCTGCAGCGCCTCGCCAAGGAAGACCCCTCGTTCCGCGTCCACACGGACCAGGAGTCGGGCCAGACCATCATCTCCGGCATGGGCGAGCTGCACCTCGAGATCATCGTCGACCGCATGAAGCGCGAGTTCAAGGTCGAGGCCAATGTCGGCAAGCCGCAGGTCGCGTACCGCGAGACGCTGCGCGGCACGGTCGAGTCCGAGGGCAAGTTCGTGCGCCAGTCGGGCGGCCGTGGTCAGTACGGCCATATCTGGCTCAAGCTCGAGCCGAACGCGCCCGGCAAGGGCTACGAGTTCGTCAATGCGATCGTCGGCGGCGCTGTGCCTCGCGAGTTCATCCCGGCGGTCGACAAGGGCGTCAAGGAAGCGGTCGACACCGGCGTGGTCGCGGGCTACCCCGTGGTCGACGTCAAGGTCACGGCCTTCGACGGCTCGTACCACGATGTCGATTCGAACGAGATGGCCTTCAAGATCGCGGGCTCCATGGGCTTCAAGGAAGGCTTCCGCAACGCGAAGCCGGTGATCCTCGAGCCGATCATGAAGGTCGAGGTCGTCACCCCCGAGGACTATTCGGGCGATGTCATCGGCGACCTCAACCGCCGTCGCGGCCAGATCACCGGCATGGACGACTCGCCCGCGGGCAAGTCGATCCTCGCCGAGGTGCCGCTGTCCGAGATGTTCGGCTACGCGACCAGCGTGCGCTCGATGAGCCAGGGTCGCGCCACTTTCACGATGGAGTTCGAGAAGTACGCGGAAGTCCCGCCGAACGTCGCGGCTTCCATCATCCGTCAATAACCCGTATCCAATCCCTTCTGCAGGAGAGCCGCCGTGTCCAAGGAAAAATTCGAACGCAGCAAGCCGCACGTGAACGTCGGGACCATCGGTCACGTCGACCATGGCAAGACGACGCTGACGGCGGCGTTGACGAAGGTGATGGCCGAGACGTACGGCGGCGAGTTCAAGGCGTACGACCAGATCGACAAGGCGCCTGAAGAGAAGGCGCGCGGCATCACGATCTCGACGGCGCACGTCGAGTACCAGTCGAAGGAGCGCCACTACGCGCACGTCGACTGCCCGGGGCATGCCGACTATGTGAAGAACATGATCACGGGCGCGGCGCAGATGGACGGCGCGATCCTCGTGGTGTCGGCGGCCGACGGTCCGATGCCGCAGACGCGCGAGCACATCCTGCTCGCCCGTCAGGTGGGTGTGCCGTACATCGTGGTGTTCATGAACAAGGCCGACATGGTCGACGACAAGGAGCTCCTGGAGCTCGTCGAGATGGAGGTCCGTGAGCTGCTCTCCACCTACAAGTTCCCCGGCGACACGACCCCGATCGTCGTGGGTTCTGCGCTCAAGGCGCTCGAGGGCGACAAGAGCGACATCGGCGTGCCTGCCGTGATCAAGCTGGTCGAGGAGATGGACCGTTACATCCCCGTGCCGAAGCGCGACGTCGAGAAGCCGTTCCTGATGCCGGTCGAGGATGTGTTCTCGATCTCGGGCCGTGGCACGGTGGTGACGGGCCGCATCGAGCGCGGCATCGTGAAGGTGAACGAGGAGGTCGAGATCATCGGTCTCAAGGACACCGTCAAGACGACCTGCACGGGCGTCGAGATGTTCCGCAAGCTCCTCGATGAGGGTCAGGCGGGCGACAACGTGGGCGTGCTGCTGCGCGGCACGAAGCGTGAGGATGTCGAGCGTGGTCAGGTGCTCGCGAAGCCGGGCAGCATCATGCCGCACACCAAGTTCGAGTGTGAGGTGTACGTGCTGACGAAGGAGGAGGGCGGTCGTCACACGCCGTTCTTCAAGGGCTACCGTCCGCAGTTCTACTTCCGCACGACCGACGTCACCGGGACGATCGAGCTGCCGGGCGACACCGAGATGGTGATGCCGGGCGACAACATCAAGATGACGGTCGACCTGATCGCACCGATCGCGATGGAGGACGGTCTGCGCTTCGCCATCCGCGAAGGCGGCCGCACCGTCGGCGCCGGCGTGGTCGCGAAGATCCTCAAGTAATCCGTACCCAAAGGCACAAAGAAAATGGCCAACCAGAACATCCGCATCAGGCTGAAGGCGTTCGACCATCGCCTGATCGACAACTCGGCGCGCGAGATCGTCGAGACGGCGAAGCGCACCGGCGCCACGGTCAAGGGGCCGGTGCCGCTGCCGACCAAGATGGAGCGCTACACGCTGCTCGTCAGCCCGCACGGCGACAAGGACGCGCGCGACCAGTTCGAGCTGCGTACCCACAAGCGGCTGATGGACATCCTGAACCCCACCGACAAGACCGTGGACGCGCTGATGCGTCTCGAGCTGCCGGCGGGCGTGGATGTCCAGATCAAGCTGAACTGACCAGGCGTCGGCCGGGCGGCCAGCGCCGCCCGGCCATGCCGCTTGCATCGGGCGGCGGTGGCGATTACACTGCGCGCCCTTTTTGACCCCGGGCATTTTCCGGGGAGGGCCGCCGGATTCGGCGGTTATCGGGCGAGGTTGGCGGTCGGCCTTAACGGCGAGGCCGCCAAGACCACTCGAGGCAGTCCGTGGCGGGCCCCGCCGCGGCTTCTTCAGTCGTCGTCCTCAGGTCCCCGGCTTGCCGGGGAGCGTCCCCGGGTGTCCGGGGTAGGTTTTTGTTGTGTCTGCCAATCGCAGCAGGCGCAGGAGTGAGAGGAACATGGCAATCGGTCTCGTCGGCCGCAAGTGCGGCATGACCCGGGTGTTCACCGAGGCGGGAGAATCCGTCCCTGTGACCGTCATCGAGGTCCTTCCGAACCGCGTCACGCAGGTCAAGACCGCCGAAAAGGACGGCTACCGCGCGGTGCAGGTCACCTACGGCTCCCGCCGTCCGCAGCTCGTCTCGAAGGCCCTCGCGGGCCATTACGCCAAGGCCGGCTCCGCGCCGGGCAAGGCGCTGCTCGAGTTCCGGGTGGTCGGCAAGGAGGGCGAGGAGCTCGCCGTCGGTGCCGAGATCAAGGCGGACCACTTCAAGGTCGGTCAGGTGGTCGATGTCACCGGCACCACCATCGGCAAGGGCTTCGCCGGCACCATGAAGCGCCACAACTTCGCTGGCCACAACGCCTCCCACGGTGTGTCGGTGTCGCACCGCACCCCGGGCTCGATCGGCCAGCGCCAGACGCCGGGCCGCGTGTTCCAGGGCAAGCGCATGTCGGGCCACATGGGCGTCGCGCGTCGCACCACCGAGAACCTCAAGGTCGTCGAGGTCGACGCCGAGCGCAACCTGCTGCTGATCCGCGGCGCGGTGCCGGGTTCCGAGGGCGGCCAGGTCGTCGTCCGTCCGTCGGTGAAGGCCGCGCGGCTCGCGCAGCGCAAGAAGATCGTCCCGACCAAGGCCGCCGCTACGGCGAAGCCCAAGAAGTGACCGGGAGCGCACAGGTCATGAAGATCAAGATCGCAGGCGGCTCGAACGAGCTGCAGGTCTCCGAAGCCACCTTCGGACACGAGTACAACGAAGCGCTGGTGCACCAGGTCGTCACCGCGTACCGCAACGCCGGCCGCTCGGGCACCAAGGCCCAGCTGACCAAGGCCGAGGTGCGTGGCGGCGGCAAGAAGCCCCACAGCCAGAAGGGCACGGGCCAGGCGCGCGCCGGTTCCAGCCGCAGCCCGATCTGGGTCGGCGGCGGTCGCGCGTTCGCCGCCAAGCCGCGCAGCTTCGAGCAGAAGGTCAACCGCAAGATGTACCGCGGCGCGCTGCGCTCGATGCTCTCCGAGCTCGTGCGTCAGGACCGCCTGGTCGTCACCGACGGCCTCGAGCTCGAGGCCCCGAAGACCCGCCTGCTCGCGGCCCGCCTCAAGTCCATGTCGCTCGACAAGGTGCTGATCGTGGTCGAGGCCATCGACGAGAAGCTGTTCCTCGCCGCCCGCAACCTGCCGCTCGTCGGCGTGCTGCCGGTGACCGCGCTGAACCCGCTCGCGCTCGTCAGCTACGACAAGGTGCTGATGACCGTCGGCGCCGTGAAACTCATCGAGGAGCGCCTGCAATGAGCGCCGTCGTCTCCACTCTCAGCCCCGAGCGCCTGATGGGCGTGCTGCTCGCGCCGCACGTCACCGAGAAGACCGCGCTCGCCATGCAGAACGCCAACCAGTACGCCTTCCGCGTGCGCCGCGACGCCAGCAAGCCTGACATCAAGGCCGCCGTCGAGCTCATGTTCGAGGTGAAGGTCGCGGCCGTGAACGTCGTGAACGAGAGCGGCAAGACGCGCCGCTTCGGCAAGACGCCGGGCCGCACGCAGGATTGGAAGAAGGCCTATGTGCGCCTCGCGCCGGGCCAGACCATCGACTACGAATCGAGGAAGGGCTGATGGCACTCGTCAAGATGAAGCCGACGTCGCCGGGCACCCGGTTCGTCGTCAAGATCGACAAGTCGCACCTCTGGAAGGGCGGCCCGCATGAGCCGTTGACCGCGCGCCAGTCGAAGACCGGCGGCCGCAACGCCTACGGCCGCATCACGACGCGCCACAAGGGCGGCGGCTCGCGCCAGAAGTACCGCATCATCGACCTGAAGCGCGACAAGGACGGCGTGAAGGGCGTGGTCGAGCGCATCGAGCACGACCCGAACCGCACCGGCCACATCGCGCTCATCAAGTACGCCGACGGCGAGCGCCGCTACATCCTCGCGCCGAAGGGCGTGGTGCCGGGCGACGAGATCCGCTCGGGCGCGGACGCCCCGATCAAGGCCGGCAACGCCATGCAGCTGCGCCACATCCCGGTCGGCAGCACGGTGCACAACGTGGAGCTCAAGCCCGGCAAGGGCGGCCAGCTCGCGCGCAGCGCCGGCGGCTCGGTGCAGTTCACCGCGCGTGAGGGCATCTACGCCTACATCCGCCTGAAGTCGGGCGAGACCCGCAAGGTGCACATCGACTGCCGCGCCACGATCGGCGAGATGAGCAACGACGAGCACAACCTCCGCAGCTACGGCAAGGCCGGTGCGAAGCGTTGGCTCGGCATCCGTCCGACGGTGCGTGGCCTCGCCATGAACCCGGTCGACCACCCGCACGGCGGTGGTGAGGGCAAGTCCGGCCAGGGCAACCCGCATCCCGTTTCGCCGTGGGGCTGGAACACCAAGGGCAAGAAGACCCGCACCAACAAGCGCACGACCCACATGATCGTGCAGCGTCGCCAGAACAAGGTCCGCTGAGCGGCCTCGGAACGCAGGAGCCAACAGTGCCTCGCTCACTCAAGAAAGGTCCGTTCGTCGACCTCCACCTCGCAAAGAAGGTGCAGGTCGCGACCGCCAAGAACGATCGCAAGCCGATCAAGACCTGGTCGCGCCGCTCGATGGTGCTGCCGGAGATGGTCGGTCTCACCATCGCCGTCCACAACGGCAAGCAGCACCTCCCCGTGCTCGTGACCGAGAACATGGTCGGCCACAAGCTCGGCGAGTTCGCGCCCACCCGCACCTTCAAGTCGCACTCCGGCGACAAGAAAGTCTCGGCCTGAGCCCGGGGTAAACATGGAAGCCATCGCAAAACTCAAGCACGCGCGCATCTCGCCGCAGAAGTGCCGCCTCGTCGCCGATGTGGTGCGCGGCAAGCCCGTGGGCAACGCGCTCGCGACGCTGCGCTTCATGCCGAAGAAGGGCGCCGAGATCGTCCTCAAGGTCCTCGAGTCGGCCGTCGCCAACGCCGAGAACAACCAGGGCGCCGATGTGGACGAGCTCAAGGTGCACCGCATCATGGTCGACACCGCCCCGGTGCTGAAGCGCGCCAGCTCCCGCGCCAAGGGCCGCGGTGCCCGCATCGTCAAGCGCAACAGCCACATCACCGTCGTGGTCAGCGACGGCAGGAAGGACTGATCCATGGGCCAGAAAGTCAATCCGATCGGCATCCGCCTCGGCATCACCCGCGAGTGGTCCTCGAAGTGGTACGCCGGCAAGAAGCAGTTCCCGGCGCTCGTGCACACCGACTTCCGGGTGCGTGAGTTCCTGCGCAAGAAGCTCGCCGAGGCCAGCGTCTCGCGCATCAACATCGAGCGCGCCGCCAACAAGGTGAACATCACCATCCAGACGGCGCGTCCCGGCATCGTCATCGGCAAGAAGGGCGAGGACATCGACAAGCTGCGCCAGGACACGGCGAAGATGCTCGGCCGTCCGGTCGCCGACATCCGCATCAACATCGCCGAGATCCGCAAGCCGGAGCTCGACGCGCAGCTCGTCGCCGACGGCATCGCGCAGCAGATCGAGAAGCGCGTGATGTTCCGCCGCGCCATGAAGCGCGCCGTGATGAGCACCATGCGCAGCGGCGCGCTCGGCATCAAGGTGCGCCTGTCGGGCCGCCTGAACGGCGCCGAGATCGCGCGCACCGAGTGGTCGCGCGAGGGCCGCATCCCGCTGCACACCTTCCGCGCCGACATCGACTACGGCTTCGGCGAGGCGCGCACCACCTACGGCGTGATCGGCGTCAAGGTCTGGATCTTCAAGGGCGAGGTCTTCGAGAAGGAAGACCTGTCCAAGGCCGCCCCGGAGGCCGAGGCCGCCGCGGCCGATGCCGCCGCCGCACCGTCCGCCGCCGCTGCGGCGCCGGCGGTCTGAGGAGCATTGCAGCCATGATGCAACCCAAGCGCACCAAGTACCGCAAGCAGTTCAAGGGCGACAACGCCGGACTCGCGCAGCGCGGCAACACCGTCGCGTTCGGCGATTTCGGCCTCAAGGCCACCGAGCGCGCGCGCATGACCGCCCGCGAGATCGAGGCTGCGCGCCGTGCCATGGCCCGCGCCGTGAAGCGCGGCGGCCAGATCTGGATCCGCGTCTTCCCGGACGTGCCCGTCTCCAAGAAGCCCCTCGAGGTCCGCATGGGCGCGGGCAAGGGCAACGTGGAGTACTGGATCGCCAAGGTGAAGCCCGGCAAGGTCCTCTTCGAGATGGAGGGGGTCGACGAGAAGACCGCGCGCGAGGCGTTCCGGCTGGCCGGCGCCAAGCTCTCGGTCACCACCTCCTTCGTGAAGCGGCAGGTACGCTGAAATGGACGCCAAGGAACTGCGCGGCAAGGTCGCGCGTGATCTCAACGAGGACCTCCTGAAACTGCGCCGCGAGCAGTTCTCGCTGCGCATGCAGCGGGCCACCGGCCAGGCCGTCAAGCCGCACGACTTCGGCCGTGTGCGCAAGGACATCGCGCGCCTGAAGACGGTGCTCGCCGAGAAGGCCGCGAAGGACGCGGGGAAGTAACACATGACCGAGACCAACGAAATCCAGAAGGCCCAGCGCACCCTCACCGGTCGCGTGGTCAGCAACAAGATGCAGAAGACGATCGCCGTCGAGGTGGAGCGTCTCGTCAAGCATCCGCGCTACGGCAAGTTCATCCGCCGCACCACCAAGCTGCTGGCGCATGACGAGTCGAACGAGTCGCGCATCGGCGACACGGTGACCATCGCCGAGTGCCGTCCGCTGTCGCGCCGCAAGAGCTGGCGCCTGGTGTCGGTCCTGGAGCGCGCGTCATGATCCAGCTGCAGTCCATCCTCGCGGCCGCGGACAACAGCGGTGCCAAGTCGCTGATGTGCATCAAGGTGATGGGCGGCACGCGCCGCCGCTACGCCGCCGTCGGCGATGTCATCAAGGTCAGCGTCAGGGACGCCATCCCGCGCGGCAAGGTCAAGAAGGGCGAGGTGTACGACGCGGTCGTCGTGCGCACCCGTCGCGGCGTGCGCCGTGCCGACGGTTCGCTCATCAAGTTCGACGGCAACGCGGCCGTGCTGCTCAGCAACAAGCTCGAGCCGATTGGCACGCGCATCTTCGGGCCGGTGACCCGTGAACTGCGCACCGCGCAGTTCATGAAGATCATCTCGCTGGCGCCCGAAGTGCTCTGAGGTACTGCGTCATGAACAAGATCCGCAAAGGCGACAACGTCATCGTCATCTCGGGCCGCGACAAGGGCCGCAAGGGCGCCGTGGTCGCGGTGCTCGACGATGGCAAGGTGCTCGTCGAGAACGTCAACCGGGTGAAGCGCCATACGCGCGGCAACCCGCAGCAGAACAAGCCGGGTGGCATCCTCGAGAAGGAGGCCCCCCTGCACGCGTCCAAGGTCGCGCTGTTCAACCCCGCCACGCAGAAGGCCGACCGTGTCGGCGTGAAGCTGCTGGCGGACGGCAAGCGTGTGCGCTACTTCAAGTCCAACGGAGAGGTGATCGACGCTTGAGCGTCGATCCAACGGGCAACATCATGGCAAGGCTCCAGCAGTTCTACCGCGATACGGTCGTCCCGAAGCTCCGCACGGAGCTCGGCATCACCAACGCGATGCAGATCCCCAAGATCGTCAAGATCACGGTCAACATGGGCGTGGGCGAGGCGGTCGCCGACAAGAAGATCGTCGAGGCCGCCGCCGGCGACCTCGCGAAGATCACCGGCCAGAAGCCCGTGATGTGCCGCTCACGCAAGTCCATCGCGTCGTTCAAGCTGCGCGAGAACCTGCCGATCGGCTGCAAGGTCACGCTGCGCGGCCCGCGCATGTACGAGTTCCTCGACCGCCTCATCTCGGTCGCCATGCCCCGCATCCGCGACTTCCGCGGCGTCTCGCCGCGCTCGTTCGACGGCCAGGGCAACTACAACATGGGCGTCAAGGAACAGATCATCTTCCCCGAGATCCAGTACGACCAGATCGACCAGCTCCGGGGCATGGACATCACCATCACCACCACGGCGAAGGACGACAAGGCGGGGCGTGCTCTGCTCGAAGCCTTCAACTTCCCGTTCCGCAAGTAAAGGGCACACGAGAACATGGCCAAGACCAGCATGGTCGAGCGCGAGAAGCGCCGCGCCGATACCGCCAAGAAGTACGCCGCCAAGCGCGCCGCGCTGAAGGAGGCGATCCGCAGCCCGAAGTCCTCGGGCGACGAGCGCGCCGCCGCCGTCGCCGCGCTGCAGAAGCTGCCGCGTGATGCCAGCCCGAGCCGCGGCCGTCGCCGCTGCGCCATCACCGGCCGGCCGCGCGGCGTGTACCGCAAGTTCGGACTCTCGCGCGTGAAGATCCGCGAGGCCGTGAACCGGGGCGAACTGCCCGGCGTGTCCAAGGCGAGCTGGTAGGAGTCCGCGCCATGAGCATGACCGATCCCATCGCTGACCTGCTGACCCGCATCCGCAACGCCCAGCTCGCCCGCAAGACCGAGGTGAGCGTCGGTGCGTCGCGCCTCAAGCAGGCCGTCGTCAAGGTGCTGAAGGACGAAGGCTATGTCGCCGACTTCCGCATCGCCGCCGACGGCGGCAAGAGCACCATGACCATCGCCCTCAAGTACTACGAGGGGCGTCCCGTCATCGACCGCCTGGAGCGCGTGTCGCGCCCCGGTCTGCGCATCTACCGCGGCAAGGACGAGCTGCCGAAGGTGCTCGGCGGCATGGGCACGGTCATCGTCTCCACGCCGAAGGGCGTGATGACCGACAAGCAGGCGCGCGCCATCGGCCAGGGCGGCGAAGTCCTGTGCATCGTGGCCTGACGCCTTGATCCCGAGGAACGGAACATGAGCCGTGTAGCCAAGCAACCCGTTGCGCTGCCCCAGGGCGTGACGGCGACCATCTCCGACGACGCCGTGACGCTGAAGGGCGCCAAGGGCACGCTGTCCGTGCCGCTCAACTCGGGCGTCAAGGTCGTGCAGGCCGACAAGCAGCTCGAGGTGAAGTACGACACCTCGAACCGCATGCAGGCCGGCGCCGTGCGCGCCCACCTCGCCAACATGGTGCAGGGCGTCTCCAAGGGCTACGAGCGCAAGCTCGAGCTGGTGGGCGTCGGTTACCGCGCCGCGGTGCAGGGCAAGACGCTGAACCTGACGCTCGGCTTCTCGCACCCCATCGCCATGGACATGCCCGAGGGCATCACGGTCGAGGCGCCGAGCCAGACCGAGATCCTGCTGAAGGGCTCCGACAAGCAGCGCATCGGCCAGGTGGCCGCCGAGATCCGCGGACTGCGTCCGCCCGAGCCCTACAAGGGCAAGGGTGTGCGTTATTCCGGCGAGAAGATCTCGCTCAAGGAAGGCAAGAAGAAGTAACCGCGCGCGACAGACGAGGACGAACAGATGCAGATCACGAAGAAAGAGCGCCGTCAGCGGCGCGCGGTGCGCACCCGGGCGAAGATCCGGGAGCAGGGCACCCCGCGCCTCACGGTGCACCGTACGCCCCGCCACATCTACGCGCAGGTGTTCGACGCCGCCGGAGCCCGCGTCATCGCGGCCGCCTCCACGGTGCAGGACGGCGTGGCGCAGGGGCTCTCGGGCACGGGCAACGTCGAGGCCGCCAAGGCCGTCGGCCGCGCCATCGCCGAGCGCGCGAAGGCCGCGGGCGTCGCCAAGGTGGCGTTCGACCGCGCGGGTTTCATGTACCACGGCCGCATCAAGGCGCTGGCGGAAGCCGCGCGTGAAGCCGGTCTCGAGTTCTAAGGCAGGGCATCGCAAATGGCACGACCCGAAAGATCGCAGGCGACCGACGACTTCCTCGAGAAGCTTGTCGCCGTCAACCGCACCTCGAAGACCGTCAAGGGCGGTCGCCAGTTCGGCTTCACCGCGTTGACCGTGGTGGGCGACGGCGCCGGCCGCGTCGGCTTCGGCTTCGGCAAGGCCCGCGAGGTGCCGGTGGCCATCTCCAAGGCCATGGCCGCGGCCCGCAAGAACATGGTGAACGTCGCGCTGCGCAACGACACCCTGCACTACTCGGTGAAGGCCAACCACGGCGCGACCCGCGTGCTGATGCAGCCGGCCTCCGACGGTACCGGCGTCATCGCGGGCGGCGGCATGCGCGCGGTGCTCGAGTGCGCCGGCGTGCGCAACGTGCTCGCCAAGAGCTACGGCTCGCGCAACGCGATCAACGTCGTGCGCGCCACCGTGAAGGCCCTCGCCTCGGTGCGCTCGCCCGAGGACATCGCCGCCAAGCGCGGCAAGACGGTCGACGAGATCACGGGTTGAGCACCATGGCCAGCAAGCAGATCAAGGTCACCCTGAAGAAGAGCCTGCACGGGCAGCTCGCGAACATCGTGCAGTCGGTGCGCGGTCTCGGCCTGCGTCGCCGGCACCAGACGGTCACGGTCGCGGACACGGCGGAGAACCGCGGCATGGTCCGCACCGCGCGTCATCTGCTGTCGGTCGCGGAAGCCTGACGGCAGCGCGACGGCAGCATCAAGGAGTCAACGGACATGCGCATCAACACCATCAAGCCGGCCCCGGGTTCCAAGCGCCCGCGCCTGCGCGTCGGTCGCGGCGCTTCGGCCGGTCAGGGCAAGACCTGCGGCCGCGGCGTGAAGGGCCAGCGCGCCCGCAAGGGCGGCTATCACAAGGTCGGTTTCGAAGGCGGCCAGATGCCGCTGCAGCGCCGGATGCCGAAGGTCGGCTTCCGCTCGGCCATCAAGGCGACGCGCGCCGAGGTCCGCCTCGATGAGCTCGCGAAGGTGCAGGGCGATGTGGTCGACCTCGCCGCGCTCAAGGCCGCCAATGTGGTCCCGGCGCACGCCGAGGTCGCCAAGGTCGTGCTGTCGGGCAGCATCACCCGTGCCGTCACGCTGAAGGGCGTGGGCGCGACCAAGGGCGCCAAGGCCGCCATCGAAGCGGCCGGCGGCCGCCTCGAAGCCTGAGGATACGGAGAGCATCTTGGCCACAGGCGTAGGCAATCCGGCAGCGACTCTCGCGGACGCCACCCGCTTCGGCGAGGTGCGTTCGCGCGTGCTGTTCCTGCTGGGCGCGCTGATCGTCTACCGCATCGGTACCTTCATCCCGGTGCCGGGCATCGATCCCGCCGAGGTGGCGCGGTTCTTCCAGGACACCGCCGGCACGCTGCTCGGTCTCGCCAATGTGTTCTCGGGCGGCGCGCTCGAGCGTCTGTCGATCTTCGCGATGGGCGTGATGCCCTACATCTCCGCCTCGATCATCGTGCAGATGGTCTCGATGGTGTACCCGCCCTGGGAGGAGTACCGCAAGGAAGGCGAGTCCGGCCGGCGCAAGCTCACCCAGATCACCCGCTACGGCACGCTGGTGCTCGCGGTGTTCCAGTCGCTCGGCGCCGCGACGGCGCTGCAGAACGGCGGCATGGTCGTGGCCCCGGGCTGGTCGTTCCTGTTCATCGCCACCATCACGATGACCACGGGCACGATGTTCCTGATGTGGCTCGGCGAGCAGGTCACCGAGCGCGGCATCGGCAACGGCATCTCCATGATCATCCTCGCCGGCATCCTGGCGACGCTGCCGGGCGCGGTCGGCCGCACCATCGAAGCGGTCAACACGGGCGAGATGTCGGGCGTGCAGGCCATCGTGCTGCTGGTCCTGGTGCTCGCCGTCACCGCCATCTGCGTCTATGTCGAGCGCGCGCAGCGCCGTATCGCCGTGCACTACGCCAAGCGCCAGGTCGGCCGCCGCGTGATGGCCGGCCAGACCAGCCACCTGCCGTTCAAGATCAACATGGCCGGCGTCATCCCGCCGATCTTCGCCTCGAGCCTGCTGCTGGTGCCGACCACCATCGCGCAGTTCTTCGGCACCGGCGAGGGCAAGTTCGCCGAGGGCCTGCAGACCTTCGCCGCCACGCTCGGCTACGGTCAGCCGCTGCACCTCGTGCTGTACGCGGCGCTGATCATCTTCTTCTGCTTCTTCTACACGGCGCTGGTGTTCAACGCGCGCGAGACCTCCGACAACCTCAAGAAGTCGGGCGCGTTCATCCCGGGCATCCGCCCCGGCCAGCAGACCGGCGAGTACATCGACAAGGTGCTCACGCGACTGACGCTGTGGGGCGCGATCTACGTGGCCGGCGTCTGTCTGCTGCCCGAGCTGCTCATCTCGCAGAGCCGGCTGGGCGGCAGCGGGCTGCTGCTGGTGTTCGGCGGCACCTCGCTGCTGATCGTGGTGGTGGTCGCCATGGACTTCATGGCGCAGCTGCAGGCCCACCTGATGTCCCACCAATATCCGGGGCTGCTGAAGCAGGCCAACCTCATGGGGTATGGCCGCGGCGGCGCCCCGCAGTGAGCGAAAGGTAACCGAAATGAAAGTTCGTCCGTCCGTCAAGAAGATCTGTAAGGACTGCAAGATCGTGCGGCGCCGCGGCGTCGTCTATGTGATCTGCAAGGATCCGCGGCACAAGCAGCGGCAGGGTTGAGGATCAGGGTTTTTCCATTAGAATGCCGCCCCTTTCGGCGGCTTCGGGGCAAAGGAACATGGCACGTATCGCCGGCATAAACATCCCGATGAACAAGCATGTCGTCATCGGGCTCACCCACATCTTCGGCGTGGGACGCACCCGTGCGCGCAGCGTCTGCGCCGCCGCGGGCGTCGACCCGACCACCAAGGTGAAGGACCTGACCGAGTCCGAGGTCACCGCGCTGCGCGCGCAGATCTCGAAGGGCCTGGTCGAGGGCGACCTGCGCCGCGAGGTGTCGATGAACATCAAGCGCCTGATGGACCTCGGCACCTACCGTGGCATGCGCCACCGCAAGGGTCTGCCGGTCCGCGGGCAGCGCACGCGCACCAACGCGCGTACGCGCAAGGGCCCGCGCAAGCAGGCGGTCAAGCTCAACGCGCCCCCGGGCAAGGCATAAGGCAGCAGGCAGGATATGGCAGACAACAAGCAGCAGGGCGCCGGCGGCGCGAAGAAGCCCAAGAAGGCGCGCAAGAACGTGCTCGACGGCATCGCGCACGTGCACGCGTCCTTCAACAACACGATCATCACGATCACCGACCGTCAGGGCAACACGCTCTCGTGGGCGACCTCGGGCGGCTGCGGTTTCCGCGGCTCGCGCAAGTCGACCCCGTTCGCCGCGCAGGTCGCCGCCGAGAAGGCCGGCGTCGCCGCGCAGGAGCATGGCCTGCGCAACGTGGAAGTGCGCGTCGCGGGTCCCGGCCCGGGCCGCGAGTCGGCGGTCCGCGCGCTCAACGCCTGCGGCCTGAAGATCACCAGCATCTTCGACGTCACGCCGATCCCGCATAACGGCTGCCGCCCCCCCAAGAAGCGCCGCGTCTGACGCAGGCACGAAGAGGACATCACGCATGGCTCGTTATATCGGTCCCAAGTGCAAGCTCGCTCGTCGCGAGGGCACCGACCTCTTCCTGAAGAGCGGCGTCAAGCCGCTCGAGTCCAAGTGCAAGCTCCAGGTGCCGCCGGGCGGCGTCAAGAGCGAGCGCAAGACCCGCCTGTCGGAGTACGGCAGCCAGCTGCGCGAGAAGCAGAAGCTGCGCCGCATGTACGGCGTGCTGGAGCGTCAGTTCGCGAACTACTA
The DNA here is from genome assembly GCA_947459825.1 of Pseudomonadota bacterium. Classification (GTDB taxonomy): domain Bacteria; phylum Pseudomonadota; class Gammaproteobacteria; order Steroidobacterales; family Steroidobacteraceae; genus UBA964. Next base: position 18,937 of record CANHFH010000012.1, on the reverse strand, counting down.
CACCGAGGCCGCCCGCCGTCCGGGCGCCACGGGCGAGAACCTCCTCAAGCTCCTCGAGTGCCGTCTCGACAACGTGGTGTACCGCATGGGCTTCGCCGCGACCCGCTCCGAGGCCCGCCAGCTGGTGAGCCACAAGGGCGTCGAGGTGAACGGCGGCGCCGTCACCATCGCGTCCTATCAGGTGCGTCCGGGCGATGTCGTCCAGATCCGCGAGAAGGCCCGCAAGCAGCTGCGCATCCAGAACGCCATGCAGATCGCCTCGCAGGTCGGCCTCCCCGAGTGGGTGCAGGTGGACGACAAGGAGATGAAGGGCGTCTTCAAGCAGGTGCCGGGACGGGACGAGATCCTGCCCGACATCAACGAGAACCTGGTCGTCGAGTTGTACTCGAAGTGATCTCCTGAGCGACCGGACAGAGGGACGAAACATGCAAGGATCCGTCAGCGAATTCCTGAAGCCGCGCGTGGTGAAGGTGAGCCCGCTCGCGCCCCGCCAGGCGCGCGTCGTCATCGAGCCGTTCGAGCGGGGCTTCGGCCACACGCTCGGCAACGCGCTGCGCCGCGTGCTGCTCTCCTCGATGCCCGGCGCCGCCATCACGGAAGCCGAGATCGAGGGCGTGCTCCACGAGTACACCTCCATCGAGGGCGTGCAGGAGGACGTGGTCGACATCCTGCTCAACCTGAAGCAGGTCGCGATCCGCATGCACTCGCGTGATTCCGCGGAGCTGCGCCTGTCGAAGAAGGGCCCCGGCCCGGTCACGGCCGGCGACATCCAGACCGACCACGATGTCGAGGTGGTGAACCCCGAGCTCGTGATCGCCAACCTGACCAAGGCCGGTGAGCTCACGATGACCCTGCGCGTCGAGCGCGGTCGCGGCTACCGCCCGGCCTCGCAGCGCGTCGCGTTCGAGGAGGCGACCCGCCCGATCGGCCGCCTGCAGCTCGATGCCTCGTTCAGCCCGATCCGTCGCGTGACCTACTCGGTCGAGGCGGCGCGCGTCGAGCAGCGCACCGATCTGGACAAGCTGGTCCTCGACATCGAGACCAACGGCACGATCGACGCCGAGGAAGCGATCCGTCGCGCCGGCAGCATCCTCAAGGACCAGCTGTCGGTGTTCGTGGACCTGCAGGGCGAGGAAGAGGCCGGCGGCAAGGCCGAGTCGGCCCAGTTCGACCCCATCCTGCTGCGTCCGGTGGACGAGCTCGAGCTCACGGTGCGCAGTGCGAACTGCCTCAAGGCCGAGAACATCCACTACATCGGCGACCTGGTGCAGCGCACCGAGGTCGAGCTGCTGCGCACCCCGAACCTCGGCAAGAAGTCGCTGACCGAGATCAAGGAAGTGCTGCAGAGCCACGGTCTGATGCTCGGCATGCGTCTCGACGGCTGGCCGCCCGCCGGGCTGCGCCACGACGAAGAGCGTCCGGGGCTGATGTGACGGACCGGTGCGGCCCGCGGGGCCGCGCCGCCCATGTATTCGTGAGGTTCAGAAATGCGTCATAGACTTTCCGGGCGACAGCTGTCGCGCAACGCTCCGCACCGCCACGCGCTGATGCGCAACCTCAGCGTCGCGCTGCTGCGTCACGAGACCATCCGCACCACGGTGCCGAAGGCCAAGGAGCTGCGGCGGGTGGTCGAGCCCCTGATCACGCTCGGCAAGACCGACAGCGAGGCGCGCCGTCGGCTCGCGTTCGCGCGCCTGCGCGATGCCGCGATCGTCGAGAAGCTCTTCGACGACCTCGGTCCGCGCTTCAAGGCGCGCGCCGGCGGCTACACCCGCATCCTGCACATGATGCCGCGGCCGGGTGACTCGGCGCCGATGGCGCTGATGCAGCTCGTCGACCGTCCGGCCGCCGCCGCTGAGGGCGCCGAAGCCGCCGACGAGGGTAAGGCCGCCGCGACGAAGAAGAAGGGCAAGGCGAAGGCCAAGACGGCCGCGAAGCCGCGGGCGCGCAAGGCCGCCGCGGCCTGACCGTCCGCCCGGCACGACCGGGCCTTCCGCTGACCGGACCGAGGGCCGGCGTCTCGCAAGGGACGCCGGCCTTCTGCTTTGGCGCTGCTGCTTCGGTACAGGTGGATTCGCCGGGCCTGCCGTATAGACTTCCCTCCGTCTTGTACAACCGGAGGGGTACCCCATGAGCATCGTCAAGGAATTCCGTGAGTTCGCCATGCGCGGCAACGTCATCGACCTCGCGGTCGGTGTCGTGATCGGCGCCGCGTTCGGCAAGATCGTCTCGTCGCTGGTGGGCGACATCGTGATGCCGCTGCTCGGCAAGGCGGTGGGCGGCGTGTCGTTCAATGAACTCGGTACCTCGCTCGGCACCGCGCCGGACGGCTCGGAGGTGGTGCTGAAGTGGGGCGCCTTCGCCCAGACCATCTTCGACTTCACGGTGATCGCGCTGGCGCTGTTCCTCGCCATCAAGGCGATCAACCGCATGAAGCGACCCGAGGCGCCGCCCGCCGCGCCGCCGGCGCCGCCGCGCAACGAGGTGTTGCTGGAGGAGATCCGCGACCTGCTGAAGAAGGGCTGACCGGAGCGGTGGCCGCCCGGCGCGATACGCCCGGGCGGCCCCGGATCCCAGTGCCCCGTCAGGCGGCGAAGGCCGTCCGGGTCAGGTTCTCGCAGCCGTCCGCCGTCACCGCGAGGTTGTCTTCGATGCGGATGCCGCCGAAGGGCTGCAGCTGCTCGACGCGCTGCCAGTCGATGTGCCGGGCCTGCGGGCCGGTGCGAGCAGGGCCGAGCAGCGCCTCGATGAAATAGAGGCCCGGCTCCATCGTCACCACGAAGCCGGGTTCGAGGACGCGGGTCATGCGCAGGGCAGGGTCCAGCGGCGGGCGCGGCAGCGCGACGCTGCCGCTCTCGTCCGCCATGAAGCCCGCGACATCGTGCACCTGCAATCCGAGCGGGTGGCCGATGCCGTGCGGGAAGAAGAGCCGCGCCACACCGTTCTCCAACGACTCGGCGACGCTGCAGCGGATCACGCCAGCCTGGCGCAGCAGTCCCGCGATGCGCTCGACGGCGGCGAGGTGGATGTCGCGCCAGTCGACGCCGGGCCTGACCATCGCACAAAGCCCTTGCTGTACCCGGTCCATCCCGGCGACGAGATCCGCGAAGCCTGCGTCAGCGGGCGCCGCCGAGTGGACATGGGTACGGGTGATGTCGCTGCCGTAGCCCGCGAAGGTCGCGCCGGCGTCGAGCAGCAGCGTGCGCGGCGCCGTGGGACGCTCCCGGCGCAGCACCTGGTAGTGCAGCACCGAGGCCGCCTCGTCGAGCGCCACGATGGCGTTGTAGGGCAGTTCCTGCTCGCGCTGACCGCAGCCCGAGGCGTAGGCCTGATGGATGTCGTACTCGCTGCCGCCCGCTTGGAAGCAGGCCTCGGCGGCGCGGTGGCCACGCGCGCCGATGCGGTTGGCCTCGCGCAGGCAGGCGATCTCGTAGACCGTCTTGCGGCTGCGTTGGAAGTCGAGCCGCCGCAGCAGCGCGGGCGGGTTGACCGCGCCCACACCCCAGGCGCCGAGCTCGGGCAGGGTGTCACCGATCCAGGCCATGCGACGCAGGTCGGCGGGCAGCGCTGCCCGGACGGCCTCCCGCGAGCGGGCCTCCACCACATCGAAGGCACCCGGCCACCAGGCCTCGGGCAGGGCCGCGGGCTGGTACCAGAAGTCGGTCTCGACGCGGAACACCAACCGGGGCCTCTCCCCCGGGCGGAACACCACCAACGACCCGGGGGCGTCGGTCATCGGCGCCCACCAACGGAACGGCGCATGGGCCTTGAACGGGTAGTGCTGGTCGTCCTCGAACACCCCGAGCTGCTCCCCGGCGTGAAGCACCACCCCGTCGTAGCCGGTCGCCGCCAGCACTGCGGCGGTGCGCCGGCTGATCTCGGCAAGGTGGTCCTGGAAGAGGGGGGCGAGGGGGTGGTCGGCCATCGGGAGGTCCTGCGGTGGGGCGTTCGGGGCGATCACCGGATTCTAGGGCAACCGGCCTGCCCGGGCGGCGGGTGTTGCGTGGCCCTGACACCCGGTGAGCCGGCTGTCGGCAGGTCGTTCACAAATGTCTACAAAACCTGTACGATTCGTGCGCGATTCACGTCGCCAGACAAACTAGCTAGGTTGTTTGATTTATCAACTGTCTCTACTTTTGGGGTATATCCACTCATGAAGACGAAGCTCGCTCTCGCCGCCCTCGTCGCGGCGTTCGCCCTGACCGCTTGCGGCAAGCCCGCCGAGGCTCCGGCTGAGGCCGCTGCTCCGGCTGCTGACGCCGCTGCTGCCGCTGCGACCGACGCCGCTGCCGCTGCGACCGACGCCGCTGCCGCTGCGACGGATGCCGCTGCTGCGACGACCGATGCCGCGACGGACGCCGCTGCCGCTGTGACGGACGCCGCCAACACGGCCGCCGCCGCCGCGACGGACGCCGCCGCTGCCGCGACGGACGCCGCTGCCGCCGCGACGGAGGCCAAGAAGTAATCCCTGACGGGACGCTTCTTGGGGACCGCAAGGTCCCGAAAAGGACCCGGGCCGGTGGAGACACCCCCGGGTTCTTTTTTTTCTGAATTCTTTGAGCGCCGCGGCGTGCAGGATGCCGGGGCGCGCTGCGGGGGACGATGATGGGCGTGAGCCTGCGCGATGCGCGAGCCGCTGCCGCGGACCGGCGTTGGTTCGTCGACGCGTATGCCGCGTGGATCGCGGAGATGGGCCGCGATGCCGCCGCCGCGGCCGCGGCGCTGGCCGCGCCGACGGTGCACGCCGAGGCGGCGGCCCGGCTCGCGGCGCGCGATGCCGAGGTGCTGCTGATCGCCCGCGACGGCGCGCCTGCGGGTTTCGCGGTCGTCGAGCGGCGCGGGCCGTTGCATCGGCTCGCCGAGTTCTGGATCGCGCGCCGGCTGCGTGGACTCGGCGTGGGCAGCACTGCGGTGCCGCTGATCCTCGACCGCCACGACGGCGAGTGGGAGACAGCGGCGCTGGCGGGCGATGCGGCGGCGGTGCGTTTCTGGCGCGCCGCCGTGACGCGTTACACGGGCGGGCGCCACACGGAGCGCCTGCAGGGCGGCGAGGTCCGTCAGCGCTTCTTGGTGCGCGGCTCCGTGCGGGCGAGCAGCGGTCCGAGATAACGCCCGGTGTACGAAGCCGCTACGCGCGCCACCTGCTCGGGCGTGCCGGCCGCGACCAGGGCGCCGCCGCCTGCGCCGCCCTCGGGTCCGAGGTCGACGACCCAGTCGGCGGTCTTGATGACATCGAGGTTGTGCTCGATGACCACCACCGTGTTGCCTTCGTCGCGCAGCCGCTGCAGCACGCCGAGCAGCTGCGCCACATCATGGAAATGCAGCCCGGTGGTCGGTTCGTCTAGCACATAGAGCGTGCGCCCGGTCGCCCGCTTGGCGAGCTCGCGGGCGAGCTTCACGCGCTGCGCCTCGCCGCCCGAGAGCGTGGTCGCGTTCTGGCCGAGCTTGAGATAGCCGAGTCCTACATCGAGCAGCGTCTGCAGCTTCGGCTGCACCGCGGGGATCGCCTGGAAGAAGCGCAGCGCATCCTCGACCGTCATCTCGAGCACATCGTGGATGCTCTTGCCGCGATAGAGGATCTGCAGCGTCTCGCGGTTGTAGCGGCGGCCGCCGCAGCTGTCGCAGGGCACATAGACATCCGGCAGGAAGTGCATCTCGACGCGCATCACGCCGTCGCCCTGGCAGGCCTCGCAACGACCGCCTTTAACATTGAAGCTGAAGCGGCCGACATCGTAGCCGCGGCTGCGCGCCTCGGGCACCTGCGCGAAGAGCTCGCGCAGCGCGCCGAACACGCCGGTGTAGGTGGCCGGGTTCGAGCGCGGCGTTCGGCCGAGCGGGTCCTGGTCGATCTCGATGACGCGGTCGATGTGCTCCAGGCCGTCGATGCCGTCGCAGGGCTCGGCGTCCGAGGGGCCGCCGCCGAGCTGTGCCGTGGCGCGGCGCAGCAGCGTGTCGTTGACCAGCGTGCTCTTGCCCGACCCCGATACGCCCGTCACGCAGGTGAACAGCCCGACCGGGATGCCGACCGTCAAGCCCTGCAGGTTGTTGCCGCGGGCGTTGCGGATGACGAGCTCACGGCCGGGCTGGCGCGGCGTACGCAGCGTCGGCACGGCGATGCGCAGCTTGCCCGCGAGGTACTGGCCGGTGAGCGACCCGGGCGCGGCGCGGACCTCCTCGGGCGTGCCCTGCGCCACGATGCGTCCGCCGTGCACGCCGGCGCCCGGACCCAGGTCGATGACATGGTCGGCGGCGAGTATCGCGTCCTCGTCGTGCTCGACCACGATCACGCTGTTCTCGAGGTCGCGCAGGCGGCGCAGCGTCGCCAGCAGCCGCGCGTTGTCGCGCTGGTGCAGGCCGATCGAAGGTTCGTCGAGCACATACATGACGCCGGTGAGACCGGACCCGACCTGGCTCGCGAGCCGGATGCGCTGCGCCTCGCCGCCTGACAGCGTGTCGGCGCCGCGCTCGAGCGTCAGATAGTCGAGCCCGACATCGACCAGGAAGCGCAGGCGCTCGCCGATCTCGTGGACCACCTTGGCCGCGACCTCGCCGCGCCAGCCGGCAAGCCGCAGCTCGCCGAACTGCCGTGCGGCGTCGCCCACCGCGAGCCGCGTGACCTCGGGCAGCGTGCGGCCGCCGACGCGTACGCAGCGTGCGTCGCGGTTGAGTCGGCTGCCCTCGCAGTCGGGACAGGGGCGCAGACCACGGAAGCGCGCGAGCTCTTCACGGACCGACGGCGAGTCGGTCTCCTCCCAGCGCCGCTCGATGTTGCGCAGCATTCCCTCGAAGGCATGGCGGCGCGTCAGCGGCTTGCCGCGCGTGCCGCCGTAGGTGAAGTCGATCTCCTCGCCGCCGCTGCCGTAGAGCAGGATCCGTTGCACGCGCTCGGGCAGCTCCTGCCACGGTTCCTCGATGTCGAAGCCGTAGTGCGCGGCGAGCGTGCTCACGAGCTGCAGGTAATGCGCGTTGTGGCGGTCCCAACCGCGCACCGCGCCGCCCGCGAGCGACAGGTGCGGGAAGGCGACGAGTCGCGCCGGGTCGAAGAAGGGCTGCTGACCGAGCCCGTCGCAGGACGGGCAGGCGCCCGCGGGGCTGTTGAATGAGAACATCTTCGGCTCGAGCGACGGCACCGCATGGCCGCACTCGGGGCAGGCGTGGCGGTTCGAGAACAGCAGACCCGCGTCGTCGTCGCCGCCCTCCATCGGCAGCACGCGCGCGGTGCCGCCCGACAGCCGCAGCGCCGTCTCGAAGGATTCGGCGAGGCGCTGCGCGACATCGGCGCGCAGCCGCAGTCGGTCGACCACGGCCTCGATGCTGTGCTTGCGCCGTGCATCGAGCTCCGGCGGCGCATCGAGCTCGACCACGCGTCCGTCGATGCGCGCACGCACGAAGCCCTGTGCCTGCAGGTCGCGCAGCACCGTGTCGTGCGCGCCCTTGCGGTCGGTCACCAACGGCGCGAGCACCATCACCGCAGTGCCGTCGCCGAGCCGCAGCGCCTGATCGACCATCTGGCTCACGGTCTGCGCTTCGAGCGCGGTGCCGTGCTCGGGGCAGTGCGGTACGCCGGCGCGTGCGTAGAGCAGGCGCAGGTAGTCGTGGATCTCGGTGACCGTGCCCACCGTCGAGCGCGGGTTGTGCGAGGCCGCCTTCTGCTCGATGGCGATGGCGGGCGAGAGGCCGTCGATGTGGTCGACATCGGGCTTGTCCATCATCGACAGGAACTGCCGGGCATAGGCCGACAGCGATTCGACATACCGCCGCTGGCCCTCGGCGTAGAGGGTGTCGAAGGCGAGCGAGGACTTCCCCGACCCGGAGAGCCCCGTCACCACGACCAGGCGGTTGCGGGGGATGTCGAGGTCGAGGCCGCGCAGGTTGTGGGTGCGCGCCCCCCGGATCCGGATCGGGTTCATGTGGTGAGAGACCCGCGGGTGCGGGACGCGTTGTGCAGGAAAAACAGCCGGTTAGTGTACCCCGGCCAGCCGGGAGGGGCCAAAGGGGCCCCGTGGGCGGTCCTGAGGGGGCATTTCGGTGCGTTTTGCCCGGATATTGGCGGTGCAGGGGGGGCGGGGCGCGCTTAATATATCCATCCCCCGTCTCTCCCGGTCGGTGCCCCAGGCGCCGGCCCCTACAAGAAAGGATTTCCCATGGCTCGCGGCATCAACAAGGTCATCCTCGTCGGCAACCTCGGGCAAGACCCCGAGACCAAGGCCATGCCCTCCGGCATGACGGTCTGCAACCTGCGCATCGCCACCTCCGAGTCCTGGAAGGACAAGCAGACCGGCGAGATGAAGGAGCAGACCGAATGGCACAGCGTCGCGATGTTCGGCCGTCTCGCCGAGATCGCCGGCGAGTACCTGCGCAAGGGCTCGCAGGTCTACATCGAAGGCCGGCTGCGCACCCGCAAGTGGCAGGACAAGGAAGGTCGCGACCGCTACACCACCGAGATCGTCGCCAACGAGATGCAGATGCTCGGCAGCCGCGGCGGTATGGGCGGCGGCGAGGGCCGCAGCGAGCCGCGCGGCGAGTCGCGCGCGGCGGGCGGCGGTGGCCGCGGCGGCGAGGGCGGCTACGGCGATGCGCCGCGCGGCGGCGGCAGCGACCAGTTCGACGACGACGACATCCCGTTCTGAGGACCCGCGCCGCGCGCATGCCTGGCCGCTACTTCATCAAGTCCTTCGGTTGCCAGATGAACGAGTACGACTCAGCCCGTATGGGCGACGTGCTCGCGGATTCGCTCGGCCTCACGGCGACCGACGATCCCCGGCAGGCCGATGTGCTGCTGATGAACACCTGTTCCGTGCGCGAGAAGGCGCAGGAGAAGGTGTTCTCGCTGCTCGGCGAGTGGAAGCTCATCAAGGATGCGCGTCCCGGCGTCATCATCGGCGTCGGCGGCTGCGTGGCGAGCCAGGAGGGCGAGGCGATCACGGCGCGCGCACCGCAGGTGGATCTCGTGTTCGGTCCTCAGACCTTGCACCGCTTGCCCGACATGCTCGCCGAGCTGCGCAGCCATGGGCGTTCGGTGGTCGACATCAGCTTCCCCGAGATCGAGAAGTTCGACCGCTTGCCCGAGCCGCGCGCCGAGGGCGCCTCGGCCTTCGTCTCCATCATGGAAGGCTGCAGCAAATACTGCAGCTTCTGCGTCGTGCCCTACACCCGCGGCGACGAGATCAGCCGGCCTTTCAGCTCGGTCATGGCCGAGGTGCATAGCCTCGCCGCGCAGGGCGTGCGCGAGGTCACGCTGCTCGGCCAGAACGTGAACGCCTACCGCGGACCGATGGACGACGGCGTCGAGGTCGACCTCGCCACGCTCGTGCACCATGTCGCGGCGCTGCCCGGCATCGACCGGATCCGCTTCACGACCTCCCACCCGCTCGAGTTCGACGACAGCCTCATCGAGGCCTACGCCAGCGTCCCCGAACTCGCCGGCCACCTGCACCTGCCGGTGCAGTCGGGGTCCGACCGCATCCTCGCACTCATGAAACGCGGCTACACCGCGCTCGAGTTCAAGGAGCGCATCCGCAAGCTGCGGGCCGTGCGCCCCGGCATCGCGGTCACCTCCGACTTCATCGTCGGCTTCCCCGGCGAGACCGAACGCGATTTCGAGGCGACGCTGCGCCTGGTGCGCGAGCTCGACATCGACCAGTCGTTCAGCTTCATCTACAGCCGCCGGCCCGGTACGCCTGCCGCGTCCTTGCCCGACGAGGTCACGCCCGAAGAGAAGCAGTCGCGTCTCGTGCGCTTGCAGGCCTTGCTGGACGAGCAGGCCCGTGCGCGCAGCCTGGCGATGGTCGGCAGCGTGCAGCGCGTGCTCGTGGCGCGCCCGTCGCGGCGCGATGCCAACGAGCTCGCCGGTCGCACCGAGGACAACCGCTGGGTCAACTTCGCCGGCCCGGCTGGACTCATCGGCCGTTTCGCCGACATCGAGATCACCGAGGCTAGAGCGCATTCGCTGCGCGGCCGCATCGTCGCGGCCGAGCCCGTCGCCGCAGGTGCAGCCCATGCCTGACCATCCTGCCGACCTCGGCGGCGTGGCGCCGCCCGTCGTGCGCGAGTTCGTGCTCGCGCCCGCCGACAACGAGCGCCTCGCCAATCTCTGCGGTCCGCTCGACGCCAACCTGCGCCTCGTCGAGACACGGCTCGGCGTCGACCTGCGCCGCCGCGGCAACTCGTTCGTGGTGCAGGGCGATGACGCCGCCGCCGCCGAGTCGCTGCTGCGCGAACTGTTCCGTCTCGCGCGCACCGAGGACATCACCCCCGAGACCGTGCACCTCGCGCTGCGCGACCATTCGGGCGACGCCGCTGCGGGCGGGTCGGGCCGCGTCGGTGCGCCCGGCGCCGCTGCGGGTGCCGGGCCGGGCGAGGGCGAGGGCGGCGAGGGCGACGACGCCGAAGCGGGGCTGCGCACGCTGCGCGGCACCATCCGCGCTCGCGGCCCGAACCAGCGCGAGTACCTGCGGCGCATCCGTCGCCACGACCTCACCTTCGGCGTCGGGCCTGCGGGCACCGGCAAGACCTATCTCGCGGTCGCCTGCGCGGTCGAGGCGCTGCAGTCCGACCGCGTGCGCCGCATCGTGCTGGTGCGCCCCGCGGTCGAGGCCGGTGAGCGGCTCGGCTTCCTGCCCGGCGATCTCACCCAGAAGGTCGACCCGTACCTTCGCCCGATGTACGACGCGCTCTACGAGATGATGGGCTTCGACCGCGTCGCGAAGCTCATCGAGCGCAATGTCATCGAGGTCGCACCGCTCGCGTTCATGCGCGGCCGCTCGCTCAACGACTCCTTCATCATCCTCGACGAGGCGCAGAACACGACCGTCGAGCAGATGAAGATGTTCCTCACCCGCATCGGTTTCGGCTCGCGCGCGGTGGTGACCGGTGATGTCACCCAGACCGACCTGCCGGCCGGACGGATGTCCGGGCTGCGCCATGTCATCGCGGTGCTGCGGGATGTGCAGGGCGTCGCGTTCCAGTTCTTCGAGGCACGCGATGTCGTTCGCCATCCGCTCGTGCAGCGCATCGTGCTGGCCTACGAGGGCGACGAGGAGCTGCGCGGTCCGCCGGGCGGCCGCGCAGGCGGGCCGACGGGGGGCGAGCCGCGATGAGCGCTGCGCGTCGTCCGCCGCTCGCCGTCGACCTGCGTTGCAGCGTGCGCCGCGGCGCACCGGTGGTCGCCCGTGTCACCGCTTGGGCGCGTGCCGCGCTCGGCGCCGGCGGGCGCGGCGGCGAGGTCGCGGTGCGCGTGGTCGGGCTTGCCGAAGGTCGCCGCCTCAACCTCGTCTGGCGCGGCCGGGACTACGCCACCAATGTGCTGTCGTTCCCGGTGCCTGCGGGCGGTGAAGGCAAGGTGCGCGGGCGTGCCCGCGGCCATGGGCGCCGTCGACGCTTCATCGGCGACATCGTGCTCTGCGCGCCCGTGGTGGCGCGCGAGGCGCGGCAGCAACACAAGACCCCCGAGGCGCACTGGGCGCACCTCGTGGTGCATGGCTGTCTGCATCTGGTCGGCCTCGACCACGAACGACCCGCCGACGCGCGCCGCATGGAGCGTCGCGAGCGGCGCGTGCTGGCGGCGCTCGGTTTCCCCGACCCCTATCTCGAGGTGGACGGGGACCTCACCGCCTTCGGAGGCACAACTTGAACGACCCCCGCTACAGCGCGATGAGCTGGATGCGCAAGCTCGGCCGCGCGCTCTCCGGCGAGGCCGAGGACCGCGACGACCTCGTGCAGCAGCTGCGCGAGGCGCAGGGCCGCGGACTCATCGACGCCGAGGCGCTGCGCATGCTCGAGGGCGTGCTCGGTGTCGCCGAACTGCAGGTGCGCGACATCATGGTGCCGCGCGCGCAGATGGTCGCTGTGCGCCGCGATGAACCGCTCGAGAGATTGCTGCCGGCGATCGTCGAGTCCGGGCACTCGCGCTACCCGGTGATGGACGACGACCGCGACGACATCGTCGGCATCCTGCTCGCCAAGGATGTGCTGCGCGTCTACGCGGCCGGCGGGTCGGACGACTTCGACATCCGCGAGTGCATGCGGCCGGCGGTGGTCGTGCCCGAGTCGAAGCGCGTCAACGTCCTGCTCAAGGAGTTCCGCCGCAGCCGCAACCACATGGCGATCGTGGTGGACGAGTACGGCGGCGTCTCCGGTCTCGTCACCATCGAGGATGCCATCGAGCAGATCGTCGGCGACATCGACGACGAGTTCGATGTCGACGAGGAGCACGACATCCGCCGCGAGGGGGAGCGTCAGTTCCTGGTGCGCGGCGCCACGCCGATCACCGAGTTCAACGATTTCTTCGGCGTGTCGCTCTCCGACGAGGCCTTCGACACCGTCGCCGGTCTCGTGATGCAGCAGCTCGGGCGCATGCCCCGCCGCGGCGAGACGCTGCAGGTCGAGGGCCTCGAACTCAAGGTGCTGCGCGCCGACCGTCGCCGCGTCGAGGCGCTCAAGGTGACGACGCCGCGCGACCTGCCGGCGCAGGGCGTGGGCGGGGGCGGCGACTGAACGCGCGTACCGACCCGTCCGCCGACGCGTCATCCGCGGCCACCGCGGTCGCCGCCGCCGCAGACCGCCATGCGCCGTGGCTGGCGCTGGCGGGTGGCGTGCTCCTCAGCTTCGCCTTCGCGCCGTTCGCGCTGTGGCCGCTCGCCGTGCTCGCGCCCGCGCTGCTGTTCTGGCTGCTCGAGGGCGCCGCGCCGCGCCGTGCCGCATGGGTCGGGTTCTGCTTCGGCGTGGGCTGCTTCACCGCCGGCACCTGGTGGCTGTTCGTCAGCATCCAGGGCTTCGGCGGCGCACCGGTGTGGTTGGCGGTGCTGCTGGTGGCGGGCCTGGTCGCGGTGATGTCGGGTTACCTCGCGCTGCTCGGCGCGCTCGCCGCCCGTGTGCTGCCTGCTTCCGGTGCGTGGCGTTGGTTGGCGGGTCTGCCGGCGCTCTGGTGGCTCATCGAGTGGCTGCGCGGTTGGTTCCTGTCGGGCTTCGGTTGGCTGTCGCTCGGCTACTCGCAGGTCGACACCTGGCTCGCGGGCTTCGCGCCGGTGGGCGGCGCGCACCTCATCTCCTTCCTTTTGGCGACGATGGCGGGCGCGCTGGTGATGCTGCGCGCGCGCGGCCTCGTCTGGCCGCCGCTCGTCGTGCTGCTGCTGCCGTGGCCGCTCGGCGCCGCGCTCGACCGCATCGACTGGACACGACCGGCCAGCGCACCGGTGCGCGTCGCGGTGGTGCAGGGCGCGATCCCGCAGGACCAGAAATGGGTGGCCGACAACCTCGATGCCACCATGCAGCGCTACCGCGACCTCACGCTGCCCGAGCTCGGCACGCCGCTCGTGGTGTGGCCGGAGTCGGCGATCCCCGATCTGGCCAACAATTACGTCGAGTTCCTGCAGTCGCTGTCGCGCGAGGCGCGGTCGCGCGGGACGGGCCTGCTGCTGGGCCTCATCCGTCAGGAGCCGACCGAGCCCGGCGAGCCGCCGCGGTACTTCAACTCCATCCTTGCGCTGGACGAAGACCTGCAGTTCCACGACAAGCATCACCTCGTGCCGTTCGCGGAGTTCTTCCCCGTGCCGAAGATGGTGCGGCGCTGGATGCGGATGATGAACCTGCCGTACTCGGACTTCACCGCAGGCCCGGCCGAGCAGGCGCCGCTGCGCATCGCCGGTCTCGTACTGGAGGCGAGCATCTGCTACGAGGACGCCTATGCGCCGACGCGGCTGCGGGGGCTGCGCGAGGCGACCGCGCTCGTCAACGTCACCAACGACGCGTGGTTCGCCGACTCGCCGGCGCGCTACCAGCACCTGCAGATCTCGCGGATGCGCGCCCAGGAGGCGCGGCGCGACCTGATCCGCGCCGCCAACGACGGCGTGTCGGCGGTGATCGGGCCGCGGGGGGAACTGCGGGCGACCGCACCCGAATACCTCCCGGCGGTGCTGCGCTCGACGGTCGAGCCGCGCACCGGCTTGCCGCCGTATGCCCGCACGGGCAATCTGCCGCTGCTGGTGCTCGCGGGCCTCTTGCTGCTGGCCGCGGCGTGGCGGCGCCGGGTCGCCGCCGGTGCCGCACCGGCGGCCCGTCCGTGAACTTTTTCCGCTCGGGCGTTGTCTAGGAGACCGGGTCCATGAATCGGGTAATGTCCATGCTCCATCGTCCCTTCGTGCGCCGCAGCCTTGCGGCGGTCTCGGCGCTGCTCGTCTTCACCGCCTGCCAGCCCCACACCTCCTCCGCCAGCGGCGCCATGCCGCAGGCATCGGCCGCTACGCCCCCGGTCGCCGCGACGCCGGCGGTGCAGGGGCGCATGATGCTCCCGGACTTCGCCTCGCTGGTGCAGCAGCACGGCCCGGCGGTGGTGAACATCACCACCCGCGGCAAGCGCATCCAGGTCGGGCGCGGCATGTCGCCCAACGATCCGATGTTCGAGTTCTTCCGCCGCTTCGGCATCCCGATGCCGAACATGCCGTCGCCTGACGGTCGCGGCGGTCCGCAGGCCCCGGGGCAGGGCCCGGGCCCGGGCCAGGGCGATGACGACGGCGAAGGCATGCGCCAGCCGGGCGGCGAGGGTTCGGGCTTCATCGTGAGCGCCGACGGCCTGCTGCTCACCAACGCGCATGTGGTCGACGAGGCCGACGAGATCATCGTCCGCCTCACCGATCGCCGCGAATTCAAGGCCAAGCTGGTCGGCCTCGACAAGGCGACCGATGTCGCGGTGCTGCGCATCGACGCCAAGAACCTGCCGACCGTGCGCATCGGCGACCCGAAGAAGCTGCGCCCCGGCGAGTGGGTGTTCGCGATCGGCGCGCCCTTCGGCTTCGAGAACAGCGTCACCGCGGGCATCGTCAGCTCGCTCGGCCGCGGTCTGCCCGATCAGGATTCGCGTTTCGTGAACTTCATCCAGACCGATGTCGCGGTGAACCCCGGCAACTCGGGCGGCCCGCTCTTCAACCTCGACGGCGAGGTGGTCGGCATCAACTCGCAGATCTACAGCCGTTCCGGCGGCTACATGGGCATCTCCTTCGCCATCCCCATCGACCTCGCCAGCGACATCCAGAAGCAGCTGGTGGCGGACGGCCGTGTCGCGCGCGGCAAGATCGGCGTCGCCATCGGTCAGGTCTCCTCGGACCTCGCCGACAGCTTCGGTCTCGACCGTCCGCGCGGCGCGCTGGTCAACAGCGTCGAGCCGGGCGGCCCCGCCGCCAAGGGCGGGCTGCAGCCGGGCGACATCATCCTCTCGGCCAACGGCAAGCTCATCGAGCGCTCCGAAGAATTGCCGACGGTCATCGGCCTGATCCGTCCGGGCACGGACGCCGCGCTCGAGGTCTGGCGCGACCGCTCGATCAAGCGCCTGTCGGTGCGGGTCGCCGAGCTCGAGCCGCCATCGGCACAGCTGCTCGCCAAGGACAACGCGGCCCCCGAAGGCGCGGCGGTCGCCGATCGCCTCGGTCTCGTGGTGCGCGAGCTCTCCGCCGCGGAGCGGGCCGCCCCGGGCTCCGAGGGCGTGCCCGCCGGTGCGCTGATCGTCGAGCGCGCGCGCGGCGCGGCGTCGGACGCCGGCATCCGTCGCGGCGACCTCATCCTCGGCGTCAACGGCAAGCGCATCAAGTCGGCCAAGGAATACCGCGACAGCGTGGCGCAGGGCGGCAAGGTGGTGGCGCTCCTGGTGCAGCGCGACGACCAGCAGGTGTTCATCCCGGTCCGTCCCGGCTGAGGACGGCCGGTCGCG
Source organism: Pseudomonadota bacterium (assembly GCA_947459825.1). Classification (GTDB taxonomy): domain Bacteria; phylum Pseudomonadota; class Gammaproteobacteria; order Steroidobacterales; family Steroidobacteraceae; genus UBA964. The sequence goes on along the minus strand of CANHFH010000012.1, from coordinate 3,237 downwards.
CGCCGCCCGGCGGGGCGGCGCGTCCGCCCCGCGGGCGGCCGGGTCGTGTATCCTCCCGGCTCCCGTTTTTGCAGGGTTTTCCGCGCAATCCATGGACGAGCGATACGAACCGGCGGCCGTCGAGCGCGCCGCGCAGCGGCACTGGGCCGACCACCGCAGCTTCGCAGCACGCGAGCCCGCGCCTGGCGCGGCCGCGTCCGGCGGCGGCGACAAGTTCTACTGCCTGTCCATGTTCCCGTACCCGTCGGGTCGGCTGCACATGGGCCATGTGCGCAACTACACCATCGGCGATGCGCTGACGCGCTTCATGCGCATGCAGGGCCGCAATGTCATGCAGCCGATGGGTTGGGACGCTTTTGGCCTGCCCGCCGAGAACGCCGCGATGGCCAACGGTGTCGCGCCCGCGAAGTGGACCCGCGACAACATCGCCTACATGAAGAAGCAGCTGCAGGCGCTCGGCTTCGCGCTCGATTGGGAGCGCGAGTTCGCGACCTGCGATCCGTCCTACTACCGCTGGAACCAGTGGCTGTTCCTGCGCATGCGCGAGAAAGGCATCGCCTACAAGCGTACGGGCGTCGTGAACTGGGATCCGGTCGACCAGACCGTGCTCGCCAACGAACAGGTGATCGACGGGCGCGGCTGGCGCACCGGGGCGCTGGTCGAGAAGCGCGAGATCCCGATGTACTACCTCAACATCACGGCCTACGCCGACGAACTGTTGGGCGCGCTGAAGGGTCTCGACGGCTGGCCCGAGCGCGTGCGCACCATGCAGGCCAACTGGATCGGTCGCAGCGAGGGCGCCGAAGTCGCGTTCCCGCTGGCCGACGACGCGCGCGACGCGCTCGCTGCGGCGGCGGCCACCGGTGCGGGCGGCGATGCGGCGGGCGCCGCGCCCGCGCTCAAGGTCTTCACCACCCGCGTCGACACGCTGTTCGGCGTGACCTTCATGGCGGTCGCCGCCGAGCACCCGCTCGCGCTCGCCGCGGGCGCGCGCGACCCGGCGTTGCAGGCCTTCATCGACGAGTGCCGCCGCGGCAGCACCATGGAGGCGGACATCGCCACCATGGAGAAGAAAGGCCGCCGCACCGGGCTGCATGTGCTGCACCCCTTCACCGGTCAGCCGGTCGAGGTCTGGGTCGCCAACTATGTGCTGATGGGCTACGGCGAGGGCGCCGTCATGGGCGTGCCCGCGCACGACGAACGCGATTTCGAGTTCGCGCAGCAGAACGGCATCGACATCCGTCCAGTCGTGCACCCCGAAGGCGGGGTCGATGTCTGGCCGTGGGCGAAGGGGCCGTGGCAGCCGTCCTACGGCGAGCACGGTCTCACCGTGGACTCGGGCGAATTCAGCGGACTCGGTTTCCAGGCGGCGGTCGATGCCATCACCACGGCGCTCGAAGCGCGCGGCCTCGGCCGCAAGCGCGTGCAGTTCCGGCTGCGCGACTGGGGCATCTCCCGCCAGCGCTATTGGGGCTGCCCGATCCCCTTGGTGCACTGCCCGAAGTGCGGCGAGGTCGCGGTGCCCGATGCGCAGCTGCCCGTGGTGCTGCCCGAGGATCTGGTTCCGGATGGCAGCGGCAACCCGCTCGGCAAGCACAAACCCTTCCTCGAGGTCGCGTGCCCGACCTGCGGCGGTCCTGCGCGCCGCGAGACCGACACCATGGACACCTTCGTCGATTCGTCCTGGTACTTCCTGCGCTTCGCCTGTCCGGACAACGACCGGGCTATGGTCGACGAGCGTGTGCGGTACTGGCTGCCGGTCGACCAGTACATCGGCGGCATCGAGCACGCGATCCTGCACCTGCTCTACGCTCGCTTCTGGACCAAGGTGATGCGCGACCTCGGCCTCGTCGGCATCGACGAGCCGTTCGCCAACCTCTTCACGCAGGGCATGGTGCTGAACCACATCTACTCGCACCAGCCGGCCGAGGGGCGCCGCAGCTACTTCAACCCGGCCGATGTCGATGTCGTCGAGGACGGTGGCGCGAAGCGCTACATCGCGACGCGCGCCGACGGCAGCACGCTCGAGGTGCGCTACGACGGGCTCGGCACGATGTCGAAGTCCAAGAACAACGGCGTCGACCCGCAGAGCCTCGTGGAGAAGTACGGCGCCGACACGGCGCGCCTCTTCATGATGTTCGCCGCGCCGCCCGAGCAGACGCTCGAGTGGTCGGACGAGGGTGTGCAGGGGTCGTTCCGCTTCCTGCGCCGCCTGTGGAAGGCGGTGCACGAGCATGTCTCGGCGGGTCCGGCGCCTGTGCTCGGCCGCGAGGTCGCGCGCGAGGCGCTCGATGCGCCGCAGAAGACGCTGCGCCGCACGGCGCACCAGACCCTCGCCAAGGTCGCCGACGACATCGGCCGGCGCCGCACCTTCAACACCGCGGTCGCCGCGGTGATGGAGCTGTTGAACGCCGTCAGCCGTTTCGAGGACCGTTCGCCCGCGGGCCGTGCGGTGGTGCAGGAGGCGCTCGAGATCGCCGTCATCGCGCTGTCGCCGATGGTGCCGCATATCAGCCACGCGCTCTGGCAGGAGCTCGGCCACGCCGATGCCATCGTCGACCTGCGCTGGCCGGAGGCCGACCCGTCGGCGCTGGTGCAGGATGCGATCACGCTCGTGGTGCAGGTCAACGGCAAGCTGCGCAGCCAGATCGCGGTGGCGGCGGACGCCGACGAGGCGACGGTGCGCGCCGCCGCGCTCGCCGACGAGACCGTGCGCCGCTTCGTCGGCGATGACACGCCGAAGAAAGTCATCGTCGTGCCGCGCAAGCTCGTCAACGTGGTCGTGTGATGCGTCGCACCGTCGCCCCCGCGCTGCTCGTCGCCTGCGCCGTGCTGGTCGGCGGCTGCGGCTTCAGGCTGCAGGGCAGCACCCCGCTGCCGGCGGTGGTCGCCACCGTGCAGCTCGATGCCGCCGATGACCGCACACCCTTCGCGCAGGCCTTGCGGCGGCGGCTCGGCGCCTCGGGTGCGACGCTGGCGCCGCGGGGCGCGACGGTATCGGGCGCATCGGGCGCATCGGGTGCGGCCGGTGCGGCGCCCGGAATCGCCGTGCTGCGCATCGAGCGCGACGAGGTGCTCGAGCGGGTGACCTCGGTCTCGGCGCGCAACATCCCGCGCGAGTACGAGCTCACGCAGGTGGTGCGCTTCTCGTTGGATGCCGGCGGTACGCGGCGCATCTCCTCGGCCGAGGTCTCGGCCTCGCGCAGCCTCACCTTCGACGAGCAGATCGGAAGAGCG
>CANHFH010000011.1 GCA_947459825.1 Pseudomonadota bacterium | reverse complement strand
CTGCCGCCCGGTTCCGTGCCCGCCTGCGGCGCGAGCCTCGACTACATGGTCGAGGTGTTCCCGCTGATGACGGTCATCAAGAAGGTGCTGTTCGGCGCCGGCGAGTGCCAGAAGATCGACTGGTCGTTCCTCGGCCTCTCGATGCCCGCTTGGGTGTTGATGGCGGTGGTCGCGCTCGGCGCCTACGGCGTCTGGGCCAACGCGCGGCGCAGCGGCGCGCCGACGACTTCGTAGCAAAACTTTCACCGCGCCGAAACGCGCCGTTCACGCGCCGGGTACAAAGTCCCGCCAACTTCGGCGAGGCGGGTACCCACCTTTGGTCGCGACGCAATCTCCGTTCCCTCCGGTCCGCGCGGTCTTCATCTCCGACATCCATCTCGGCACGCGCGGCTGCAACGCCGCGGCGCTGCTCGATTTCCTCCGCAGCATCCAGTGCGACACGCTCTATCTCGTCGGTGACATCGTCGACTTCTGGGCGCTGCGCCGCACCTTCTACTGGCCGCAGGAGCACAACAACGTGCTGCGCACGCTGCTCGGCAAGGCCAAGCACGGGACGCGCGTGGTCTATGTTCCCGGCAACCACGACGAGGATTTCCGCGAGTTCGGCGGTCTCGGCTTCGGCAACCTCGAGATCCAGAAGGACTGCATCCACGAGACCGCGCAGGGCGAGCGGCTGCTGGTGCTGCACGGCGACGAGTTCGACAGCGTGGTCAAGTGCAGCCCTTGGCTCGCGGCGCTCGGCTCCCGGGCCTACGACTTCTCGCTCGACATGAACCTGTATTTCAACAAGGTGCGGCGCGCCTTCGGCTACGAGTACTGGTCGCTGGCCGGGTATCTCAAGCACAAGGTCAAGAACGCCGTGAACTACATCTCGAGCTTCGAGCAGGCGGTGGCGCGCGAAGCGCGGCGCCGCGGTGCCGACGGCGTGGTCTGCGGCCACATCCACCGCGCCGAGATCTCGCGCATCGACGGCGTGCTTTACTGCAACGACGGCGATTGGGTGGAGAGCTGCACGGCGCTCGTCGAGGACCGCAACGGCCGTCTGTCGATCTGGGATTGGTCGCGCATGCAGGGGCGCCCTGTCATCGAGGGCCAGACGGCGCCCGTCGGCTTGGCGGCCTGAACCGCTTGCGCCGCCGCGGCGACATCATGCGGACCATGGTCGCTTCCATCTTCGCGATCGTCATCATCGCATCTGCGGTGGCGATGCCCTCGACCGCCCTCGAAGGTGGGCGAGGCGAGGCGGTCATCCGCAGCGGCGGAGCCGACGGTCTGCGCTACCTCGTCACCGCTTCACGATGCGCTGACCGCTTGTCCACCGAGTGGCGCCACCAGGACGGAAGTCTGGCGGCCCTCGAAGAGGTCGAGCTCGCTGATGGGCGTTGGACGCGATATCGCTTGCGCAGGGCGAATGTCGGACAGGATCTGCGTGCCGAGCGACGCGGCGATGTCGTGACCATCATCGACGCCTCGCGACCGGATCGCGGACCGGCGCGGCTCACGGCGCGCGGTACGCTGCTCGCCGGACCCGAGCTCGTGTCGTTCCTCCAGGCACGGTTGACGGAGCTCCGGGCGGGGCGGTCGTTGGAGTTCCAGTACCTGTTGGCGGACCGCGGCACGGCGATCGGGTTCATCGCGCGGGGCCGCCTCCACGGCGAGGACATCGAGGTCGCACTCGAGGCGTCGTCTGCTCTGGTCAGGCCCTTTGTTCCGGCGACCACATTCAGGTTCTCGCCGGACGGCGTGCTGCGCCAGGTCGTCGGTCGCATGCTGCCCGTGCTCGGGGATGCGAGGTCCCAGAAGGCCTTGGATGGCGTTTTGAAGATGAGCGGACCGCAATCAACCTGTAACAAGAAGTCTTTATCGTAAGTGCATGCGGATATTGATGTTGTCGGATGTCTTCTTCCCTCGGGTGAACGGCGTCTCCACGTCGATCCAGACCTTCCGTTCCGACCTGCAGGCCCTCGGCCACAAGGTCACCCTGGTCGCTCCCGAATACCTCTCCGCGACCGGCTCGTCGCTCGGCGACGATCCCCTAGACACGGTACGGCTGCCCTCCCGCGGCGTGCCGCGCGATCCCGAAGACCGGCTGCTCAAGTGGCGACCGCTGATGCGGTGGGCGGAGTCGCTCCGGCCCGACGATGTCGATGTTATCCACATCCAGACGCCCTTCGTGGCCCACTACGCCGGCGTGAAGCTCGCGCGGCGGCTCGGCTGCCCGGTGGTCGAGACCTACCACACCTACTTCGAGCACTACCTGCATCACTATGTGCCCGGCATCCCGGCGCCGCTGACGCGCGCGCTCGCGCGGCGCATGACGGTGTCGCAGTGCCACGCGGTGCAGGCGGTGGTGTCGCCCTCGCGGCAGATGGCCGATGCCCTGCGCGATTACGGCGTGCGCACCCCCATCGAGGTGCTGCCCACCGGCCTGCCGGCCACGGCGTTCGGCGCCGGCAACGGCGCGGCCTTCCGCGCGCAGTTCGGCATCCCGGCGCAGCGTCCGGTCGCGACCTTCGTCGGTCGCGTCGCGCACGAGAAGAACATCGATTTCCTGCTGCAGATGCTGGTGGAGCTGCGGCGGCTGGTCCCCGATGTGCTGCTGGTGATCGCGGGCGAGGGTCCGGCCGAGGCGCATCTGCGTGCGCTCACCGCCAAGCTCGGCCTCGGGTCCAGCGTGCTCTTCATCGGCTACCTCGAGCGCACGCGCGGCCTGCTCGATTGCTACCGCGCGGCCGACGCCTTCGTGTTCGCCTCGCGCACCGAGACGCAGGGTCTCGTGCTGATCGAGGCGATGGCCCAGGGCACGCCGGTCGTCTCGACGGCGGTGATGGGCACCGTCGATGTGCTGAGCGGCGCGGGCGGCGCGGTCGTCGTCCCCGAGGAGACGACGGCGTTCGCGGCGACGGTGGCCGGCGTGCTGCGCGACCCGCAGCGACGCGAGGAGCTCTCGCACCGGGCGCGCGAGGATGCCGTGCGCTGGTCGTCGCGGCTCATGGCCGAGCGTCTCGCCCGGCTCTACGAGGGCGTCATCGAGTCGGATGTCGCGCCGAGCCGCGAGGTGGCGCCGTCGTGAGCGCGAGCGCGCTGTTCATGCGCGCCGACCGGGCCGAGCACCGGCTCTGTCTCATCGCCAACGCCGCATCCCGTCGCCGTGCGCTGCGGATGCTGTTCCGCACCGTGAGCCGTTTGGGCGACGGCGTCATCTGGTATGCGCTTATGGCGAGCATGCCGCTGTGGCTCGGCTGGGCCGAGGGCGCACGCGCCGCGCTGCACATGGTCGTGGTGGGCGCAGTAGGGCTCGCGCTCTACAAGGTCCTCAAGCGCACGCTGGTCAGGGAGCGGCCGTTCATCGGCTTGATCGGCATCGAGTGCGCCATGCCTCCGCTCGACCGTTACAGCTTCCCCTCCGGCCACACGCTGCACGCGGTGGCGTTCACGGTGCTCGCGGTCGGCTATGTGCCCTGGCTCGCGGTCTTGCTGGTGCCGTTCGCGCTGCTGGTCGCCGCCTCGCGCGTGGTGCTCGGCCTGCACTATCCGTCGGATGTGGCGGTGGGCGCGCTGCTCGGCGCGTCGCTCGCGTCGGCGAGCTTCGCGCTCGTCGGCTAAGCGAGCAGACGCTCCAGCACGCCGCGGTACATGCGGTGCAGCAGGTCGACCTCCTCGATGCGCACGCACTCGTTGACCTTGTGGATGGTCGCGTTGGTGACGCCGAGCTCGATGACCTGTGCGCCGAGCGGTGCGATGAAACGGCCGTCAGAAGTGCCACCGCCGGTCGAGAGCTTGGGCGCCGCGCCGCTGATCGCGCGCGCGGCCTCGACCGCCGCCGCCGACAGGTCGCCGGGCGGCGTGTAGAACGGTTCGCCCGACACATACCACTCGAGCGTGTAGCGCACGCCGTGGCGGGTGAGGATCTCCTCAACGGTCTTCTTCAGCACCTCGACGGTCTGCACCGGCGAGTAGCGCAGGTTGAAGCGCGCCTTGAGTTCGCCCGGGATGACGTTCGGTGCGCCGGTGCCGGCGTTGAGGTTGGAGATCTGGAAGGTGGTCGGCTGGAAGAACTCGTCACCGGCATCCCAGATCCGCGCGGTGAGCTCCGCGAGCGCCGGCGCGAGCGTGTGCACCGGGTTCTCGGCGAGCTGCGGATAGGCGACATGACCCTGCACGCCGTGCACGGTGAGCCTGCCCGAGAGCGAGCCGCGACGGCCGATCTTGATGGTGTCGCCCACGGCCTTGTCGCTCGAAGGTTCGCCGACCACGCACCAGTCGATCGTCTCGCGCCGTTCGCGCAGCACTTCGACCACGCGCTTGGTACCGTCGACCGAGGGGCCTTCTTCGTCGCTGGTGATCAGAAAGGCGATGGACCCGCGATGGTCGGGATGCGCGCCGACGAACTCCTCGGCGGCGGTGACCATGGCGGCGAGGCCGCTTTTCATGTCGGCGGCGCCGCGCCCGTACAGCACGCCATCGCGGATCACCGGCGCGAAGGGGTCGCTGCGCCATTCCTCGAGGGGGCCGGAGGGCACCACATCGGTGTGGCCGGCGAAGCAGAGCAGGGGACCGGCATCGCCGCGGCGCGCCCAGAGGTTGGTGACGCTGCCGAACTGCAGGGTCTCGGTGCGGAAGCCGACGGCCGCCAAGCGGCTCGCCATCAGGGCCTGACAGCCATGGTCCTCGGGTGTCACAGAGGGGCGCGCGATGAGGTCGCAGGTCAGGTCCAGGGTCTTCGACATGGCGGCTTTATAAGTGCCAACCCCGCGTCGCGCAAGGGTTTTCCGCGAGTCGCCGATGAATTGTTACAGCCGTCATAAATCTGCAATCAATCCGTCATATCTTTTTCCCAATCCACGAAGGAGTTCCACGATGTCCCGCACCCCCCGAATCCTCGCCCTGACCGCTGCCGCCGCGATCGTCGCCGCCCTGCCGGTCACCGCCTCGGCCCAGGCCGCCCGCGATTTCGTCAATGTGGTCGGTTCCTCGACCGTCTATCCCTTCACCACCACCGTCGCCGAGAAGTTCGGTCGTCAGGGTCGCTTCAAGACCCCGAAGGTCGAGAGCACGGGCACGGGCGGCGGCATCAAGCTGTTCTGCAACGGCGTCGGCCCGCAGCACCCGGATGTGGTGAACGCCTCGCGCCGCATGAACGCCTCGGAGTTCGACAGCTGCCGCAAGAACGGCGTGCGGGACATCATCGAGGTACGCGTCGGCTATGACGGCCTGACCCTCTCGGAGAGCAAGCGTGGTCCGGTGATGAACCTGACGCGCAAGCAGGTCTACCTGGCGCTCGCCAAGCAGGTGCCGGACCCGGCCAACCCGACGACGCTGATCCCGAACCCTTACACGATGTGGAACCAGATCGACAAGTCGCTGCCCGCGACCAAGATCGAGGTGCTCGGCCCGCCGCCGACCTCGGGCACACGCGACTCGTTCAACGAGCTCTACATGGAAGCCGGCTGCCGCACCTTCCCGTGGCTCAACACGCTGCGCGGCCAGGACGAGAAGCGCTTCAAGCGCCTCTGCCACACGCTGCGCGAGGACGGCGCCTTCGTCGAAGCCGGTGAGAACGACAACCTCATCGTCCAGAAGATCGAGGCCAACCGCAACGCCGTCGGCATCTTCGGCTTCTCCTTCCTCGAAGAGAACATGGACAAGCTGCGCGGCTCCAAGATCGACGGCGTCGAGCCGACCTACGAGACGATCTCCTCGGGCAAGTATCCCGCCTCGCGTCCGCTCTTCATCTATGTGAAGAAGGCGCACATCGGCGTGATCCCGGGCCTGCAGGAGTTCGTCAACGAGTATGTGAGCGACAGGGCGCTGGGCGAGGAGGGCTACCTCACCGACCGCGGCCTCGTGCCGCAGCCGAAGTCGGACCTCGCCCGCACCCGTGCGGATGTGAAGTCGCTCAAGAATTTCGCACCCTGAGTCCTACCCGGACAGGAAGGCCACATGACCCATCGTTTCGCCAGGGTCGTCGCGGTGATCGCGGCGACCACGGGGACGGCTTGCCTCGCGCAGGCCGCTGAGCCCGCCCAGAAGGTCGCCGCGGCGCCCGCCAAGTCTTCGCCGGCCGCCGCCGTGTCCGCCGAGGAGCTCGGCGCACTCAAGGCGCAGCTGCAGGCGCTGCAGGAGCGGCTCGCGCAGCTCGAGGTCGCGCAGGCCGAGCAGCGCACCGCGCAGGAGACCGTCAACACCGAGCTGCAGGAGTCGGTGGACCGCGGCTCGGACAACCTGGCCCGCGCGGTGGGTGAGAGCGCCTCGTCCGGTTGGCTCGCGCGCTGGCAATGGAAGGGCGACCTGCGGGTGCGCAACGAGACCATCCAGCAGGAGTTCAACCCGGTCGACCGCAACCGCAACCGCTACCGGCTGCGCGCCGGCGCGATGGCGCGGGTGAACGACAACACCCGCGTCGAGATCCAGTTCGCGAGCGGCGAGGGCGGCGATGCGCGTTCCTCGAACCAGACGATGACCGATGCGAACTCCCGCAAGGCGCTCGATCTCGACCTGGCCTATGTCGAGTGGTCGCCGACCGACACATGGAAGGTCACGGCCGGCAAGATGAAGTACCCCTGGGTGCGCGTGCAGTCGTATTTCTTCGACAACGATGTGAACCCCGAGGGCGTCGCCGCCGCCTGGCAGCAGGGCGCGACGGGCTTCTTCGGCAGCGTGTTCTACGCGGGCCTCTCCGAGCGCTCGGCTTTCGCCGACTCCTCCATGGTCGGCGCCCAAGCAGGCTGGCGCGCGGCCTCGTCGGACGGCTCGCGCAAGCTCCTCTCGGTGTCCTACTACGACCATGGCGCGGTGCAGGGCTACAACCCCTTCCAGGGGGCGGGCGCTGGCGCGTCCGGTCTCGGCGCCTACGGCAACACGACCACCACCAACGCCGCTGTATGCCGTCGAGCGGTGTACAGCTCGGCGGGCGTGGTCTCGCCCTGCTTGGCGAACGACTACGACATCGTCGAGCTGCTGGGCGAGTACCAGCTAAACCTCGGTCCGCAGCCGTTGCTGGTGTTCGGCAATGTCGCACGCAACCTCAAGGCGGATTCCGGCGTGGTCTCGACGACGCCGTCCTCGAATGTCCCGGCGGGTCTCGACACGGCGTACTCGGTGGGCTTCAACTACGGTCGCGCCAACGCCAACCTGCCGGGCAGCTGGGAGTTCGGGTACCTCTACCAGAAGGTCGAGAAGGACGCGCTGTTCGCGCAATGGATCGATTCGGACTTCGCGTCCGGCAACACCGACGGCGGCGGCAGCGCCTTCCGGGTGGCCTATCAGTTGTCGCGCAACTGGCGGTTCAACGTGCTCTACATGATGAACGAGACCAACCTCGATGTGCCGGCGGCGATCACCGTGCCGTCGGGCGCGTCGGCGAAGGGTCGGGGCTACGACCGCCTGCAGGTGGACCTGAACTGGACTTACTGACCCCGCGGCCCATTAAATTTCCATGACTGCCCCGGTGGCGGCCCGGGAACGGATAAAATACCCCGTTCCCTTCGGCCGCCGCCCCTGTGGAGTCGCGCTTGAGCCCGTCCATCGTCCTACTTCTGATCGTCGCGCTCGCGGTGCTGGCCTTCCAGGTCGGCAAGGCGCGCGCCATCGCTGTGGTCGGCGGCCACCGCGAGGTGCGCAACCTCCACTCGCTGCCCGGCCACTATGGGCTGCTGACGGCGATGTGGTGCGCCATCCCGGCGCTCTTCGTGTTCGTGGCGTGGGTGGCGTTCCAGGACAATGTCCTCACCCGTCTCGTGACGGCACAGCTCGCCGAGGGCCAACAGCCGATCCCCGCGGCGCAGATGTCGCTGATGCTCAACGACCTGCGGAATGTGGTCGCCGGCAGCCTGCCGGCGTCCTCGGTCACGGAGCCCGTGCGGCTCGCGGCGGCCGAGTTCGTGCGCCTCAAGCGCATCGCCGGGTTCTCCTTGGCGGGCGTCGCGCTCGGCGCCGGCATCCTCGCGCTGCTCTGGGTGCGGGCCCGGATCCGGCCCGACCTGCGCGCACGCAATGAATACGAGCGTCTCGTCGAGTGGGCGCTGTTCGCCTGTTCGGCGGTCGCGGTGCTCACCACCGTCGGCATCGTGCTCTCCATCGTCTTCGAGGCCGGTCGGTTCTTCTCCATCGTGCCGTTCACCGAGTTCTTCTTCGGCACCAACTGGAGCCCGCAGATGGCGATCCGGGCCGACCAGATCGGTTCCTCGGGCGCGTTCGGTGCGGTGCCCCTCTTCGTCGGTACGCTGCTCATCTCGCTGGTGGCGATGGTGGTCGCGGTGCCGCTCGGGCTGTTCTCGGCCATCTACCTCGCCGAGTACGCCGCGCCCAAGCTGCGCCGCGTCGTCAAGCCGCTGCTCGAGGTGCTGGCCGGCGTGCCGACGGTGGTCTACGGCTTCTTCGCGGTGACCACCATCGGCCCGATGCTGCGCACGATCGGCGAGTCCATGGGGCTGACGGTGGCGGGCGAGAGCGCGCTCGCCGCGGGCCTCGTGATGGGCATCATGATCATCCCGTTCGTGTCCTCGCTCGCCGACGACATGATCACCGCCGTACCGCAGAGCCTGCGCGACGGCGCCTACGCGCTCGGCGCGACGCGCTCCGAGACCATCCGCCAGGTCGTGCTGCGCGCCGCGCTGCCGGGCATCGTCGGCGGCATCCTGCTCGCGGTGTCGCGTGCCATCGGCGAGACCATGATCGTGGTGATGGCGGCGGGTCTCGCCGCCAACATGACCTTCAACCCGCTCGAGGCGGTGACGACCGTGACGGTGCAGATCGTCACGCTGCTCGTCGGCGACCAGGAGTTCGACAGCCCGAAGACCCTGGCGGCGTTCGCGCTCGGTCTCATGCTGTTCCTCGTGACGCTGCTGCTCAATGTCATCGCGCTCTATGTGGTGAGGAAGTACCGTGAACAGTACGAGTAACGGCGTGCCGCGCACCGCGGCGGAGACCCAGGTCCGGGTGCGCGCCGGCCTCGCGCGCCGTTACCGCGCCGAGCGACGGTTCCGCGCCTACGGCCTCGCGGCCGTGGCGCTCGGCATCTCGTTCGTGGTGTTCCTGTTCGGCACGGTGCTTTCGCAGGGCCTCTCGGTGCTGCGTCAGGGCTATGTGCAGCTCGACATCATCTACGACCCGGAGGTCATCGACCCCGCGGGCACGCGCCTGCCCGACGACCTCGCGGTCGCCGACTACCAGGCGTTGGTGCGCGCGGCGTTGCGCGAGCGCTTCCCGGATGTCGAGGGCCGCCCGGCGCTGCGCGAGCTCTACGGGCTCGTCAGCAGCGCCGCCAGCGTCGAGCTGCAGAAGCGCGTCACCGCCGACCCTGGCCTCATCGGTCAGCGGCAGCGCGTCACGCTGCTCGCCGACGATACGGTGGACATGCTGCTCAAGGGCAAGGTCTCGCGCAGCGCGCCGGAGGACGAACGGCGGCTCTCCGATGCACAGGTCGCGTGGGTCGATGCGTTGCGCGCCGACGGCGCGCTGCAGCTGCGCTTCAACCGCGCGTTCTTCACCAACGGCGATTCGCGCGACCCCGAGCAGGCGGGTGTGCGCGGCGCGGTGGTGGGCTCGTTCCTGACCCTGCTCATCACGCTGCTGCTGTCGTTCCCGATCGGCGTCGGCGCGGCGGTGTACCTCGAGGAGTTCGCGCCCCGTAACCGCATCACCGACATCATCGAGGTCAACATCAACAACCTCGCGGCGGTGCCGTCCATCGTGTTCGGTCTGCTCGGCCTCGCGATGTTCATCAGCTTCTTCGGCATGCCGCGCTCGGCGCCTCTGGTGGGCGGTCTGGTGCTGACGCTGCTCACGCTGCCGACGGTCATCATCGCCTCGCGCGCGGCGCTCAAGGCCGTCCCGCCCTCGATCCGCGAGGCCGCGCTCGGCATGGGCGCCTCGCGCTGGCAGACGGTGGTGCACCATGTGCTGCCGCTCGCCATGCCGGGCGTGCTCACCGGCGCCATCATCGGCATGGCCCGTGCGCTCGGCGAGAGCGCGCCGCTGCTGATGATCGGCATGGTGGCCTTCATCGTCGAGGTGCCCGCCGGGGCGCTCGACCCGTCGACGGTGCTGCCGGTGCAGGTGTTCCTCTGGTCCGACCTGCCGGAGCGCGGCTTCGTCGAGCGCACCTCGGGTGCGATCATCGTGCTGCTGCTGTTCCTGATCGTGATGAACGCCACCGCCGTGGTGCTGCGCAACAAGTTCGAGAAACGCTGGTGAACGACATGAGCGACAAAGCCGTCCCGCCCGTCCGCGAGGGCATCCGTACGATCGGCCAGGTGACCGTTCCCGAGCCGGTGTTCGCCTGCCGCGATGTGAACGTCCACTACGGCGACAAGCACGCCATCAAGGACGTCAACATCGACATCGGCCGCGCCGAGGTGCTGGCGATGATCGGGCCGTCGGGCTGCGGCAAGTCGACCTTCCTGCGCTGCCTCAACCGCATGAACGACACCATCGAGAGCGCGCGGGTCACCGGCCTGATCGCGCTCGACGGGCAGGATATCCACGACAAGAGGCGCGATGTCGTGCAGCTGCGCGCGCGCGTCGGCATGGTGTTCCAGAAGCCGAACCCGTTCCCGAAATCGATCTACGAGAATGTGGCCTACGGCCCGCGCATCCACGGCCTCGCGGCCGACCGCGGCGAGCTCGACGAGATCGTCAATGTGAGCCTGCGCCGCGCCGGCCTCTGGGAGGAGGTCAAGGACCGCCTCAATAACCCCGGCACCAGCCTCTCGGGCGGTCAGCAGCAGCGCCTCTGCATCGCGCGCGCCATCGCCGTGAACCCGGATGTGATCCTCATGGACGAGCCCTGCTCGGCGCTCGACCCGATCGCCACCGCGCGCATCGAGGACCTCATCGACGAGCTGCGCGAGAGCTACGCGATCTGCATCGTGACGCACTCGATGCAGCAGGCGGCGCGCGTCTCGCAGCGCACCGCGTACTTCCATCTCGGCGACCTCATCGAGGTCGGCGAGACCAAGAAGATCTTCACCAATCCGCAGGCGAAGCTGACCGAGGACTACATCACGGGCCGCTTCGGCTGAGGCCGCAGGCCCCGGTCACCGCCCGCTCTCGGCGCGTCAGTCGTGGCGCGCGACGCGCAGCCACTTCGTCGCCACCCATTTCTCGCCGTCGGTCACCGGCATGCCGCCGTGCAGGCTCTTGGTCGACGGGAGGGGGCGGTCGTAGCTGAAGAACACCGCGTTGCCCTTCACGGCCGCGACCTCGAGCCCGATGTCCGGGAAGTTCGTCGCGCCACCGCCGGTCGGCGTGTTGAGGTACATCACGAGCGAGGCCACGCGCTGGCCGCCGCGGGCGAGGAACGCCGGTGCGCCGGGCAGCGTCGGGTCCATGTAATCGTAGTGCGGCCGGTATTCCTGGCCGACCCGGTAACGCAGGATCTGCAGCCCTTCGCCCTGCTCGAGCGGCCACTTGAGCAGCGTGGCGATGCGCCGCTCGATGCGGTCGATGAGCGGTGTCGCGCCGCGGTGGAAGCCGAACCCTGAGCTCGTGCGCCCCTCGTGGGCGATCTCGCCGCCCGTGTCCTTGTCGACGACCTGCGAGGCGCTCATGCGGGCGCGCGAGAGCGTGACCAGCTCGTCGCACTCGGCGTTGCTCAGCAGACCGCCGAACAGGATGACGCGCGGCTGCGCCACGGTCATCAATACTTTGATGTCGCGGTCGAGCACGCGCACCACGGGAGGTGCGGGCGAGCCGAAGGGCTGCGGGACGGGCAGGGGCGCGTCGTCCGCGAGGCCCGCGGCGTCTGCGCCGCCCGGGATCGGGGGACCTGAGCCCGCTACGGCGCTGCGCGCCTTGAGCTCGGCGAGCCGCGATTCGAGCAGCGCCGTCATGCCGTCGACGGCGTCGTCCTCGGGGACACCGCGCGCGATGAGTTCGGCGAGCACCTCGTCGGGCGGTCGCGCGGCCTCGATCTCGGCGAGCGCCCAGCTGCGCAGTTCCGGTGTGAGTGCGGTGCCCATGCGTTGCGGAGGATAGCGCAGCCGCAGGTCGTCGTACGCGGCCGCACGCTGTCGCACGGCCGTCATCTTCCTTTCACCGACCTGTCACATCGCCTCCCTAACCTTGCCGGCGTCAGGTCGCGCGGTCGCGCGGCCGTCCGAACCCTTCGGCGACCCTAAGGACCTATGGAGTGCCTCCGATGACCCTCAACGCCAAGCATCGCAACCTTCTGTTCCTCGCCGCGTCGGTCGCGGTGCTCGCCGCCTGCGGCGCGGAGGAGATCGCCTCGCCGGGCAGCGGCGGCAACATCACCGTGAACAACCCGGCTCCGCCGCCCCCGCCGCCGCCCCCGCCGCCGCCGCCGGCGCTCGTGTCGCCCGCCGCGGGCTGCCCCACCATCGATAACCCGGTCGGTCTCGGCGACCGCGGGACCATCACCGGCCCGACCGGCACCTACCGCATCTGCGAGCTGCCGGCCAAGTTCACGCGCAGCGCCACGCTGCCGCGCGTCGCGGGTCTGCTGTACGCGCTCGGCGGCCGCGTCGATGTCGGCGACGACTGCGGCGCTTCGGGCACGCCCGCCGGCCTCGCCTGCGGCGTCACGCTCACCATCCAGCCGGGCGTCGTCGTGTACGGTGCGGTCGGCACCTCCTGGCTGCATGTGAGCCGCGGCAACCGCATCAACGCCGCCGGCACGGCCACGCAGCCGATCGTCTTCACGAGCCGCGACAATGTGCTCGGTCTCGCCGGCAACGATTCGCAGGGCCAGTGGGGCGGCGTCGTGCTGTCGGGCCGTGCGCCGATCACGGATTGCTTCACGCCCGCGGCGCCTCCGGGCACCGCCGAGTGCGACCGTCAGGTCGAGGGCGCGGTGGACCTCGCGCGCTACGGCGGCGCGACCCCGACCGACAACAGCGGCACCCTGCGCTATGTGCAGATCCGCTACTCGGGCTTCGTGCTCTCGGGCAACTCCGAGCTGCAGGCGCTCACCACGGGCGGCGTCGGCAGCGGCACCACCATCGAGTTCATCCAGTCGCACAACAGCTCGGACGACGCGTTCGAGTTCTTCGGCGGCACCCACAACGCCCGCCGCATGGTGCTGACGGGCGCCGACGACGACAACATCGATGTCGACACCGGCTATCGCGGGCGGATCCAGTACGTGATCGCGGTGCAGAAGACCTCGGGCGCCGCCGATTCGATCATCGAGCTCGACAGCGCCAACGCGCTGGAGGACCAGCAGCCGCGCACCTACCTGAAGCTCGCCAACTTCACCTTCGTGCATCGCAACGCCGCCGCCGGCAACCAGGCGGCGATGCTGTTCCGCGGCCAGTCCGATGCCTCGCTGGTGAACGGCGTGGTCACCTCGCCGATCGGCTGTCTGCGGCTCGCCGGCGCGAACATGATCACCACCAACGCCGCGGTGGACAAGGTCGGTCCCCCGACCTTCCGCTCGGTGGCGATGCAGTGCGGTCCGACGCCGTTCATCGGCTCGAGCGGCCTGACCGCGGCGCAGGTGGAGGCGACCTTCAACGTGGCGGCCAACAACAACACCTCCACCTTCACCAACACGCTCACCAACGGTTTCGTCAACGGCGCCAACGAGACGGCGCGCACCGCCACCGACCCGAAGGTCGTGGACGCGGGCTTCGAGACCACGAACTACATCGGTGCGGTGAAGGACGCGGCGGACACCTGGTACGCGGGTTGGACCTGCAACTCGAACACGGCGAACTTCGGCACGACGAGCGGCTCCTGCACGAGCCTGCCGGCGATCAACCCGTAACCATCGCCGGGCGCCGCGCGCCGCGAAGAGGACTGCATGAACGACATCAACGCGGGTCCCCGGTCCCTGCTGCTCGCCGCGCTCGCCGCGCTGTCGGCAGCGGCATCCGGGCAGCAGGTGGAGACCCCTCCGGCGCAGCCGGCGGCGGCGGCCGACGAGGCCCCGCCGGCCGAGGCGGAGGAGGTGGTCGACGTCGACACCATCGGCGAGATCGTCGTCCTCGGTCGTCGCGACCGCAACATCCAGCAGTCCGCCAACCAGGTGTTGTCGGTGCTCTCCGCCGACGACATCGCACGCACAGGCGAAGGCGACATCGCCGGAGCGCTGAGCCGCGTCACCGGTCTCAGCGTCGCGAGCAACGGCTTCGTCTATGTCCGCGGCCTCGGCGACCGGTACTCGCAGGCGCTGCTCAACGGCCTGCCCTTGCCGAGCCCGGAGCCGCTGCGCCGCGCGGTGCCGCTCGATCTCTTCCCGACCGATGTCATCGCGTCATCGGTGGTGCAGAAGAGTTACTCGCCCAACTTCACGGGCGAGTTCGGTGGCGGTCTCATCAACCTCACGACGCTGGCGGTGCCGCGGGAGCCGTTCTTCAAGTTCGGTGTCGGCATCAGCGGTGACACCGAGACCACCGGTCAGCTCGGATACACCCATTACGGCAGCAAGTACGACTGGACGGGCAGCGACAGCGGCGTGCGCGATGTGCCGCCGGCCGTCGCGGCGTACTTCGCGGGTGGTACGCGCCTGAGTTCGGGCACGATCGACACCCGCCAGCTCGTCAAGCAGTTCGTCAACACCCGCACGGGTCTCGTCCAGTTCAACGACAAGCTGCCGGTCAACATGTCGTTCTCGGCGACCGGCGGCACCTCGCGAGAGCTCGGCGACGGCGAACTCGGCCTGATCGCGACCGCCGGCTATGGCCAGTCGTGGCGCACCAAGGACAACATCGAGCAGAGCGCCGCGGACGCGGCGCTGTCGGTGCTCGACAAGGACTACCGCGAGGTCGCGACCGATAACCGCGTCATCGTCAACGGTCTGGTCGGCATCGGCTACGAGTTCGGCGAGGGGAACAGGGTCCGGTGGACCAACCTCATCATCCGTGACACGCTGAAGCGCACCAGCCTCGCCGAGGGCAAGCAGAACAGCCAGCGCCCCGGCCGCGATTTCATCGAGCAGGAGACCGGCTGGTACGAGCGCCAGGTCTGGAGCACCCAGCTGAGCGGCGGGTTCAACCTCGACCCGGTGAAGATCGACCTGCGCGCCGCGTACGCCAACTCGACCCGCAAGGCGCCCTTCGAGCTCGGGCTCGGTTACTCGCGCACCAACGCCGCCGCGGATCCGACCGGACAGTATTTCGTGAACCGTCTCGACAACGGGCAGACGGGCTATGCGGAGATCGTGTTCTCCAACCTCGATGAGGATCTGTTCGCCTACGGCGCGGACGCCTCCTGGGAGGTGACGCCGCAGCTGGTGCTGTCGGCCGGCTTCGAGGGCACGGACACCGAGCGCGACTCCGAGCGTCGGGAGTTCCTGGTCATCGCGCCTTCGACCTTCCCGAGCTATGTGGGCATGTTCCGCCCCGATTACCTGCTCGGGTCGCAGGTGGTGGATTTCTACGGCATCGGCGCCATCGAGTCGACCGAGTCGCAGCCGGCCTTCACCGCTTCCCTCAAGACCCAGGCGGCCTACCTGCAGGCGCAGACCGAGGTGACCGACGGCTTCGAGGTCAACATCGGCGCGCGCTACGAGCAGGGCGAGCAGCGGGTGGAGCCCAAGCAGGTGTTCAACACGGTCACCGGGTCGACGGCGGGCACGCTGCTCGACAACGACTATGTGCTGCCGGCGCTGACGCTGACCTGGAAGTTCGCCGACGACATGCAGGCGCGCTTCAACGCTTCGCGCACCATCGCCCGTCCGCAGTTCCGCGAGCTGATGCTGCAGTCCTACTTCGACCCCGAGAGCAACCGTGCCTACCGCGGCAACCCGCTGCTCATCGACAGCGAGTTCACCAACGCCGAGCTGCGCTGGGAGTGGTACTTCGCGCGCGACCAGCGGCTGTCGGCCGCGGCGTTCTGGAAGGGGATCGACAAGCCGATCGAGGCCTTCACGAGCTTCAACGACAACGACCCGCTCACCAGCTTCGCCAACGCGCCTGCGGCGACCCTCTACGGCGTGGAGGTCGAGTCGCAGACGCATTTCGACCTGTGGGACAGCTCCGACGCGCCTTTCTTCGCCTCGCGTCGGTTGGTGCTCATCGGCAACTACACCTGGTCGAAGTCGGAGCTGAGCGTCAAGCCGGGCGACACCGCCGAGGTGTTCGGTTCACCGGTGCAGCCGGCCAGCAACTTCTTCCGCGACGGCGCGCCCTTGACCGGCCAGTCGGAGCACCTCGCGAACCTGCAGTTCGGCCTCGAGGGCCAGGACTCGCTGTCGCAGCAGACGCTGCTGATCTCCTACGCGAGCGACCGTGTGACGAGCCGTGGTGCCGGCGGTCTGCCCGACATCTACGAGTCGCCGGGTGTCTCGATCGACTTCGTCGCGCGGCAGGGCTTCGAGTTCATGGGCCGCGACCTGGAGTTCAAGTTCGAGGCGCGGAACCTCCTGCGCCGCGACTACCGCGAGTATCAGGAGCTCGGGCCGAACCGGATCTACTTCAACCGCTACGATGTCGGCGTGAAGCTCTCGGCATCGGTGACGGCGAGCTTCTGACCGCGCAGAAGCGGTCGGCCGGGGCTCCGGTCGGGCGGCGTCTCAGTCGGCCGGGCGCAGCAGCTCGTTGATCGAGGTCTTGGCGCGGGTCTGCGCATCGACGCGCTTGACGATCACCGCGCAGTAGAGCGAGTGCGAGCCGTCCTTGGCGGGCAGGCTGCCGGGGACCACCACCGCGCCCGCGGGCACGCGGCCCTGCGTCACGGCGCCGGTCTCGCGGTCGTAGATGCGCGTGCTCTGGCCGATGTAGACGCCCATCGAGATCACCGCGCCCTGTTCGACGACGACGCCCTCGACGATCTCCGAGCGCGCGCCGATGAAGCAGTCGTCCTCGACGATGGTGGGCGAGGCCTGCAGCGGCTCGAGCACGCCGCCGATGCCGACGCCGCCCGAGAGATGCACATTCTTGCCGATCTGCGCGCAGGAGCCGACCGTGGCCCAGGTGTCGACCATGGTGCCGGCGCCCACATAAGCGCCGATGTTCACGAACGACGGCATCAGCACCACGCCCGGACCCACATAGGCTCCTTTGCGCACCACGGCGTCAGGGACGATGCGCGTGCCGCTGGCGCGCAGCGCCGCCTCGTCCATCGCGGCGTACTTCATCGGCACCTTGTCGAAGAAGCGGGTGTGGCCGCCCTCGATGAGTCGGTTGCCGTTGGCGCGGAAGTAGAGCAGCACGGCTTTCTTGAGCCAGTCGTTGACCTGCCAGCGGCCGTCGCGCTTCTCGGCGACGCGGGCCGTGCCGCCGTCGAGCAGTTCGAGGCATTCGTCGAGCGCGATGCGCAGCTCGCGCGAGATGTTGCTCGGGGTGATCTCGGCGCGCGCCTCGAAGGCGGCCTCGATGAGGGTCTTGAGCGCGGTCTGGTCGGTCATGTCAGCGTCCTTGCATGAGATCGGCGATGCGGTGGGCGGCCTCGACGCACTCGTCGACGCCCGCCACGAGGGAGATGCGCACGCGGCCCGCGCCGGGGTTGCCGCCGCCGGCGTCGCGCGCGAGGTAGGAGCCGGGGACGACGGTGACGTTCTTGCGCACGTAGAGCTCGCGCACGAAGGCCTCGTCGTCGCGTCCCGTGTGCGGCCAGAGGTAGAACCCGCCCGCCGGCGCCTGCACATCGAGGTGCGGTGCGAGTATGGGCAGCACGCGCGCGAACTTCTCGCGGTAGAGCGCGCGGTTGTCGCGGGCGTGGGCGTCGTCGCTCCAGGCGGCGATGCTCGCCTGCTGCGCCGGCAGCGGCATCGAGCAGCCGTGGTAGGTGCGATAGAGCAGGAAGCGCTCGAGCAGCCGGGCGTCGCCGGCGACGAAGCCGGAGCGCAGACCGGGCAGGCTGGAGCGCTTCGAGAGGCTGTGGAACACGAGGCAGCGTCGGAACGCCGCGTCACCCAGCGCGAGCGCTGCGCTCAAGAGCGAGGGCGGCGGCGCGGATTCGTCCGGGTAGATGTCGGCGTAGCATTCGTCGGCGGCCACCACGAAGTCGTGGCGCTCCGCGAGCGTCAGCACGCGCTGCAGCAGTGCGAGGTCCATCACCGCACCCGCGGGGTTGCCGGGGTTGCAGAGGTAGAGCAGCTGGCAGCGGTCCCAGACCGACGCCGGCACCGCATCCAGGTCCGGCAGGAAGCCGTCCTCGGCGCGGGTGTCGATGAAGAACGGCTCGGCGCCGGCGAGCAGCGCCGCGCCTTCGTAGATCTGGTAGAACGGGTTCGGCATCGCCACCAGCGGCGCGCCGTCACGCGCGGCGCCGCGGTCGACCACCGCCTGCGCGATGGCGAACAGCGCCTCGCGCGTACCGTTCACCGGCAGCACCTGCGCCGCGCCGATGCTCTGCGGCGTGAAGCCGAAGCGCCGCTCCAGCCAACGGCCGCAGGCCGCTCTCAGCTCCGGCGTGCCGACGGTGGTGGGATAGCTGCCGAAGCCGGTCATCGCGTCGCGGAGGGTCTCCAACACGAACGCCGGCGGCGCGTGCTTGGGTTCGCCGATGGAGAGCGCGATGTGCGCGAGGTCGGCAGGGGGCGTCACGCCCGCCTTCAACTGGGCGAGCCGCTCGAAGGGGTAGGGCAGCAGCTTGTCGAGGTCGCGGTTCATGACGGGTGTGCGGCGTCGGTGCGCGGCTTCAGGCCGCACGGCGCGCGTCCAGCGCTTCGGTGAGGCGAGCGACCAGACGCTCTGCAGCGGCGTCCTCGAGCGGGCGACCGTCGAAGCCGCGCACATAGAACACATCCTCGGCCCGCTCGCCGACGGTCATGATCTTCGCGCCGACGAGGTCGACGCGCTCCTCCATGAGCACCTTGCCGACATCGCAGAGCAGCCCCGGCCGGTCGCCGGTGATGAGTTCGAGGATGGAGCGGCGGTTGCGCTCGTCGCGCGTCACCGACAGCCGGGTGCGGGTGTCGAACATCCGCGCCTGGCGCGGCGCGCGGCGTGATACCTCGAAGCGCGAACCGCGCGGGCTCTCGAGCGCGCGGCGCAGCGCGTACTCGATCTCCTCGTGCCGATCGGTGTCGGCGATGGGCGTGCCGTCCTCCTCGAGCACATGGTAGAGGTCGACGCTGTCGCCATCGAGCGTCGGTGTGATGCGCGCATCGACGATGTTGAGGCCGAGCTGGTCCAGCACCGCGGTGGTGCGCGCGAAGCCGTGCTTGCGGTGCGTCGCGAGCGTGGTGATCGAGGTGGTGCCGCGTTCGCTCTCGGCCTGCACCGCGACCACCGGCGCTTCGGCGCCGGCCGGCCGGCCGGCGAGCAGCCGGGTGTGCCAGGCGATCTCCTGCGGCGTGTGGCGCAGGAAGTAGTCGTCGGTGAAGTGCGACCAGGCGGCATCGGCCGCGCCCTCGGCGAGGCCCGCATCGGCGAGCAACGCGCGCGCTTCGGCCTGGTGCCCCTGCTTGAGCTCCTCCTGGTCGACGGGCGTCTCGAGGCCGCGCCGCAGCGCGCCCTTCACGCGGTCGTGGAACTCGCTGAAGAGCGAGGCCTTCCAGGAGTTCCAGAGCCGCGGGTTGGTGGCGCGCACATCGGCCGCGGTCAGCACATAGAGATGGTCGAGGTGGGTCTCGTCGCCGACGAAGCGCGCGAAGCCGTTGATGACATCGGGGTCGGCGATGTCCTGCTTCTGCGCGGTGAGCGAGAGCTGCAGGTGGTTGCGCACCAGCCAGGCGACGAGGCGCGCGTCGTAGCGCGACAGGCCCTGTTCCAGGCAGAAGGCCTCGGCATCCACCGCGCCGAGCTCCGAGTGGTCGCCGCCGCGGCCCTTGGCGATGTCGTGGAACAGCGCCGCCAGATAGGCGACCTCCGGCCGCGGCAGGGCCTGCATGATCTGCGAGAGCTTCGGCAGCTCGTGGTCGAAGCGCGGCAGCGCGAGACGGCGCAGGTTGCTCACCACGAACAGCGTGTGCGCGTCGACCGTGTAGGCGTGGAACAGGTCGTACTGCATGCGGCCGACGATGCGGCCGAAGGAGGGGATGTAGCGGCCGAGCACGCCGTAGTTGTTCATGCGGCGCAGCTCGTTGGTGACGCCGGCGGGCGCGCGCAGGATCTCGAGGAAGAGGCGATGGTTGCGCGGGTTCTGGCGGAACTCCTCGTCGATGAGCCAGAGGTTCTGGACGATGGCGCGGATGGTGCCGGCGCGCACGCCGCGGATCTCGGGGTTCTGCTGCAGCAGCGCGAACACCTCGAGCAGCGTCGAGGGCTGGCGCACGAACAGGTCGTCGTGCACCGCTTCGAGGTAGCCGTCGACCACCTGGAAGCGCGGGTTGAGCGGCTGCGGCACCGCCGCGCCGGCGCTGCCGTCGATGATGGCCTCGCGGAACAGCTGCAGCAGCAGCTCGTTGAGCAGGCTCACATCCATCACGGTGCGGTAGTAGCGCTGCATCAGCTGCTCCACCGCGAGCGTGAACGAGGCGTCCTCGTAGCCGAAGGCGCGCGCCAGCTTGACCTGGTGGTCGAACAGCAGGCGGTCCTCGCGGCGGCCGTTGACCGTGTGCAGCGCGTAACGCACCCGCCACAGGAAGCTCTGCGCGGCCTCGAGACGGCGCAGTTCGCCCGGCGTCAGGAACCCCTGGGTCGCGAGCTCGGCGAGGCTCTCGGCGCCGAAGTGGCGCTTGGCGACCCAGGCGATGGTCTGGATGTCGCGCAGCCCGCCGGGGCCGGTCTTCACGTTCGGCTCGAGGTTGTAGGCGGTGTCGTTGGCCTTGGCGTGGCGGTCGGTCTGCTCGCGCACCTTGGCCTCGAAGAATTCCTTGACCGGCCAGAGATGCGACGGCGAGAGCGCCTCGAGCATCGCGGCGGCGAGCGGCGCGGAGCCGGCGATGCGGCGCGCCTCGACCAGCGTGGTCATCACGCTGACATCGGCGGCGGCCGCGGCCGCGCATTCCTCGACCGTGCGTACGCTGTGCCCGATCTCGATGCCGATGTCCCAGAGGAAGGCGACGAAGGGTTCGAGGGCGGCGCGGCCGGCCTCATCGAGCGGCGCCGGGACGAGGATGAGGATGTCGACATCGGAGCAGGGGTGCAGTTCGCCGCGACCGTAGCCGCCGACCGCGACCAGCGACCAGTCGGTGTCGTGCCCCACGAGCTTCGCGCGCCAGGCTTCGACGAGCGCGACATCGATGAGCTGCGCGCGTGCGCGCACCAGCGTCTCGACCGGCTCCTCGGTGCCGAAGCGCGCGTTGAGCTCGGCCTGCGCCTCGCGCAGGGCCGCGGAGTAGGCCGCCGGGGCGGCGCCTGCCGCGGCGAGCCGCTGCGGCAGGGTCTCGAGCAGCGGCCAGGCCGGTGCGGTCACGAAGCGCCCAGCGTGAGCACTTCGAAGCCGTCGTCGGTGACGAGCACCGTGTGCTCCCACTGCGCCGACAGCGAGTGGTCGCGGGTGACGACGGTCCAGCCGTCGGGCAGCAGCTTCACATCGCGCTTGCCGGCGTTGATCATCGGCTCGATGGTGAAGGTCATGCCGGGCTTGAGCTCGGTGCCGGTGCCGGGCTTGCCGTAGTGCAGCACCTGCGGGTCCTCGTGGTAGATGCGGCCGATGCCGTGGCCGCAGTATTCGCGCACCACCGAGTGGCCCTGGGATTCGACCCATTCCTGGATGGCGTGGCCGATGTCTCCGAGGCGCGCGCCCGGACGCACCACGCGGATGCCGCGCCACATCGCCTCGAAGCAGCCCTCGACGAGGCGCTTGGCGTGCGGCAGCGGCTTGCCGACGAAGTACATGCGGCTGGTGTCGCCGTGGAAGCCGTCGCGGATCACCGTGACATCGATGTTGACGATGTCGCCCTGCTTGAGGCGCTTGTCGCCCGGGATGCCGTGGCAGACCACATGGTTGACCGACGCGCAGATGGTCTTCGGGAAGCCGCGGTAGTTGAGGTTGGCCGGGATCGCCTTCTGCACCTGCACGATATGGTCGTGGCAGATGCGGTCGAGCTCGTCGGTGGTGATGCCGGCCTGCACATGCTCGCCGATCATGTCGAGCACTTCGGCGGCCAGACGGCCGGCCTCTCGCATCTTCTGCTGCTCTTCCGGGGACTTGAGGGTGATGGGCATCTGGAGGGGTGGGGGCTGGCGGGGAGGGGGCCGTAAAGCGTTGTTTTTACGGGAGGTGCATGGTATAAAGCGCGGCCTTTTTTGGCAAACCAACCCACACGCGCATCGAATGCATCGGCTGCTGGGTGTCCGGACCTTCGGGGACGGATGGCAGTCGAGGATGCGCGGAGGCCCAACCCGACAAGGAGAAATGACGATGTCCAGCGTGTCCATGCGACAGATGCTGGAAGCGGGCGTCCACTTCGGACACCAGACCCGCTTCTGGAACCCCAAGATGTCCGAGTACATCTTCGGCGAGCGCAACAAGATCCACATCATCAACCTCGAGAAGACGCAGCCGCTCTTCGTCGAGGCCGCCAAGTTCATCAAGGCGGTGGCCGGTGACGGCGGCACGGTGCTGTTCGTCGGCACCAAGCGCTCCGCGCGCGAGCCCATCCAGAAGGAAGCGATCCGCGCCGGCATGCCGTTCGTGAACCAGCGCTGGCTCGGCGGCATGCTCACCAACTTCAAGACCGTGCGCCAGTCGATCAAGCGCCTCGCCGACCTCACCGAGATGAAGGCCAACGGCTCGCTCGACAAGCGCGGCAAGAAGGAAGGCACGATGCTGCGCCGCGAGATGGACAAGCTCGAGCGCAGCCTGGGCGGCATCAAGGACATGGAGTCCCTGCCCGACGCGCTGTTCGTGGTCGATGTCGGCCACGAGAAGATCGCGATCCACGAAGCCAACAAGCTCGGCATCCCCGTGGTCGCCATCGTCGACACCAACTGCTCGCCCGACGGCGTCGACTTCGTCGTGCCGGGCAACGATGACGCCATGCGCGCCATCCACCTCTACGCCTCCGGCATCGCCGACTCGGTCCTCGAAGGCCGCAGCAGCGCGCCGGCGCTCGCCGTCACCGAGGACGAGTTCGTCGAACTCGACGAGCAGGGCAACCCGAAGCAGAGGCCGGCGCGTGGCGCCGCCCGTCCTAAGCGCGAGGCGCCGGTGCGCGCCCGCCGCCCGGCTGCGCCCGCCGCTCCCGCCCGCCGCCGCCCGGCGCCTGCGACCGCTCCGGTCGCTGCGGCCGCTGCGGCCGTCGAGGGTGACGAGGTGGAGGTCGGCGATGCCGCCGCCGACGGTGAAGTCGCGCCGGTCGCCAGCGCCTCGGCGCCGCGCCGTCGCACCGGCCCGGCCGCTGCCGCGCCGCGCCGTCGGGGTTGAGCCATGAGCATCACCGCTGAGACCGTCAAGCAGCTCCGCGAGCGCACCGGCGCCGGCATGATGGAGTGCAAGCGCGCGTTGGTGGAGACCAACGGCGACATCGAGGCCGCCGCCGAGCTCATGCGCAAGCAGGGTCTCGCCAAGGCCGACAAGAAAGCTGCCCGCGTCGCCGCCGAGGGCGTCATCGTCCTCGAGAAGTCGGCCGACGGCCGTTCGGCCGCCATGGTCGAGGTCAACTGCGAGACCGATTTCGTCGCCCGCGAGGCCGACTTCCAGTCGTTCTCCGCCGCGGTCGCGCAGGTCGCACTCGCCGCCGACCCCGCCTCGGGCGAGGCGCTCGCTGCGCTCAAGCTCGCCTCCGGCGAGACCGTCGACGAGCGCCGTCGCGCGCTCGTCGCCAAGATCGGCGAGAACATCAGCGTGCGCCGTCACGCCACGCTGTCGTCGTCGGGTCAGCTCGGCGCCTACCGGCACGGCACCCGCATCGGTGCGCTGGTCGCGATCGAGGGCGGCGATGCCGCGCTCGCGCACGACCTCGCGATGCATGTCGCCGCCACCAACCCGGCCTATCTGTCGGTCGCGGATGTCCCGGCCGATGTCGTCGCCAAGGAGCGCGAGATCGAGACCGAGAAGGCGCTCGCCGAGGGCAAGCCGGCCGACATCGTCGCCAAGATGGTCGAGGGCCGCATCCGCAAGACGCTCAACGAGAAGGTCCTGCTCGGCCAGCCCTTCGTGAAGGACCCGGACCAGACCATCGAGAAGCTGCTCAAGGCCGCCAAAGCCGAGGTCAAGTCCTTCCAGCGCTTCGAGGTCGGTGCGGGCATCGAGAAGAAGCAGGACGATTTCGTCGGCGAGGTCATGGCACAGGTCAAGGCCAGCAGCGGCGCAGGCCGCTGAGCCGACCGGCGCCACGAGAACCCCGCTCCGGCGGGGTTTTTTTCGACAGGAGACACGGGTGATGACGAACGGCGAGCGGCGCTTCCGGCGCATCCTGGTCAAGCTCTCGGGCGAGGCGTTGATGGGCGATGGCGACTACGGCATCGACCCGGCGATGCTGCGGCGCATCGCGCTCGAGATCCAGGAGCTGCAGGCGCTCGGCGTGCAGGTGGCGGTGGTCATCGGCGGCGGCAACATCTTCCGCGGCGCGGGCCTCGCGCGCGCCGGCATGGACCGCGTGACGGGCGACCACATGGGCATGCTCGCCACGGTCATGAACAGCCTCGCGATGCAGGACGCCCTGGAATCGGTCGGTGCGCACGCGCGGGTGATGTCCGCGATCCGCATCAACGAGGTCTGCGAGGACTACATCCGCCGCCGCGCCATCCGCCACCTCGAGAAGGGGCGTGTGGTGCTGTTCGCGGCCGGTACCGGCAACCCGTTCTTCACCACCGACACCGCGGCCTCGCTGCGCGCCATCGAGATCGGCGCCGACCTGCTGGTGAAGGGCACCAAGGTCAACGGCATCTATTCCGCCGACCCGAAGAAGGACCCCACGGCGGTCCGCTACCCGACCCTGACCTACGACCGCGTGCTCGACGAGCGCCTCGAGGTCATGGATGCGACGGCCATCGTGATGTGCCGCGACAACCGGCTGCCGCTGCAGGTCTTCAACCTCTACAACGCCGGCGACCTGCTGCGCATCGTGCGCGGCGAGGATGTCGGTACCATCGTCACCTTGGCCCCCGCCCGATAGGCCCCGCCAGAAAGGACCGACACCATGATCGAGGACTTCAAGAAAGACGCCACCGCCCGCATGGCCAAGTGCGTGCAGCAGTTCCAGGCCGACCTCAAGAAACTGCGCACCGGGCGCGCTCACCCGAGCCTGATCGAGAACCTGAAGGTCGACTACTACGGCACCGAGACGCCGCTGCAGCAGCTCGCCAACATCGGCATCGAGGACGCGCGCACGCTCGTCGTCACGCCCTGGGACAAGGCGGCGGTGCAGGCCGTCGAGAAGGCCGTCTACAAGTCCGACCTCGGCCTGACGCCGAACACCGCGGGCACGGTGATCCGCATCCCGCTGCCGCCGCTGACCGAGGAGCGCCGACGCGACATCACCAAGGTGGTGCGCGGCGATGCCGAGGGCGCACGGGTCGCGGTGCGCAATGTGCGACGCGATGTGCTGCAGGACGTCAAGGAGGCGCTCAAGGAGAAGATGATCTCCCAGGACGAGGAGAAGAAGGCGCAGGAAGAGATCCAGAAGCTCACCGACAAGCATGTGGCGGAGATCGAGCAGGTCCTCGCCGCCAAAGAAAAAGAGATCATGCAGGTCTGAGCGGGCGGATCTCCCTCCGCTCCGTCACGCCGTGGCCCTCCCGCAGCACATCGCGATCGTCATGGACGGCAACGGCCGTTGGGCCGAGGCCCGCGGCGAGCCGCGCACGGCAGGGCATCGCGCCGGCATCGAGCCGGTCCGCCGCACCATCCGCGAGTGCGCGCGCCTCGGGGTGCGCGCGTTGACGCTGTTCGCGTTCTCGAGCGAGAACTGGCGCCGTCCCGAGACCGAGGTCGCGACGCTGATGTCGTTGTTCATGGACGCGCTCGACCGCGAGGTCGAGGAGCTGGACTCGAACGGCGTGCGGCTGCGCATCATCGGCAACCGCCAGAGCCTCGCCGTGCGGCTGCAGCAGCGCATCGCCGAGGCCGAGGCGCTCACCGCCGCCAACACCCGGCTCGACCTGCAGGTCGCGGTCAGCTACGGCGGCCGCTGGGACCTCGTCGAGGCGGCGCGGCGGCTCGCTGCGCGCGCGGCGAGCGGCGCGCTGCGCCCGGCGGACATCGACGAAGCGGCGCTCGCCGCGGAGCTGCAGCTCTCGGAGCTGCCGGACCCCGACCTCTTCATCCGCACCGGCGGCGACCATCGGGTCAGCAATTTCCTGCTCTGGAACATCGCCTACGCGGAGCTCTTCTTCACCGACACGCTGTGGCCGGACTTCGATGAGCGCGTGCTCGCCGAGGCGATCGCGGACTTCGAGAGCCGGGAGCGCCGGTTCGGTCTCACGGGCGGACAGGTCTCGGGTCGGGGCGGCGCATGAGCGGCGCCTCCGCGTCCGGCCGCTATTCGGGCCTGCGGCAGCGGGTGCTCACCGCGTTGGTGCTCATCGCCGCGCTGGCGGTGGTGCTGTTCGCGATGCCGCCCGCCGCGACGCTGGCGCTGGTGGTGGTGGCGATCCTCGTCGGCGGTTGGGAGTGGTCGGCGTTCGTCGCACCGACCCGACCGGCGCTGCGCGCGGCCTTCGTCGCGCTGCTGGCGCTCGGTATCGCCGCCGCGTGGCCGTTGAGCGGCACCCGCAGCGGCATGCTCGCGCTGCTCGTCGTCGCGGGTCTGTGGTGGCTGCTCGCGGTGTTCTGGATCCTGCGCGGTCCGCAGCGCGTCGGCGCGGTGCTCGCCGCGGTCGCCGGCATCGCCTCGCTGGTGCCCGTGGCGGTGGCGCTCGGTCGGCTGCGCCTCGAGCCCGGGCAGGGTGCGTGGGTGCTGCTGTTCGCGCTGCTGGTGATCATGGCGGCCGATGTCGGCGCCTATTTCGCGGGGCACCGCTTCGGTCGCATCAAGCTCGCGCCCAGCGTCTCGCCCGGCAAGACCTGGGAGGGCGTGATCGGCGGACTGCTCTTTTCGCTCATCATCGCCATCGTCGGCGCTCGGCTGCTCGGCTGGCCGGTCGCGGTGGTCGCTCCGCTCGCGGTCGGTGCGGCCGCCTTCTCGGTGGTGGGCGACCTCATGGAGAGCCTCATGAAGCGGCACTCCGGGCTCAAGGACAGCGGCCATCTCTTCCCGGGACACGGCGGTATCCTCGACCGGTTCGACAGCCTGACCGCCGGCATACCGCTCCTCATGCTCGGCCTGCTGCAGGCGGGGCTCGTGGGCGAGGGCTGGCCGCCGTGATCGGCGTCGCCATCCTCGGTTCGACCGGCACCATCGGCGAGAACACGCTCGATGTGATCGCGCGTCATCCGGAGCGCTTCCGTGCGGTCGCGCTCGGCGCGCGGCGTGATGTCACCAAGATGCTGGCGCAGTGCGAACGCTTCCGTCCGGACTATGCGGCGCTCGCCGAGACCGATGCCGCGGCGACGCTCGAGCGCGAACTGCGCGCCCGTGGTCTGCCGACCCGCGTGCTCGCGGGCGGACAGGGGCTCGAGCACATCGCCACGCTCAAGGAGGCGCCTGCGGTCATGGCCGGCATCGTGGGGGCCGCGGGGCTGCCCTCGACGCTCGCCGCGGCCCGCGCGGGGCAGCGCCTGATGATCGCCAACAAGGAATCGCTGGTGATGGCCGGGCCGCTGCTGCTCGCGCTGGCGCGCGCGTCGGGCGCGACGCTGCTGCCCATCGACAGCGAACACAACGCCATCTTCCAGTGCCTGCCGCCCGGGCTCGAAGCCGGTCGCGCGCCGCCGGGGGTGCGCCGCATCCTGCTCACCGCCTCGGGCGGCCCGTTCCTGGATTGGAGCGCCGAGCGCATCGCGCAGGCGACCCCCGAGCAGGCCTGCAAGCACCCGAAGTGGGTCATGGGGCGCAAGATCTCGGTGGATTCCGCGACGCTCATGAACAAGGGTCTCGAGGTCATCGAGGCGCGCATCCTGTTCGGTCTCGCCCTCGAGCAGGTCGAGGTGGTGGTGCACCGCCAGAGCCTGGTGCACTCGCTGGTGGAGTATGTGGACGGCTCGATGCTGGCGCAGCTCGGTTCGCCCGACATGCGCACCCCGATCGCCCATGCCCTCGGTTGGCCCGAGCGCATCGACTCCGGTGTAGAATCCCTCGATCTCGCGCGGGCGGGGACCTTGCAGTTCGAGCCGCCCGACATGGCCCGGTTCCCCTGTCTCGCCCTCGCGCGGGAGGCGGCACGGGCGGGCGGCACGGCGCCTGCCGTGCTGAATGCGGCCAACGAGGTCGCCGTGGCGGCTTTTCTGGAGGGGCGCTTGAACTTTTCGGGTATCGCAGCGGTCATCGAAGCGGTGGTCAGGGACTGTCCGGCCGGCACGGCCGAGGACCTCGACAGCGTGCTGGCGGCCGACGCCGACGCCCGCCGTCGGGCGTTGCGCGAAGTGGGCGGTGCGGGAGTGACTGTTTGAGCGATCCCATGGGCATCCTATGGCAGGTGGCGGGGTTCATCCTCGGCGTCAGCCTCCTCGTCGCCGTCCACGAGTACGGCCATTACTGGGCCGCCCGTCGCCTCGGGTTCAAGGTGCTGCGGTTCTCGGTGGGCTTCGGTCCCGCGCTCTGGAAGCGCGTGTCGGGTGCCGACCGCACGGAGTACGTCATCGCCGCGTTGCCGCTCGGCGGCTATGTGAAGCTGCTCGACGAGCGCGAGGGTCCGGTGCCCGACGCCGACCTCGCGCGCTCCTTCACGCGGCGGCCGCCCTGGCAGCGCATCCTGGTGCTGCTCGCCGGCCCCGCCGCCAATTTCGCCTTCGCCATCCTCGTGCTCTGGGGGATGCTCTGGGTGATGGGCTCGCCCGAGGTGCGCCCGGTGGTGGGCCGCATCGCGCCCGACTCCATGGTCGCGCAGGCGGGCCTGCGTGCCGATGACGAGATCCTGCGTCTCGGCGGGCGTGAGGTCTCCTCGCAGGGCGAGGTGCTGTTCGGTCTGATCGACGCGATGAGCGACGACGGCGTCGCGCGCTTCACCGTGCGGGCGCCGAACGGCGGCGAGCGGGATGTCGAACTGCGTGTCGAGGACGCCGAGGCGCGTCGCGTGCTCACCGAGCCTGCGGCGCTGATGCGTGGCATCGGATTCAGGTTCTGGTCGCCGGTCATCCCGTCCCGTCTCGGGCGCGTGCTGCCGGGCGGTCCCGCCGCGGAGGCGGGTCTGCGCGAGGGCGATGTCGTGACCGCGGTCGACGGCGTCGCCATCGCCGATTTCGCGGCGCTCGCCGACGCCATCAACGCCCGACCGAACCGCGACATCGCCGTGCGCTTCACTCGCGACGGCGTTACGAGCGAGGTGTCGCTGCGCACCTCCGCCGAGATCGTGCAGGGCCGCGAGATCGGCCGTATCCGCATCGAGCCCACGCCGCCGCCGCCGCTGCCCGAGTCGATGGTGGTGCAGCGCCGTTTCGGTCCGGTGGGCGCCCTCGTCGAGGGTTCGGTGCGCGCCTGGGACATGACGGTGCTGCAGGCCAAGATGTTCGGCCGCATGCTGCTCGGTCAGGTGTCGCTCAAGAACCTTTCCGGGCCGCTCACCATCGCCGAATACGCAGGGTCCTCGGCCCGCAGCGGCCTCGTACAGTTCCTCGGTTTCCTGGTGGTGATCTCCTTGAGCCTCGGCTTCCTCAACCTGCTGCCCATCCCCATCCTCGACGGCGGTCAGATCGTCTACCAGACCATCGAATGGATCAAAGGCTCGCCGCTCGCCGAGCGCGTGCAGGTGGCCGGCCAGAACATCGGCATCGTGATGCTGCTGATGCTGATGGGTCTCGCGCTCTTCAACGATGTCGCGGGGAAGATCGGATGAGCCTGCGCCGTCCCTTGCTCGCGCTCGTCGCCGCGCTCGCGGTCGCGCTGCCGGGCGACCCCGTGCGGGCGCAGGCGGTCAGCGCCGACCAGCCCCTCCGCGTCGACAACATCCGCGTCGAGGGTCTGCAGCGCGTCTCGGAGGGCACGGTCTACAACTACCTGCCCGTGAACATCGGTGACCGGCTGACGCCGCAGCGCATCCGCGAGGCGATCCGCGCGCTCTACGACACCGGCTTCTTCCGCGATGTCGAACTGCGCCGCGACGGCGGCACGCTGGTCGTGGCGGTGCTCGAGCGTCCGACCATCGAGAGCTTCGAGCTCAAGGGCAACAAGGACATCAAGACCGAAGACCTCTCCAAGAGCCTGCGCAACGTCGGGCTCGCCACCGGCAAGACCTTCGACCGCTCGGTGCTCGAGGATGTCCGCCAGTTCCTCACCGACCAGTACTTCAGCCGCGGCAAGTACGCGGTCAAGGTCGACACGCAGGTCGAGGACCTGCCCGACAACCGCGTGCGCGTGAAGATCGACATCAAGGAAGGCAAGCGCGCGCGGATCCGGCAGATCAACGTGGTCGGCAACAAGTCGTTCGGCGAGGACGAGATCCTCGAGGACTTCGAGCTCAAGACGCCGAACTGGCTGTCCTGGTACCGCCAGGACGACCGCTACTCGCGCGAGTCGCTGCAGGGCGACCTCGAGAAGCTGCGTTCCTTCTACATGGACCGCGGCTACGCCAACTTCGACATACAGTCGACCCAGGTGGCGATCGCGCCCGAGAAGGACGACATCTTCATCACCCTCAACATCGAGGAAGGCGAGGTCTTCAAGCTCGGCACGGTCAAGCTCGCCGGCACCTTCGTGGTGGCCGAGGAAGAGCTGCGCCAGCTGCTGCTCGTGAAGCCGGAGGAGACCTTCTCCAAGAAAGGCATCACCGCGACGCAGGAACTGATCCAGAACCGTCTGGGTCTCGAGGGCTACGCGTTCGCCAAGGTCGATCCTGTGCCGACGCCGGACCCGAAGACCGGCAAGGTCGACATCACCTTCTTCGTCGACCCCGGCAACCGCGTGTATGTGCGCAACGTCGTGTTCAACGGGGTCTCCAAGATCGACGACGATGTGCTGCGCCGCGAGATGCGCCAGCTCGAGGGCGCGTGGCTCTCCAACCTGCTCGTGGAGCGCTCGAAGCAGCGCATCCAGCGCCTGCCGTTCATCGAGAAGGTGGAGTCCGAGACCAAGCCGGTCGCGGGTTCCGCCGACCTCGTCGACGTCGAGTTCGACATCAAGGAAGGGCCGTCCGCGCAGCTCGGCGGCGGCATCGGTTACTCGGAGTCGCAGTCCTTCATCCTCAACGGCAACTACGCCGACAGCAACTTCCTCGGCCGCGGCGAGCGTCTGTCGCTGGACCTCAACTCCGGCCGTTACTCCAAGGTCTACGGCATCTCGCACACCGACCCGTACACCAGCATCGACGGCGTCGCGCGCACGCTGTCGTTCACCTACCGCGATGTGACGCAGTTCGTGTCGGCCTCGTCGGACTTCTCGTCGGAGTCGCTCGCCCTCGGCGTCGATTACGGCTACCCGATCTCCGAGTACCAGGCGCTGCGTCTCGGTCTCTCGGCGCAGCGGTCATCGCTGATCACCGGCGACGGCAGCGCAGAGCAGGCGCGTTCCTGGGTGCGCAGCAACGGCGACTACCGCCAGCAGATCATCCCTGAGCAGGACTACGGCAACGGCTTCATCGTGCCGGGGACCGTGCTCGACACCACGCAGTTCGACACCTACGAGCTGATCGTCGGCTGGAGCTACGACTCGCGCAACCGCGCGTTGTTCGCGGACCGCGGCATGCGGCACACGCTGTCGCTCGGCTACGCGCTGCCGTTCAGCGATGTCGAGTACTACTCGGTCAACTACGACTACCTGCAGTTCATCCCGCTGATCGGCCGTTGGACGCTGGCGATCGCCGCCGAGGCCGGGTTCGCGATGGACATCGGCGACACCACGGCGTCGCCGCCGTACCGCAACTACTTCGCGGGCGGTCCGGATACGGTGCGCGGTTACCGCGAGAGCCGGCTCGGTCCGAAGGACAGCTTCGGGAACCCGTTCGGCGGCAACCTCAAGGTGGCGGCCCGCGCGGAGCTGATCATCCCGACGCCCGAGAAGTGGGCGACCTCCGCCCGGGCGACATGGTTCTACGACATCGGCAACGTGTTCTCCACGGGGAACCGCTACCAGTTCACGGGCGTCGACGGGCTCACGCCCATCGATTACTCCTTCAAGTATGATAAATTGAAGCATTCGACGGGTCTCGCCGTGCAATGGCTCGCGCCGCTGGGCGTGTTCCGTTTCAGTTACGCGATCCCGTTGAACGCCTATCGGGGCGACGACGTGTTGTTCCCCGACGAGGAGGAGAGGTTCCAGTTCACGATCGGCCAGGCGTTCTGAGCCGCAGGTACACCAAGAGGTCCGAAAGCAGATGCGTGCGTTCTCCATCAAGTCGTTGCTCCCCGCCATCGCGGCGGTCGGATTGCTGCAGGCAGCCCCCGCCCACGCGGAGGCCAAGATCGGCGTGCTGAACTTCGGCCGCCTCATCGAGGAGAGCCCGCAGGGCAAGGCGGTGTTCGAGTCGCTCGGCAACGAGGCGAACGCCAAGCGCCGCGATCTGACCAACGCGTCTACCGCGCTGCAGGGCAAGCGCGACAAGCTCAACAAGGACCGCGCCACCATGTCGCCCGACCAGATCAATCGGGTCGAGAAAGAGCTCCGCGACGGCGAGCGCGACCTCGCGCGCCGTCAGGCCGAGGCCCAGGACG
This sequence comes from Pseudomonadota bacterium, assembly GCA_947459825.1. Taxonomy (GTDB): domain Bacteria; phylum Pseudomonadota; class Gammaproteobacteria; order Steroidobacterales; family Steroidobacteraceae; genus UBA964. Next base: position 5,090 of record CANHFH010000011.1, on the reverse strand, counting down.
AGCTCAACGACCGTCGCAACGAAGAGGTCGGCAAGCTGCAGAACGAGCTCCTGAACGAGGTGCGCAGCTACGCCAAGGCGCAGAACTACGACCTCGTCATCACCGAGGGCGTGATCTACGCCACGCAGGCCATGGACATCACGCCGGGACTGCTGCAGGTGCTGCAGTCGCGTCCCGCAGGGGCGGCGAAGCCCGCCACCCGCTGACCTCCGTCCCCGGCGGCGCGTCCGATGGCGCAGGTGTCGCTCGGGGAGCTCGCGGTCCGGTTCGGTCTCGCGCTGCGGGGCGATCCGGCCCGCAGGGTGGGTTCGGTGGCGACGCTCGATGCCGCCGCCGCTGACCAGGTCGCCTTCCTCGCCGATCCACGGCTCGCCGACCGGCTCACCGGTTGCCGCGCCGGGGCGGTGGTCCTGCATCCGTCCTCGGTCGAGTCCTGTCCGGTCGACTGCCTCATCGCCGACAACCCCCATGCCGCGTTCGCGCGTATCGCTGCCGTGCTGCATCCGCTGCCGGCGGCACCGGCTGGCGTGCACCCGACGGCGGTGGTCGCCGCCGACGCGGTCGTCCATCCGAGCGCCCATGTCGGTCCGCAGAGCGTCATCGGCGCAAGGGCGCGCATCGGCTCGCGCGTGGTCATCGGTCCAGGCTGCGTGGTCGGTGAGGACGCGGTCCTCGACGACGATGTGCGCCTCGTCGCACGGGTCACCGTGCTCGAACGCGTCGAGATCGGCGCCCGCAGCGTCCTGCACCCCGGTTCGGTCGTCGGCTCGGAAGGCTTCGGCTACGCGCCCGAGGGTCGGGCATGGATCCATGTGCCGCAGGTCGGCACGGTGCGCATCGGCGCCGATGTCGAGATCGGCGCGAACACCACCATCGACCGCGGCGCGCTCGGCGACACCGTCATCGGCGAGGGCGTGAAGATCGACAACCTCGTGCAGATCGGCCACAACTGCAGCATCGGGGCGCACAGCGCGCTCGCCGGCTGCGTCGGGCTCGCCGGCAGTTCGCATGTCGGCGCGCGCTGCCGGCTCGGGGGCGGCGTCGGTCTCGCCGGTCATCTCACGCTCTGCGACGATGTCACCGTCACCGGCTACACGCTCGTGACCGGCGACATCCGCGAGCCGGGCGTGTATTCGGGCGGCGTGCCCGCCGAGCCCGCCGCCGATTGGCGCCGCGTGGTCGGCCGCCTCAAGCGCATAGATTCTTTGGCGCGCCGCGTCTCCGCCCTGGAACGCGGCGCCGTCCCCGACGAACCGGCCTGAAGCCGGCCGTCCGACCTGCGAGGAAAGAAAGTGAGCGACATCGTCACACTCGACATCAACGAGGTGCTGCGGCAGCTGCCGCACCGCTATCCCTTCCTGCTCGTCGACCGGGTGCTCGAGTGCCACAAGGGCAAGAGCATCCGCGCGCTCAAGAACATCACCTACAACGAGCCGTACTTCCCGGGGCATTTCCCGCAGCGGCCGGTGATGCCGGGCGTCATGATCATCGAGGCGTTGGCGCAGGCGGCCGGCATCCTCGCGTTCGTCACGGCCGGCGTGTATCCGGACGACGAGACGCGCTTCTACTTCGTCGGCATCGACGAGGCCCGCTTCCGCAAGCCCGTGGAGCCCGGCGACCAGCTGATCCTCACCGCGACGCTGCAGCGGCAGATGCGCGGCATCTGGAAGTTCGGCGCCGTCGCCTATGTCGATGACAAGGAGGTCGCCTCGGCCTCCTTGATGGTCGCGCCGGAGACCGGCAAGGGGGCGGCATGAGCATCGATCCGCGCGCTGTGGTGGCGGAGGGTGCGAAGCTCGCGCCGGGAGTCCAGGTCGGCGCCTACGCGATCATCGGTCCCGATGTGGAGATCGGCGAGGGCACGGTCATCGGCCCGCACGCCGTCGTGACCGGTTGGACGCGGCTCGGCGCGCGCAACAAGGTGTTCCAGTTCGCCTCGATCGGCGATGCGCCGCAGGACAAGAAGTACGCCGGCGAGCCGACCCGCGTCGAGATCGGCGACGACAACACCTTCCGCGAGTATGTGACCGTCAACCGCGGCACCGCCAAGGACAAAGGCATCACGCGCGTCGGCGACGACAACCTCTTCATGGCCTCCTCGCATGTGGCGCACGACTGCATCGTCGGCAGCCACTGCGTTTTCGCCAACCTCGCGACGCTCGCCGGACATGTCGAGATCGGCGACCATGTGATCCTCGCGGGCTTCACCGGCGTGCACCAGTTCTGCAAGATCGGCTCGCACGCCTTCATCGCCAACAACACCGCCGTCACGCGCGATGTGCCGCCGTACATCATGGCGGTCGGGCATCCGGCCGAGCCGCATTCGGTGAACGCCACCGGCCTCTCGCGCCGCGGGTTCTCCACCGAGCAGGTGCGCAACATCAAGAACGCGTTCCGTACGCTCTACCGTTCGGATCTGCCGCTCGAGGAGGCGGTGACGCGGCTGCGCGAGGCCGCCGCGACGCAGCCCGAGATCGTGCCCTTCGTCGAGTTCATCGGTCGTTCGACGCGCAGCCTGGTGCGCTGACGCCGTCCGGGCCATGGCGAGCACCGGTCCGGTCATCGCGTTGGTCGCGGGCGAGGCCTCGGGGGACAACCTCGGCGCGGCCCTCATCGAGGCGCTGCGTGCGCGCCTGCCCGAGGCGCGGTTCATCGGCGTCGCGGGTCCGCGCATGCGTGCGGCGGGCTGCGAGCCGATCGCCGACGCGGGCGAGCTCGCGCTGATGGGGCTCGCCGAGATCGTCCGGCATCTGCCGCGCCTGATCCGTCTGCGTCGCCGCGTGACGGCGGAGATCGTCGCCGCCCAGCCCGCCGTGTTCATCGGCATCGACGCGCCGGAGTTCAACCTCGGGCTCGCCGCGCGGCTCAAGGCGCAGGGCATCCGCACCGTCCAGTATGTCAGCCCGCAGGTCTGGGCTTGGCGGCAGGGGCGGGTGAAGGGCATCGGCGCCGCCTGCGATCGCATCCTCTGTCTGCTGCCGTTCGAGCCGCCCTTCTATGCTGACCACGGCGTCGAGGCGCGCTTCGTCGGCCATCCGCTCGCCGACCAGTTCCCGATGCAGCCCGACCGGGACGCCGCGCGTACGGCGCTTGGATTCACGGCGGAGGACACGGTGGTGGCGGTGCTGCCCGGCAGCCGCGAGGGCGAGGTGTCGCGGCTCGCCGCGCCGTTCGCCGGCGCCTGCGCATGGCTCGCCTCGCATCGGCCGACCACGCGCTTCGTCGCGCCCATGGTCAACGCGGCGGTGCGGGCGCGGTTCGAGGCCGAATGGGGCGAGCGCGCACCGGGCCTGTCGGTGCAGGTGACCGACGGTCGCGCCCGCGAGGCGTTGGCGGCGGCCGATGTGGTGCTCGTCGCCTCGGGCACGGCCACGCTCGAGACGCTGCTCTCGAAGCGGCCGATGGTGGTCGCCTATCGGCTGGCGGGTCTGACCGCCTTCCTGCTGCGGCGGCTAGGTCTTGTGAAGGTGAAGCATTTCTCGCAGCCCAACCTGCTCGCCGGGCGTGCGGTGGTGCCCGAGTTCTTCCAGGAGGCCGTGACGCCGCAGGCGCTCGGTGCGGCGCTCCTCGCGTGGTTGGAGCAGCCGACCCGCGTGGCTGAAGCGAAGGTCGCGTTCACCGCGGTGCACGAGCAGCTGCGATGCGGCGGTGCGGACCTCGCGGCGGAGGCGGTGATGGAGGTCCTCGCTCCGCGAGTGGCGTCATGAGGGTAGCGGGCGTCGACGAAGCCGGGCGCGGTCCGCTCGCCGGACCGGTGGTCGCGGCGGCGGTGATCCTCGATCCTTCCCGGCCCATCGCGGGGCTCGCGGACTCCAAAGCCCTCGCCCCGGAGGTCCGTGCGCGGCTCGCCGTCGAGATCCGCGAGCATGCGCTGGGCTGGTCGGTGGCGCTCGCGAGCCCCGCCGAGATCGACACGCTCAACATCCTGCAAGCGACGCTGCTCACCATGCGTCGCGCGCTGGCGGGACTTCAGGTCGCCCCCGATCATGTCGAGATCGACGGCAACCGTCTGCCTCGGCTCGAGGGGCTCGTCTGGGCGCAGGCTGCGCCGACGCCGACCGTCGAGACCGTGGTGCGCGGCGATGCCAGCCGTCCGGCCATCAGCGCCGCATCGATCCTCGCCAAGACGCTGCGTGACACCCTTATGGAACAACTGGATACGCGACATCCTGGATATGGATTCGCGGTCCACAAGGGCTACCCCACGGCCGCGCACCTCGCCGCGCTGCGTGCAGAGGGCGTCTCGGCTGTGCACCGCAGGAGTTTCGGCCCGGTAAGATTGCTCGCGCCATGACCGCCTTCGTCCATCTGCGCCTGCACACCGAATACTCGCTGGTCGACAGCGTGGTGCGCATCCCGGAACTCGTGAAGGCGGTGGCCGAGGCCGGCATGCCGGCGGTGGCGATCACCGATCAGGTGAACCTGTTCGCGATGGTGAAGTTCTACCGCGATGCCATGGCGCGCGGCGTGAAGCCCATCATCGGCGTCGACCTGTTGGTGGCCGAGCGCGGCGAGCGCGCCCAGCCGAGCCGTATCGCGCTGCTGTGCATGGATGAGCACGGCTACCGCAACCTCACGGCGCTCGTCAGCCGGGCCTACATCGACGGTCGCCAGCGCGACCTGCCGCTCATCGAGCGCGATTGGTTGGACGCCCAGGGGGTCGGCGGGCTGATCGCGCTGTCCTGCGGCGCCGACGGCGATGTCGGCCGCGCGCTGGCGCTCGGCAAGTCCGCCGACGCGGCGCGGCACCTCGCGTTCTGGCGCGAGCGTTTCGGCGACCGCTACTACCTCGAGGTCTCGCGCGTCGGTCGCGAGGGCGAGGAGGCGCTGCTGGCCGCAACCGTGGCGCTCGCCGCGGCCGGGCGGGTGCCGCTGGTCGCGACCAACGATGTGCGCTTCCTCGCGCCCGACGATTTCGACGCCCACGAGGCGCGGGTCTGCATCCACGAGGGCGTGCAGCTCGCCGACCCCGGTCGCTCCCGCCGCTACACGCAGCAGCAATACCTGCGCACGCCCGACGAGATGGCGGCGCTCTTCGCCGACCTGCCGGAAGCGCTCGCCAACAGCGTGGCGATCGCGCGCCGTTGCAG
>CANHFH010000010.1 GCA_947459825.1 Pseudomonadota bacterium | reverse complement strand
GCTTGGCGCTCGTCGCCGTCTTCGGCATCGGAGCGCTGATGGTGTTCTGGCGGGCCACCTCGACCGCGCTCGCCCGCATGCGCAGCGAACTGCAGCGCCAGCAGGCTCTCGCGAGCACGGGCGAGTCGGAGATCCGCCGTCTCGACGCGTTGGTGCGCCAGCTGGAGGACCGCTTGGTGAGCGACACGCGCTACGGCGCCCTATCGCCGCGGACGCAATCCACCGGCTACGAGATGGCGATCCGCATGGCTGCATCCGGCGCGACCGATGCCGAGCTCGTCGCCGCCTGCGGCATGAGCCGCGACGAGGCGGCGCTGGTGCTGCGGTTGCACGGCAAGCGGGCGCGCAGCGCCGCGTGAGGACCCCGTGAGCTCAGGCGAAACGCTCGACTTCCAGTCGACCCTCCGTGCCGAGCTCGATCGGCCCGAGCCTGCGATCCCCGGGCTGCCGGAGGTGGCGCTGCGCGTGGTCCGCCGCCTCGCCGACATCGGCACGCCCTGCGCGCAGGTCGCGCGTCTCATCGCCGCCGACCCGACGCTGTCGGCGAACCTGCTGCGCAGCGCGAACTCGGTCGCCCACAATCCCACGGGCATCGTCACCAGCGACATACCCGTCGCCGTGGATCGCCTCGGCTTCGAGACGGTACGCCGGATGACGCTGGCGTATGCGCTGCAGCAGGTCCGCGATGCGCCGCGGTACCGCGGGGTCCATGGCCGGCTCGCGCAGATCTGGCAGCGCAGCGTCATGACGGCTTCGTTGGCCCGCGTGCTGGCCCCGCAGGTCGGCGGGGTGACGCGTGAGATGGCGACCACGGCCGGTCTCCTGCACGCCGTGGGTCGCATCTGGGTGACTGCATGCGCGTCTGCACATCCCGCGGTGCTGCACGATACCGTGCGCTTCGAGACCACGGTCCAGACATGGCAGGCGCCGGCGGCACGTCGGCTGCTGACGGTGTGGCAACTCGACCCCGCCTTGGTCGAGGCCGTAGCCGACCATGGGTCGGCCGACACCTCGGACGGAAGGGTCGGCCGTCTCACGGACCTGCTGTTCGTCTGCCAGCTCTTCGGGGCGTTCCGCGAGGCGCCCCTCGAACTCGCCGAGCGTCTGTCGGTCTCGCCGTCCGCCGCGCGGCTCGGCATGCGTGGCAAGGAGCGAAGCCTCGTCTTCGGGCATTCGGCCGACGAGGTCAGGGCGGTCCGCGAGGCGCTCTGCGACTGAGACCCGCGCTAGAATGGGCCAATGACCGGTCCCGCCAGCGCTGCCGCTTCCAGGACAACCGCTCCGCTCGTGGCGAGCCTCGCGATGCTGTTCGCGTCGGGAACGGCCCCCGCGGTCGAGTTCCCGCTGCGCGAGGACGGTGCCGCTTTGGTCGGCGAGGTCAAGCGCGTGCGAACGCGCTTCGAGGACACCCTGATCGAGCTCGCCCGTAAGCACAGCCTCGGCTACGAGGAGTTGGTCCGCGTCAACAAGGGTGTCGACCCGTGGCTGCCCGGTGCCGGCACCGAGATCCTGATCCCGGGACAGCGCCTGTTGCCGCCCGGTGACCGGGAGGGCATCGTCGTCAACCTGCCTGAGCACCGCATGTACTACTTCCCGAAGCCGGGCAAGGGTGAACAGCCGAAGGTGTTCACCTATCCGGTATCGGTCGGCAAGATGGATTGGCGCACGCCGCTTGGCGTGACCAAAGTGGTGCGCAAGCAGAAGGATCCGCCCTGGTACCCGCCCGAGTCCGTGCGCAAGGACCGCGCCGCCCGCGGGGATCCGCCGCTGCCGCCCGTGGTCCCGCCAGGGCCGGACAACCCGCTCGGCACGCGCGCGTTGCGCCTCGACATCCCGGGCGGCTCGTACCTGATCCACGGCACCAACAACCCCGACGCGGTCGGCATGGCCGTGACCCACGGCTGTCTGCGCATGTACCCGGAGGATGTCGAACGCCTGTTCGATGACACGCCGGTCGGCACCCGTGTCGCCCTCATCAACGAGCCGGTGAAGCTCGCCCGGTTCGGCGGCGAGGTCTGGCTCGAGGTCCATCCGCCCGTGGACGAGACCGGTCAGGTGAAGCCCGTCGACATCGAGGCCTTCGAGGGGAGGCTCAATGAATTGCTGGGCGAGGCCGAGGTCATCATCGACTGGGACACGGCGTTGCGCGTCATGCGTGAAGCGACCGGCATGCCGACGCTGATCGGCCTCGAGCTCGCGCCCGAGGGCAGCGATGTTCCGGGCACCGAAGCGCCCGTGTCCGCGCCGGCCCGGGCCGCGTCTCCGTGACCGACGGCGCAGCGGACGCCGAGGACGCATCAGGCCGCGAGGGCGCGCGTTTGTCGCCGTGGCGGGTGCTGCCGGGGCCGATGCTCTTCCTCGCGACGCTCTGGCTGCCGGCTCCCGAAGGTTTCGCCGGCACCGCCTGGCCCGTGCTGGGGCTCACGCTCTGGATGGCATGGTGGTGGGCGTCCGAGGCCGTGCCGCTCGCGGCCACGGCGTTGTTGCCGCTGGTGGTGGTACCGCTGATCGGCGTGCCGCAGCCCAAGCAGGTGCTCGCGGAATATGCCAACCCGTCGGTGATGCTGCTCATCGGCGGCATGCTGGTCGCGCTCGGCATGGAGCGATGGCGGCTGCACGAACGGATGGCCTTCGCCATCATGCGACAGGTCGGTGCCGAGCCGAGGCGGCTGGTGCTCGGCATGATGATGGCCACCGCGTTCGTCAGCATGTGGGTCTCCAACACCTCGACCGCGGTGATGATGCTGCCGGTGGCGATCGCGATCGCGCTGCTCGCCGTGCCCACCGGTGCCGCACCGGGGCGCGACGCGACGAACTTCGCGGCCGCCATGGTGCTCGCCGTGGCCTACGGCGCGACGATCGGCGGCATGGGCACGCTCATCGGCACTCCGACCAACGCGCTCGTGCAGGGGTTCATGTCGCGCAACTTCGGCGTCGACATCAGCTTCCTCGATTGGCTCGCGTTCGGTCTGCCGACCGTCGCTCTGCTGTTGCCCTGCGCATGGCTCTGGGTGACGCGGGTCGGCCTGCCGTTCGAACCGCGGGCCGTACCGGTGGCGGCCGATGCGGTCGACGCGGGTCTCCATCGGCTCGGTCCGATGACGGTCGAGGAGCGCCGCATCGCCCTGATCGCGCTCGGGGCGGCCGCCCTGTGGATCCTGCGGCCCTGGCTCGCACAATGGTCACCGCTGGCGCGGCTCGACGACACCGTGATCGCGATCCTCGCGGGCGTGGCGCCGTTCGTGGTGCGGGCGCGCGACGGCGGGGCGCTGCTGCGCGCCGCGGACATACAAAGATTGCCTTGGGCCGTGATGCTGCTGTTCGGCGGCGGCCTCGCGCTCGCCGCCGCGATCCAGGAGAGCACGCTCTCCGACACGCTGGGGGCCGCGCTGGCGGGGCTCGGCAGTTGGCCGCTGCCGCTGCTGATCGTGACGATGGTGTTGGCGCTCATCGTCTGGACCGAGCTCAACAGCAATGTCTCCACCGCGGCGACCTTCATGCCGATCATGGCGGCGGTGGCCGCCGGCTCGGACCATTCGGTGTTGGCGCTGGTCGCACCGGCCGCGATGGCGTCCTCCGCCGGGTTCATGCTGCCGGTGGGTACGCCTGCGAACGCTCTGGTCTTCGGCACCGGTCGGGTCACGCTGCGTCAGATGCTGCGCGCCGGCATCGGCGTCAACCTCGCCGCGGCGGTGATCATCTCGCTCGTCGGTTGGCTCGCGTCGGGCTGGCTGTCGAAGGCTTAGCCCGCGGCAGCCGAGGACGCGTGTCAGGCGAGCGCTGCGTGATGGCCGCCGTCGACAGCGAGCGTGACCCCGTTGACGAAACTGCCGGCGGCGCTCGTCAGCAGCAAAGCGGGTCCGATCAGCTCCTCGAGACGACCGGCTCGACGCGGCGGGATGCGGTCCAGATACTCCCGGCCCGCGGGCGACTCGAGGAACCCGTCGTTCATCTCGGTGACGAACCATCCCGGCGCCAAGGCGTTGACGCGGATGCCGTGGCGCACGAACTCGAGCGCAAGGCAACGCGTGAGATGCGTGAGCGCAGCTTTCGAGGTGGCGTAGGCGGCATAGCCGGGTGCGCCGTTCAAGGCCAGAACCGAAGCGACGTTGAGGATGCAGCCGGGCTTGCCCGCCGCGACCATCCGCCGAGCGGACTCGGCGCTGAGATCCCACGCCGCATTGAAGTTGGTGGCGAAGTTCGCGTCGCGCTCGGCGGCGCCGGTCTTGAGGAAGAGCCCGGTGCGCGCCACCCCGGCGTTGTTGACGAGGATGTCCGGAACACCGAGCCCTGCCGATACGGCATCGAACGCCGCCGGCAGCGCCGCGCTGTCGGTGACATCGAGCGTCACGGGCAGGGCACGCGCACCCGCCGCACGCAGCTCATCGGCGAGGGCGTCGAGGCGGTCACGCCGACGCGCCACCAGCGCGACGGCGGCGCCGGCCTGCGCGAACGCACGGGCGAGCGTCGCGCCGATGCCGCTCGATGCGCCGGTCACGAACGCGACGCGACCGTCGAGTCGGAAGGCTTGGGTCGGGTCGATTATCATCGCCAGGTCTCCGATGCGGCGCGTGCATCTCGGCGCCGCGGCCGATGATAGCCTAGCGGGATGGACAACAGCGGCATCATCACGTTGACCTCCGACTTCGGTCTGCGCGATCCCTTCGTCGGCGTCATGAAGGGACGGATCCTCGCCCGGCATCCCGAGGCGCGCATCATCGATCTCACACATGAGGTGCTCGCTCACTGGCCGGCCGAAGCCGGATTCTGGCTGGCCCGCTCTTATGGCTGGTTCCCGACCGGGACGGTGCATGTCGCCGTCGTCGACCCCGGTGTCGGCACGGCGCGCGACATCGTGGTGGTCGAGTCCCGAGGTCACTGGCTGCTGGCGCCCGACAACGGTCTGCTGGAGCCCGTGACGCGCGCCGACCGCGAGGCCCGCGCCTGGCGGCTCACGACCGCCGGCATGGCGCGGTGCGGCGTCGGTCGCGCGAGCGCGACCTTCCATGGGCGCGACATCTTCGCACCGGTCGCCGCCGAGCTCGCCGCGGGCCGCGTAACGGCGTCTTCGCTCGGTGAGCCGTCACCACAGCTGGTGCCCTCCTGGGTGGAGGAGCCCATGACGATCGACGGCCGGGTCGCAGGTCGCGTCATCACCATCGACCATTTCGGCAACCTGATCACCGACATCGATGTCTCGATGCTCGAAGCCTTCCGTGATCCGTTGGTGCACACGGGCGGCGTGGTCCTTCCTCTGCGCAGGACCTACGGCGACTGCCGTCCCGGTGACACCCTGGCGCTCGTCAATTCGTTCGCCGTCCTCGAGATCGCGGTCGCCGAGGGCAGGGCGGCAGAGCTCCTCGGGTTGTCGCGCGGGGCCCCGGTCGTGGTCACCGATGGGGTGCGCCGGAACTGATCGTACGGCGGTGACCTTGCGCCCGGACGCGTTTTCGATATAGTTCGGCGTCCGGCCCCGCCGGATATCTTGTAACTCATTGATTTTTAAAGACTAGGATCCAGCCTCCACATGTCCGAACGGGATTCCGACAGCTTCGAGATCGACGAAGACCTGCTGGGCGAAAGCAACCTGCAGGAAGAGAACCAGGACTATGACCGCTTCCTCGACCGCGTCGAGCGGCGCGGTCGGCCGGTGCCCGGCAAACGCGGCAAAGCCGCCTGGAGCAAACTCGAAGAGGTCCTGGCGGAGAAGAAACTCGCCAAGGATCTGCGGGAAATCTACGACGACGAAACCTGAGCGGCGCCGTGAGCGGAGTCGCATCCTCGGGACGCGTCTGGCGGGTGCTGAAGTTCGGCGGCACCAGCGTCTCCACTGAAGCCAATTGGCGCAGCATCGCCGCGACGGTCCGCGACCGTCGAGCCGATGGCAGCGCCGTTCTGATCGTCCATTCCGCACTGAGCGGCGTCACCGACCGCCTCGAGCGTCTTTTGTCAGCGGCCGTCGCCGGTACACATGCACCGGAGCTCGCGGCCCTGCGCGAGCGGCATCTCAAGCTGGCAGCCGAGCTGGGGCTCGATAGAGCGCCGGGCTTGGATGCGCAGTTCGAGGCGTTGGAGTCGCGCATCGCGCAGATCGCCGCGCGGGGCGCTGCGGATGCGCGCGACCGAGCCGCGGTGATGGCCTCGGGCGAACTGCTCGCGACCGCATTGGGTGCGGCCTATCTGGGATCGCAAGGCGTGGCCGCCGCGTGGCTGGACGCTCGCACGGTGCTGCGAGCCGAGCGACGCGACGGCGCCACCGTCGAGTCGTGCTTCCTCTCGGCCACCTGCGAGTTCAGACCCGACGCCGCGGTGCAGGCCAGGATCGCGGCGCTCGGCCCGGTCGTGATCACACAGGGTTTCATCGCCAGCGACGCGACGGGCGATACGGTGCTGCTCGGCCGTGGCGGCTCGGACACCTCCGGGGCCTACTTCGCCGCGTTGCTCGCCGCCCGTGAACTCGAGATCTGGACCGATGTGCCCGGCATGTTCAGCGCCAACCCGCGTGCGACACCGGCCGCGCGTCAGTTGCGCTCGCTCTCGTACGACGAGGCCCAGGAGATAGCGACCGCGGGCGCGAAGGTGCTGCACCCGCGCTGCCTGCTGCCGGTGCGGCAGCACGGCATCCCGTTGGTGGTCTATGCCACACAGGCGCCGCAGATGGGGGGCACGCACATCAGCGCGCTGCCTGCCGGTGAGGACGCCCAAGTGAAGGCCGTCTGCGCCAAGAACGGGGTGACCCTGGTCGCGATGGACAGCCCCGGCATGTGGCACCAGGTCGGATTCCTCGCCGATGCGTTCGCGGTCTTCAAGCGTCACGGCCTGTCGGTCGACCTCGTCTCGACGAGCGAGACCAATGTCACGGTCTCGCTCGACCCGCAGGCCAATGCCTTGAACGACGCGGTGCTCGGCGCGCTGCAGCGTGATCTCGAACCGCTCTGTCGCACGCGCGTCATCGGTCCTTGCGCGTCGGTGAGCCTCGTCGGCCGCAACATCCGCGGCATCCTGCCGCGGCTCGGCGAGGCCTTGGGCCTGTTCGCAGAGCAGCGGATCCATCTCGTCAGCCAAGCGGCGAACGACCTCAACCTGACCTTCGTGGTCGACGAGGAGCAGGGCGCGAGGCTGGTCTCCGACCTGCACGCGATGCTCATCGAGCCCGTCGCCGACGACGCGGTGCTCGGTCCGAGTTGGCAGACGCTGATGCGCGCCGCCGACGACCGGCGCGGGGCGGCGGATGGCGCGGGTCCGTCCTCGGCCGTCATGCCCCGATCGTGGTGGCGTACGCGACGCGACGAGCTGCTCGGTCTGATGGCGGGCCGTGATGCGGCCTATGTCTACGACACGGCGACCATCGGCGAACGCTGCCGCGAGCTGCGCGCGTTGCGCTCGGTGTCGGCCCTGCATTACGCCATGAAGGCGAACCCGCATCCTGCGGTTCTCGGTGCCGTACACGCCGCCGGTATCGGGATCGAGTGCGTGTCTCCCGCGGAGGTCGAGCACGCGCTCACGGTGCTGCCGGGTCTCCAGCCGAGCGATATCCTGTTCACACCCAACTTCGCACCGCGCGATGAGTACCGCTGGGCGGTCGAAACGGGCGTACGCCTGACACTCGACAACCTGCATCCCCTCAGACACTGGGGACCGCTGTTCCGCGGTCGTGAGGTCTTCCTGCGCATCGATCCCGGCGTCGGGCGCGGTCACCACGCTCATGTGCGCACCGGCGGCTCGGCATCCAAGTTCGGCATCCCGGTCGGCGATCTCGCCGAAGCGGCAGAACTCGCGCGGCGCGCGGGGCTGCGCATCACCGGCCTGCATGTGCACGCGGGCAGCGGCATCGGCGATGCGGCGCACTGGTCAGGGGTGGCGGAGTTCCTGCTGGGTGCGGCAGCGCACTTCCCGGAGGCGCGCGTGTTCGATCTCGGCGGCGGCCTCGGTGTGCCGGACCGCGAGGGGCGCGCTTCGCTCGACCTGGCGGCGCTCGATGCATCGCTGCTCGCCCTGTCCGCCCGTCTCGGCGGCCGCGATCTTTGGCTGGAACCGGGCCGTTTCCTCGTCGCCGAGGCCGGGGTGCTGTTGGCGCGTGTCACCCAGCTCAAGGACAAGGGTGCGAGCGCCTTCGTCGGCGTCGCGACCGGCATGAATTCGCTGATCCGGCCGGCGCTGTACGGCGCGCACCACGACATCGTGAACCTGTCGCGGCTCGATGCCGCCGGGCCGTTGCGCGAGTTCGATGTGGTGGGGCCGATCTGCGAGACCGGGGATGTGCTCGGTCACGCGAGACTGCTGCCCGCCGATACGGCGGAGGGGGATGTGCTGCTCATCGCCACCGCCGGCGCCTACGGCGCTGCGATGGCCTCGCACTACAACCTGCGTCAGCCCGCGCCGGAGTTCGCGCTCTGACGCGAGGCATGGCGCCGCGCGAGCTCGCGTTCGACCTCGGCGAGCGGTATGTCCTTGACGCGCAGCAGCACCAACAGGTGGTAGAGCAGGTCGGCCGACTCGCTGACCAGTTCTTCGCGGCCGCCGCCGGTCGCCGCCAGCGCGGTCTCGACGCCTTCCTCGCCCACCTTCTGCGCGATGCGCTTGACGCCTTGCGAGGCGAGCCGTGCCGTGTAGCTGCCCTCGGGCGCCTCGCGCAGCCGGGTGGTGATCAGCGTTTCCAACTCGGACAGGAATGTGCCGGGCGTCGCCGTGCCGCCGTCGTCGCCGAAGCAGGTCGCGGTGCCGGTGTGGCAGGTCGGCCCGCTCGGCATCGCCTGCACGAGCAGCGTGTCACGGTCGCAGTCGGCGCAGACGGACCGCACCATGAGGCTGTTGCCGCTGGTCTCGCCTTTCTCCCAAAGCCGCCCCTTGCTTCGGCTCCAGAACACCACACGGCCGCGGCGCAGCGTCTCGCGGGCGGCGTCGAGGTCCATCCAGCCGACCATCAGCACGCTGCCGTCATCGGCGTGCTGCACTACCGCAGGCAGCAGTCCACCGCCCTTGGCGAAGTCGAGCGTCGCCAAGGAATCTTCGGTCTCCGGTGTGGGTCGCATGGTGGGTCTCCGTGTCGGTGTCGGACGCGCCGCCTCAGGGGCGGACGACGACGCCCGCTGCGATGAGCAGCGCCTTGAGGTCGGGGATGGCGAGCGCGCCCGAATGGAACACGCTCGCAGCGAGCGCGGCGTCGACGCCGGCATCGCGGAAGACATCGATGAAATGCTGCGCCGAGCCTGCGCCGCCCGATGCGACCAAGGGCACATGGCAGCCTTCCCGCGCGCACCGCAACTGTTCGAGGTCGTAGCCCTGACGGACGCCGTCGCTCGCCATACAGTTGAGCACGATCTCACCGGCGCCGCGTGACTGCGCCTCGCGCAGCCAATCGAGCGTGTTGCGGCCTGCTTCACCCGAGCGGGTGGGGTCGCCCGTATAGCGATGCACACGCCACCCATCAGCCGTCGTCTGGCTGTCGATGCCGACGACCACGCACTGCGAACCGAAGCGCCGTGCGAGAGCGTCGATGAGCGATGGGTTCTCGAGCGCGGGGGAGTTCACCGAGACCTTCTCCGCGCCGGCGGCGAGGACAGCTTCGGCGTCGGCCACCGAACGGATGCCGCCTGCGACGCAGAACGGGATGTCGAGCACGCGCGCCACGCGTTCGACCCAGCCGCGATCGACGCTGCGTCCCTCGGGGCTCGCGGTGATGTCGTAGAACACGAGCTCGTCGGCGCCCTCGTCGCGGTAGCGCGTGGCGAGTTCGAGGATGTCGCCCACCACGCGATGGTCGCGGAAGCGCACGCCCTTGACGACCTGTCCGTCGCGGACATCGAGGCAGGGGATGATGCGTCGCGCCAGCATGCCGGTCAGTCCTGTCGCTCGGCGCCGCCGAGCCAACGCCGCATCGCGGCCTCGTCCACGCGGCCCTCGAGCAGCGCTTTGCCGCTGACCGCGCCGGCGACCCCAGTGGCGGCCAGGGCCTCGAGATCCGCCGCATCGCGCACACCGCCCGAGGCCTGCCAAGCGAGCGTCGGGTGGCGACGGACACAAGCCCCATAGAGCGCGAGATTGGGGCCTTCGAGGGCCCCGTCGCGTGCGATGTCGGTGCAGAGCACATGGCGCAGTCCGGCATCCGCGTAGCGCTCCAGCGCGTCCCAGAGCGATGTCTCGGTGGCTTGCGTCCAGCCGTGGGTCTGCACCCTCGGCACACCCCCATCGTCGAGCCGGACATCGAGCGCGAGGCCGACCCGCTCACCGCCGAAGTCCCGCATCCACCGGGCGACCTCGTCGGGCGACTCGATGGCTGCGCTGCCGACGATCACACGGTCGATGCCCGCGCCGAGGAGATCCTCGACCGTCGCGCGCGAGCGGATACCGCCGCCCACCTGCAGCGCCATGCCGGCGCTGCGTACCAGCTCGCCGAGCAGCGCGCGGTTGCCGAGTGCGCCGTCACGCGCGCCGTCGAGATCGACCAGGTGCATCAACCGCGCGCCGAGCGTGCGGTAGTGCGCCACCAGATGCTTCGGGTCGATCTCGTAGCGCGTCTCGGCGCCGAAGTCGCCGCGCAGCAGCCGGACGCAGAGGCCGCCACGCAGGTCGAGGGAGGGGATGAGCCGCATCTCGATCATCGCTCAGCTCATCGCCAGGAAGTTCTTGAGCAGGCGCGCGCCCGCGGCGCCGGAGCGCTCGGGATGGAACTGCACGCCCATGAAGTTGCCGCGGCGGACCGCGGCCGCCACCGCCACGCCATAGTCGGTGGTCGCAAGCAGCGCCGTATCGGCATCGGCCGCGGCGACATGGTAACCGTGGACGAAGTAGACCCAATCGTCGGCACCGAGCCCGCTGAGCAAGGGGTCCGGACGGACGGGCTGCAGAGTGTTCCAGCCCATATGGGGCACAGGCCGGCCGGGTGCCGGCAGCAACGGGGTCACCCGACCCGGGAGGATGCCGAGACAGGCGGTGTCGCCTTCAGCGGAACGCTCGAACAGGAGTTGCATGCCGAGACAGATGCCGAGCAACGGCCGATCGTAGCGGCGCAGGGCCTCGTCCAGCCCGCTCGTCGTCAGACGGGACATGGCGTCGCCGGCGGCACCGACACCGGGCAGGATCGCCCGCGAGGCGCCCGCCAGTGCTTCCGGGCTGCGTGCGAGGCGTGCGCTCGCCCCTTGCCGCTCGAGCGCGTAGAGGAGCGAGGCCAGATTGGCGCCCCCGGAGTCGATGATGACGGTGTCCTCGGCGCGGGACATCGTCAAAGAACGCCCTTCGTGCTGGGGAGCTCTTCGCCTTCACGGCGGATCGCTTGACGCAGCGCGCGGCCCGTCGCCTTGAAGCAGGCTTCGATCATGTGGTGCGCGTTGTCGCCGGTGACCGACACATGCAAGGCGGCGCCGAGGCTCTCCGCGAGCGAGCGGAAGAAGTGGGGGACGAGTTCGGTGGGCAGGCCGCCGACGCTCTCGCGGCCGAATCGGCCTTCGAACACGGCATAGGCCCGTCCTGACAGGTCGAGCGCGACCTGCGCGCGCGACTCATCCATCGGCAGCAGGAAGCCGTAGCGCGCGATGCCGCGCTTGTCGCCGAGCGCCTTGCGGACCGCCTCGCCGAGCGCCAGCGCGCAGTCCTCGACGGTGTGGTGTTCGTCGACCGCGAGGTCGCCCTCGCAGTCGAGCTCGAGCGCGAAGCCGCCGTGCTTGCCCAACTGCTCGAGCATGTGGTCGAAGAAGCCGATGCCCGTGCGGGCGCGGGGCGTCGCCTCCGAATCGAGGTCGACGCGCACACGGATCCGGGTCTCGCGCGTCTCACGCACGACCTCTGCGCGGCGTGCCGTGAGCTCCCGCGCGATCGCCGGCCAGGTCTCGGACGGCGCGCCGTCGACGCGGACGCGCAGTCCGCGGATGCCGAGGTTTGTGGCGAATTCGAGGTCGGTGTCACGGTCGCCGATCATGGCGCTCGCCGCGAGGTCTACGCGGTTGTCGCGCACCCAGTCGTCCACCAGCGCCGTCTTGGGCTTGCGGCAGACGCAGCCGTCGTGGCGCGTATGCGGGCACACGAAGACCTCGACGAACTCGATGCCCTGCGAGCGGAACGCCTCCAGGATGAAGCGATGGGGTGCGTCGAAGCTTTCTTGTGGGAAGGAGGGCGAGCCGAGCCCGTCCTGGTTGGTGACCATGGCGATGGCGTAGCCGGCGTCGCGCAGGCGGGTGAGCGCCGCGAACACGCCCGGCAGGAACCGGACCTTGTCGAGCGCGTCGACCTGTTCGTCATGCGGCTCTTCGACGAGCGTACCGTCGCGGTCGACGAACAGGACTTTCATGCGAGCACCTCCAACATCCGATCGTTCTCATCCGGGCTGCCCACCGTGAGCCGCAGCGTCTGGCCAAGCCCGTCGTAGCCGCGGAAGTCGCGTACCAGCAGTCCCGCCGCGCGCAGCCGCGCCAGCGCTTCGCCGGCGTCGCGCCACTCGACCAGCAGGAAATTCGCCGCGCTGGGGCAGACCCTCGTCACGCCTGAACAGGTGGCGAGGCCCGCTGCGAGCCGCTCGCGTTCGGCGTTCAGCCGCGCGATGCGGCGGTCGGTGACGGCGAGCGCGTCAGGCCGCATCGCCGCGAGCGAGGCGCGAAGCGTGGGTTCCGGAACGGCGTAGGGCGGGACGATGCGGCGCAACAGCGCGATGATCTGGGGCGCCGCGACGATCGCGCCCATGCGGGCACCCGCGAGGGCGTGCGCCTTCGAGAGCGTGCGCAGCGTGGCGAGATGCGGATGCCGCGACACCTCCAAGGTCCATGAGGGTCGGTCGGTGAACTCGACATACGCCTCGTCGACGATCACCAGCGCGCGACCGGCGGCGGCGGCGAGGACGGCGAGGATGTCCTCGCGTGCCAGCACCGTGCCGGTGGGGTTGTTGGGCGTGCAGAGCCAGACGATCTTCGCGCCGGCGTCGATCGCGGCGCAGACGCCGGGGACATCGAGCGCGAAGCCCTTTGCGGCGTCGAGCGGCACGCGACGCACCGCAGCGCCCTGGATGCGTGCCGCGACCGCGTACATGCCGAAGGTGGGCGGGCAGACGACGACCGAGTCTTGCCCGGCGACGCAGAACACCCGGGTCACGAGGTCGATTGCTTCGTCGCTGCCGCGACCGACCAGCACCTGCGACGGGTCGACACCCCATGCGCCGGACAAGGCCTTCAGGAGCTCGGGCGGCTGCGGCTGCGGATAGCGATGCAGCCTGCCGTCGCCGTCCGCAGTGTCGAATGCGGGCGGCCACGGTGACTCGTTGGCGTGCAGGCGGGTGAAAGCGGGCTCCCAGCTGGCGTTCTTGTACGGCTCGAGCGCACGGATATCCTCGCGCGCCAACGCAAGCACGGCCTCGATACCGGGCGAGGTCGCGGTCACGGCGCGGTCCCCAGCGCGTTCAGGCGCAGGTCCACAGCGAGCGCATGGGCATCGAGACCCTCGAGCCGGGCGAGCGTGCTGGCCGTCGGCCCGAGCCCGCGCAGACCGTCCTCGGTGAGCTCTTGCACGGTGATGCGTTTCAGGAAGTCGAAGACCGAAAGGCCGCTGTACGCGCGTGCGTATCCGTATGTCGGCAGCACATGGTTGGTGCCCGAGCAGTAATCGCCCATCGGCTCGGGGCTCCATGGACCGAGGAACACGGAGCCGGCGTTCTGCACGCGCTCGAGCAGCATCCGCGGCTGGCGGACCTGCAGCAGCAGGTGCTCCGGCGCGTATTCGTTGGAGAGTTCGATGGCGGTGTCGAGGTCCGGCACGAGGATCAATCGGCTGCGGGCCAGCGATCGACGGAGGATGTCGCCGCGGGAGAGCGCTTGCAGCTGCCGAAGCGCGGCGCTGCGCACGGCTAGCGCGAGTTCGCGCGAGGGCGTGAGCAGCAGGGCTTGTGACAAGGGGTCGTGCTCGGCCTGCGCCAGGAGGTCGGCGGCGACGAACTCGGCGCGGGCGGAGTCGTCGGCGATGACCAGGACCTCCGACGGTCCGGCGGGAAGGTCGAGCGCGGCGCCTTGCGGATCCTCGGCGACCACCTGCTTGGCGGCGGTGACCCACGCCGAGCCGGGGCCGACGATCTTGTCGACCTTGGGTATGGTCTCCGTGCCGTAGGCGAGGGCCGCGATCGCCTGCGCGCCGCCGACCGCGAACACCTCATCCACGCCGCAGAGGCGGGCCGTGGCGAGGATGGCCGGGTGGACACGACCGCCGCGCGCGGGCGTGCAGAGCACGCGGCGACGCACACCGGCGAGCGCGGCCGGGATGGCCGACATGATGAGCGCCGAGGGCAGCGGTGCGCTGCCGCCCGGGACATAGAGGCCGACCGAGTCCAGCGGTCGCGTGATCCGCTCGCAGCGCACCCCGGGCATGGTCTCCAGCGAGAGCGGCGCCGGCAGCTGCGCAGCATGGAACGCCCGCACATTGGTGATTGCGCGCTCCAGCGCCGCACGATCCGCCGACGGCAGGGCGGCGAGGGCGGCATCGAGTTCCTGTGGTGGCACGCGGAGACGATCCGGAGCGCCGCCGTCGAAGCGACGGGCGTAGTCGATCACCGCGGCATCGCCGCCTGTCCGCACCGTGCGCACAGTCTCGCGGACCAGCGCCACGATCTCCGCGCGGTCCTCGCTCGCCGGACGCGCGAGCAGCTCGCGCCGCGCCGCGCCGTCGAGGGCGTCGGCAGCCACGATCGGCAGCAGCGCATCGGTCGTCATGCGAGCATCTTCTCGACGGGCAGCACCAGCAACGCACTCGCGCCCGCCGCCTTCAGCTTCTCGAGCGTCTCCCAGAACACGTTCTCGCGGCAGACGGCGTGGACGGCGACGCGGTCCGGGTGTCCTTCCAGCGGGATGATGGTCGGCGATTCGCTTCCCGGCAGCAGCTTGCGGATGGCGGGCAGCGCCGAGCGCGGCGCGTGCAGCATGATGTATTTGCTCTCGCGCACCTGTTGCACGCCGTCGATGCGCATCAGCAGGCGCTCGACCCACTCCGATTTCTCCGGCGCGAGCGCCACCGGGGTCCGCACCAGCACCGCGTGGCTCTCGAGCACCGTGGTCACCTCACGCAGCCTGTTTGCGACCAGGGTCGATCCCGTCGAGACGAGATCGCAGACCGCGTCGGCACGACCGAGACGCGGCGCGATCTCCACGGCGCCCGAGAGCGTGACGATATCGGCGCGGATGCCGTTCTGCTCCAGGTAGCGCGCCAAGGTGTAGGGGTAGGTGGTCGCGATCCGTTTGCCGGCGAGCGAGGCCACTCCCTGCCAAGGCGCGTCGTCCGGGACGGCGATGGCGAGGCGGCAGCGGCCGAAGTCGAGGGAGCGCAGCACGCTGAAGCGCACTTCGTGGCCGCGTGCGGCGAGCTCGAGGCGTTTCTCCTCGACCACATTGAGACCGACCAGTCCGAGGTCGCAGACATCCTCCTCGACGAGGTCGGGGATGTCGTCGTCACGGACGAACAGCAGGTCGAGCGGCATGTTCTCGCCGTAGCCGACCAACTGGTCCTTGCCGCGGGAGAACTTCAGGCCGCAGCGGACCAGCAGATCGGTCGAGTGTTCGGTCAGCCGTCCCGACTTCTGCACCGCGAGCTTCAGGCGTCCCGCGCCGCGATCCGGCGCGCTCATCGTGCCGCCGTCCCGACGGTGCGGGACGCTCCGCCGCCGATGCGGCGTGCGGCCGTCGCGTAGCCCCCGCTGCCGCCGGAGCGGTAACGCGCCACCCGCGCGATCGTGGTGACGCTGACACCCGTCAGGCGGTGGATCTCGCGGTAGGGCAGGCCGCGCTCGAGGCATTCGACGACCGCCCAACGGTCGGACATCGCCTCGATCTCCGCCGGGGTGCAAAGGTCGCGGAAGAACGCGCGGAGCTCATCGACGCTGCGCAAGGTGAGCATCGCGGCGTAGAGGTTGCGCTCGGCCCGCGCTTCCTGGCGCGGCGTCAGTCCGTCGTGGGGCTTCATGGATGCTCCGGCGGGCGCGGTTATGGCGCGCTTTAATGTATTAACGCGTTAACACATTACAACAATGGGACGGCCGCGACAAGCGCCCGGGCTTGCGCGGCGGCGGCCGAGCCCGTAGGATTCGCGCTCTCATCGAGACCGGCTGAGGGACAGGCCCTTTGACGCCGGGGCAACCCACGGGCGACCACCGCCCGGAAGGTGCCAACTCCGGTGCGCGGTCCCATCCGCGCGCGAGATGAGCGGGGCCTCACGGCCCAGGCTGCAGCGCCGCGTAGGCGGCGCGTGGGCGGCCCTGCCGCTTAAGCGGCCGCTCGTCCCCGGGGTCCGGTGGGCGAGGACGAGACCGACCATGGCGAACCGACCACAGACCGCTATCGCACCCGCCGACGCGACCGATGTCGCCGAGGGCGTGCTCCGTCTGCCTTCTTTGGCGTTGCATCACGGTGGCGTGCTGCGCGATGTACAGCTCGCGTGGCGCGTGACCGGGCCTGCCGACGCGCCCTGCGTGGTCGTGATGGGCGGCATCTCCGGCCACCGACGCGTCTTCGGGCCGCCGGGTGAGGAGCGGGGCTGGTGGCAGGAGGTCGCCGGTGAGGGCGGATCGTTCCCGAGCGACCGGGTCCGGCTGTTGGCCTTCGATTATCTCGGCGGCAGCGGTGCGACCACGGGCCCGCGTCCCGACCATGTGCCGGGCGCCTTTCCGACGGTGTCCAGCCACGACCAGGCGGCGCTGCTTGCGCTGCTGCTCGATCATCTGGGCATCGACGCGGTGGACGCCATCGTCGGTGCGTCCTACGGCGGCATGGTCGCCCTCGCGTTCGCCCAGCGCCACGCGGCGCGCGTCCGTCACCTGTTGGTGGTGAGCGCCGCAGACCGCACCGATCCCATGTCCACGGCGTGGCGCAGCATGCAGCGCGAGGTGCTGCGCTTCGCGATCTCCTGCGGCCGCGGCGCAGACGGTCTACGGCTCGCCCGTGCGATGGCCATGTCCACCTACCGCAGCCGCAGCGAGTTCGCGCAGCGCTTCGACGGCGAGGCGCGGCGCGCATCCCCCGACGCGCGGCTCACCTTCCCGGTGGAGGAGTATCTGCTGGCGCGCGGCGATGACTACGCGCGGCGCTACTTCCCCGGCGGTTTCCTCGTCCTGTCCGAGTCCATCGACCTGCACCGCGTCGATGCCGCGAGCATCGCCGTGCCGGTGGACGCGGTCGCGGTGGAGGAGGACCAGCTCGTACCGGTCGCCGATGTGCGCGCGATGGTCGAGCGCCTGCCGCGAGGGCGGCTGCATGTGATGTCCTCCCATTACGGTCACGACACCTTCCTCAAGGAGAGCGACAAGCTGCGGCCGTTCTTCGCCGGACTTCTCCCCGGGTAGTCGACCCCGGTCGCCTATCCGACGCTCCCTATCCGCCGCTCCCCACCCGACACACCGAACACGAGACCCCGACATGACCGAACCCCTCGATCCGCGAACGCTCGCCGTGCGCGCCGGACTGGAGAGCGACCCCTCGACCGGGGCCGTGGTGCCGCCGCTGCACCTCAGTTCCACCTACGCGTTCCCGGCGTTCGGCGAGAAAGGTCGCTACGACTACTCGCGCTCGGGGAACCCCACGCGCGACCTGCTCGCCGACGCGCTCGCGAAGCTAGAGGGTGGCGCAGGTGCGGTCGTCACCTCGTCCGGCATGTCCGCGATCGCGCTGGTGGGTCAGCTTCTGCCGCAGCGGTCGCGCATCGTCGCACCGCACGACTGCTACGGCGGCACCTACCGGCTGTTCAACGCATGGCGTCTGCGCGGCGACTTCGAGGTGGAGTTCGTCGACTACGGCGACGCCGCTGCGCTCGCCGCCGCGCTCGGCCGCCCGGCAGCGTTGGTCTGGATCGAATCGCCGAGCAACCCGCTGCTGCGCATCACCGATGTGGCGGCCACGGTCGCGCTGGCGCGCAAGGCCGGGGCGAAGGTGGCGGTCGACAACACCTTCCTGTCGCCCGTGCTGCAGCAGCCGCTGGCGCTCGGCGCGGACATGGTCGTCCACTCGACCACCAAGTACCTCAACGGCCACAGCGATGTCATCGGCGGCGCGGTGGTCGCTGCGTCGGCCGAGGACCACCAGCAACTGGCTTGGTGGGCCAACGCGACCGGCGTGACCGGCGCGGCCTTCGACAGCTTCCTCACGCTGCGCGGTCTGCGGACCCTGCACGCCAGGATGGCCTTGCACGAGGCGAACGCGAACGCGCTCGCGTCCTGGCTCGAAGGACGCAAGGGCGTGCACCGCGTGCTGTATCCGGGCCTGGCATCGCATCCCGGCCACGCGCTCGCCCGCAAGCAGCAGCGTGGCTTCGGCGCGATGGTCACCATCGAGCTCCAGGGCGGCACGCCCGCGGTCGCGCGCTTCGTCGAGGCGATCGAACTCTTTTCGCTGGCGGAGTCCCTGGGCGGCGTGGAGAGCCTGGCGGCGCACCCGGCGACCATGACCCACGCGGCGATGGCGCCGGAGGCGCGGGCGGCGGCCGGTCTGGTGGACGGCCTGCTCAGGCTGTCGGTGGGCATCGAGGCGCTCGATGACCTCAAGCGCGACCTGGAGAGAGGGCTCGCGGCGCTCTAGTCGCGACGCGAGCCGTCAGCGCGCGGGTCAGCCCCGCGCCAACTCCGCGAGCACCGCATCACCCATCTGTCGGGTGGAGATCGGCGTGGTGCCCGCTGCTGCGATATCGGCTGTGCGTGCACCCCCCGCGATCGCGTGTTCGACGGCCGCTTCGATGCGCGCCGCTTCGGCCTCGAGTCCGAACGAATGCCGCAGCATCAGGGCGACGCTCAGTATGGTGCCGCAGGGGTTGGCGATGCCGCGCCCCGCGATATCGGGCGCCGAGCCGTGGATGGGTTCGTAGAGCCCACGCCGACCGTCGCCGAGCGCGGCGGACGGCAGCACCCCGAGCGAGCCTGCGAGCATCGAAGCTTCGTCGGTGAGGATGTCACCGAACAGGTTCTCGGTGAGCACCACATCGAAGTCCCGCGGGCGGCGCAGCAGATGCATCGCCGCCGAGTCGACCAGCATGTGTTCGAGCGTGACGGACGGGAACTCGTCCTGCAGCACGCGGCTGCTCACCTCGCGCCACAGCCGCGAGGTCTCGAGGACGTTCGACTTGTCGACCTGTGTGATCTTGCCGCGACGCGCCGTCGCGAGACGGCCGGCGACGCGGGTGACGCGCTCGATCTCCGCCACCGAATACCGGCACTCATCGAAGGCGGTCGAGCCTTCGCGCCACTTGCGGCCGAAGTAGATGCCGCCCGTGAGTTCGCGGACGAACAGCATGTCGATGCCTTCCAGCAGCTCGGGCTTGAGCGGAGCGGCGTCGCGCAGCGCAGGCATCACGGTGATGGGGCGCAGGTTGGCGTAGACGCCGAGCTCGGAGCGCAGACGGAGCAGCGCGGGCTCGGGCCGGACCGGGGCGCTCGGCCCCCACTTGGGTCCCCCGATCGCACCCAGCAGGACGGCGTCCGCGGCGAGGCAGCCCGCGAGCGTGTGCGGCGGCAGACCGTCGCCGTGCGCGTCGATCGCCGTTCCACCGAAGGGAAGGTGTTCGAGCGTGAACTCGTGTCCGCCGGGACGCTCCACAGCCTGCAATACACGCAAGCCCTCGGCCACCACCTCGGGGCCGATGCCGTCGCCGCCGAGCACCGCGATGCGCGCCTTCATGCGGGGCGACGCGCCTCGTAGGTCTTGATGGCGGCGTCCTGGGAGAGCAGGAACCCGAGCTCATCGACGCCGTGCATCAGGCAGTGACGCGCGAACGGATCGATGGGGAAGGGGACCGGCTCGGCGCCCGGACGCCGCAGCGTCGCGGTCGCGAGGTCGATCTCGACCTCGACGCCGGGGTTGGCGAGCAGCCACGCGTGCGTGGCCTCGTCGACCACGACCGGCAGCAGACCGTTCTTCAATGAATTGTTGCGGAAGATGTCGGCGATGCCGCTGCTCACCACGGCCTGGAACCCGTAGTCGAGCAAGGCCCAGGGCGCATGCTCACGCGACGAGCCGCAACCGATGTTGCGACCTGCGACGAGGATGCGGCACCCCGCCGACCCGGGCTTGTTGAGCACGAAGTCGGGGTTCGGTGCGCCGGCGGCGTCGTAGCGCCAGTCCGCGAACAACTGCTTGCCGAGCCCTTCGCGGGTGGTGGTGGTGAGGAAGCGCCCGGGGATGATCTGGTCGGTGTCGATGTTGGTCGACGGCATCACGACCGTGCGCGAGCGGATGGCGGAGATGGCTTGCATGTTCGGGTCCCGGTCAGCCGTTGAGGAACTCGCGCGGGTCGGCGACCCGACCGCGGACCGCGGACGCCGCAGCCGTCTCCGGACTCGCGAGCAGGGTGCGGGCGCCGATGCCCTGACGGCCTTCGAAGTTGCGGTTGCTGGTGCTGACGGCGTATTCGCCCTTGGGCACCGTATCGCCGTTCATGCCGAGGCACATCGAGCAGCCCGATTCGCGCCATTCGGCGCCCGCACTGCGGAAGACCTCGTCGAGGCCCTCGGCCTCGGCGGCGCGCTTGACCTCCTGCGACCCGGGCACCACCAGCATGTGCACGCCGCGGGCGACCTTGCGACCGCGCAGCACAGCGGCGGCCGCCCGCAGGTCGCTCAAACGGCCATTCGTGCAGCTGCCGACGAACACCACATTGACCGGGGTGTCCTGGATGGCGGCGCCGGCCTGCAGGCCCATGTACTTGAGCGCGGCGTCGATCACCGGATCGCCGCGTTGGTCAGGCACGCTGCCGGTGATCGGCGCGACCATGCCCGGGTTGGTGCCCCATGTGACCATGGGCTCGAGCGCCGAGGCATCGATCTCGACCGTACGGTCGTAGCGCGCGCCCGCATCGGAAGGCAGCTCACGCCAACGGGCGAGGGCGGACTCCCAGGCTGCGCCCTTGGGCGAGCGCGGACGGTCCGCGAGATAGGCGTAGGTGGTGTCGTCGGGTGCGATCATGCCGGCGCGTGCGCCGCCCTCGATGGACATGTTGCAGACGGTCATCCGCTGCTCCATGGACATCGCGCGGATCGCCTCACCGCGGTACTCGAACACCTGGCCCGTGCCGCCCGCGACGCCGACCTTGCCGATGATGGCGAGGATGAGATCCTTGGGGGTGACACCCGCGCCGAGCCGGCCCGCGACCTCGATCGCGCAGGTGCGCGGCTTCTTCTGCAGCAGGCACTGCGTCGCGAGGACATGGCTCACCTCGGTGGTGCCGATGCCGAAGGCGAGGGCGCCGAACGCACCGTGGGTCGAGGTGTGGCTGTCGCCGCAGACGATGGTGCTGCCGGGACGCGTCAGACCGAGCTCCGGTCCGATGATGTGCACGATGCCCCGTCGCGAGTCCTGCAGGCCGAGAAGCTCGATGCCGAAGTCGGCGCAGTTGCGCTCGAGCTGACGGATCTGCTGCGCGGCCGACTCGATGGAGATCGGCGCACCGCCGAACACCTGCTCGGTGCGTGTCGGCGTCGCGTGGTCCATGGTGGCGATCGTCAGGTCGGGGCGGCGCACCTTCAGGCCGCGCTCGCGCAGCACGGTGAAGGCCTGCGGCGTCGTGACCTCGTGCGTCAGGTGCAGGTCGATGAACAGCACCGCCGGCGTCTCGGGCGTCTCGGGGACGACCTCGTGGGCGGACCAGACCTTCTCGAACAGCGTGCGGGGCGTTCCCATGTCAGGCCACCGCCTGCGCACGCTGCGACTGCTCGATGCGGTTGATCACCTCGAGGAAGGCCCGCGTGGCCGACTCGACGATGTCCGTCGTGGCGCTCGCACCGCGGTAGCTGCGGTCGCGGAAGTCGACATAGACCACCGCCTCGCCCTGCGCGTCCTCGCCCTCGGAGAGGCTGCGCAGCTCGAACTTGCGCAGCGTCGGGTTGAGGCCGGTCGCATCCTCGATGGCCTTGAACGCTGCATCGACCGGACCGGCACCCGACGCGCTCCGCTCGACCCGGCGTCCGTCGGCGTGCTGCAGCGTGATCACGGCCTCGCCGCCGCCGCCCTTGGAAGCGGTCTGCAGTCCGGCGAGCGTCCAGGGCCCTTGGTCGCCGCCCTCGGAGCGGAGCACCAGCGCCTCGATGTCGCCGTCGAACAGCTCTTTCTTCTTGTCGGCGAGGATCTTGAACTCCTCGAACACGCGCGCGAACTCCGCGTCGTCGAGCTCGAAGCCGAGCTCCTTGATGCGCTCACGCAGCGCATGGCGGCCGCTGTGCTTGCCGAGCACGAGGTTGGAGCGGGTGAGCCCGACATCCTGCGGTCGCATGATCTCGTAGGTGCTCGCGTGCTTGAGCATGCCGTGCTGGTGGATCCCCGACTCGTGCGCGAACGCGTTCTCGCCGACGACCGCCTTGTTGCGGGGGATGGGCATGCCGGTGATGCTCGAGACGAGCCGCGAGGTCGGGTAGAGCCGCTCGCTGTGGATCCCGGTCCGCGCGTTGAAGAAGGTCTCGCGCGTGCGCAGCGCCATCACGATCTCCTCGAGCGAACAGTTGCCCGCCCGTTCGCCGATGCCGTTGATGGTGCACTCGACCTGGCGCGCGCCGTTCACCACCGCCATCAGGCTGTTGGCGACGGCCATGCCGAGGTCGTCATGGCAGTGCACCGAGAGCGTCGCACGGTCGATGTTGCGGACGTTCTTGCGCAGGTAGCGGAACAGCTCCGCGAACTCGTGCGGCACGGTGTAGCCGACGGTGTCCGGGATGTTCACGGTGGTCGCGCCCGCATCGATGACGGCCTCGACGACCTGCGCGAGGAAGTCGAGTTCGGTCCGTGAGGCGTCCTCCGGCGAGAACTCCACATCGTCGCAGAACTCGCGCGCCATCTTCACGCCTGCCACGGCGTTGCGCAGGATCTCCTCCTTCGCCATGTTGAGCTTGTACTCGCGGTGGATGGCGCTGGTCGCGAGGAACACGTGGATGCGGTGCCGCGCGGCGGGCCGCAGCGCGCTCGCCGCCTTCTCGATGTCGCCGCGGTTGCAGCGCGCGAGGCCGCAGATGATCGGTCCTTCGACCTCGCGCGCCACGGCGTTCACCGAGTCCCAATCGCCCGGCGACGCCGCCGGAAAACCGGCCTCGATGATGTCGACGCCTAGATCCGCCAGCGCCTTCGCCACGCGCAGCTTCTCGGGCTGCGTCATGCTGCATCCGGGCGATTGCTCGCCGTCGCGCAGCGTGGTGTCGAAGATCATCACGCGGTCGGCATTCGGGCTCATGGACGGGTCTCCGTGTGCTGGTCTGGCGGCGGTCAGCGTGCGGGCCGCATCAACGGCCCTGGTCGAGCCAGGGCATGCGGGCGCGCAGCGCGTAGCCGACCTTCTCGATGGGACGATCGAGGTCGGCCTTGAGCATCGCTTCGTACTTCTTGCGGCCGGTCTTGTTCTCGCGGATCCACTGGCGGGCGAACTTGCCCTGCTGGATCTCCTTGAGGATCTTCCGCATCTCGGCCTTGGTCTTCTTGGTCACCACGCGCGGGCCGCGGGTCAGATCGCCGTACTTGGCGGTCTCGCTGATGAACTTGTGCATCTTCCAGATGCCGCCTTCGTGCAGCAGGTCGACGATGAGCTTGAGCTCGTGCATGCACTCGAAGTAGGCGACCTCGGGCTGATAGCCGGCCTCGACCAGGGTCTCGAAGCCGCGGACGACGAGTTCGGTCGCGCCGCCGCAGAGCACGGCCTGTTCGCCGAAGAGGTCCGTCTCGGTCTCCTCCGCGAAGGTCGTCTGCAACACACCGCCGCGGGTACCACCGATACCGTCAGCGTAGGCGAGGGCCTTGGAGAAGGCCTTGCCGCTGGCATCCTGGTGCACCGCGAGCAGCGCGGGCACGCCGCGACCCTGCTCGTACTGGCGACGTACGAGATCGCCCGGACCCTTGGGCGCGATCAGCACCACATCGAGGTCCTTGCGCGGCTTGATCTGGCCGAAGTGGACGTTGAAGCCGTGGGCGAAGAGCAGGGTGGCGCCCTTCTTGACGCCGCCGAGGGCCGACTTGTAGAGGTCCTTCTGCGCGAGGTCGGGCGCGAGCATCGCGATGAGATCGGCGCCGACGACGGCCTTGGCCGGCTCCATCACCGGCAACTTGTCCGTCTTCGCCTTCTTCCAGCTGTCGCCCTTGCGGACACCGATGACGACATCATGGCCGCTGTCGCGCAGGTTGAGCGCGTGCGCGCGTCCCTGGCTGCCGTAACCCAGCACGCAGATCCGCGCGCCCTTCAGCGCCTTCTTGTCGACATCCTTACGCGAATAAAGCTTCATCTCTCGACTCCCGTTTGCATGATCCGAAGATTCCGTGACCCGAAAAAAAACCCCGCATCGGCGGTCGGCCGGTGCGGGGTCCCCTTGTCTCGGCGCGCGGCCGGGGCTGGCTTTTGGCTCAGGACCCGGCGCGTGACCCGCACCCGCCACCCGCAAGGGGTAGCTGCGTCGCAAGGGCTAGCGTCGCCAGCGGGGCGGACCCGGAGGCGTTTGCAAGCGATTGGACGGTGCGGAACATCCGATAATTCAAGCACGGGGGGCAGAGGGGTGTCAACGCACGCGCGCCGCGGTCGCTGCCGAGGCCGCGGATTTTCGGGCTAACATGGCGCACATGTCAGCCCCATCCGAGTCTGTCGCCAGCGGGGACCCGAACGCGGTCTCCGACCCTCTTGTGCGCGCCGCCGCGCCATCGGTGCCGATCTGGTTGCTGCGCGAGTCCGAGGTCGCTGCCTGGCGCGCGGCGCAGCCGGCGGCGGTGTCGGCGTGGGTCGAGGCGCATCAATTCAACGGCGAGCGGCATCGCGTACTCGTGTTGCCGGATCCTTCCGGCGCGGTCGCCGGGGTGTTGGCTGGGTTGGGTGCGGGTCCTGGCCTGGACGCGCTGAGCCCTTGGCAGATCGCCGGATTGCCCGACAAGCTGCCTCCTGGCGTGTATCGATTCGCGCAGGACCTGCCGGGCGGGTCGGCGACCCACGCGGTGCTCGGCTGGGTGTCGGGTGCGACCCGACCCGCGTCCGCCGCATCCCGTCCTGCGCCGCCCGTCCGGGCGCGGTTGCTGCCGCCGGTCGGCGCCGATGTCTCCGCGGCGGAGCGTGAGGCGAGGGCTTGCGCCGAAGCGCGTGACCTCATCAACCGTCCCGCCAATTCGCTCGGCCCCGCCGAGCTTGCCGACACGGTGCGCGCGGTGGCCGCGACCCACGGAGCCGACTGCCGAGTGCTCGTGGGTGAAGAGCTGCTGGCCGCGAACTATCCGATGATCCACGCGGTGGGCCGCGCGGCATCGCGCGAGCCGCGGCTGATCGATCTCCGATGGGGCGACGAGCGCCACCCTAAGGTCACCCTCGTCGGCAAGGGCGTCTGCTTCGACTCCGGCGGCCTCGACATCAAGCCCTCCGTTGGTATGGCGCTCATGAAGAAGGACATGGGCGGCGCTGCGGTCGCGCTCGGACTCGCCGGCTTGCTGATGGCGCGGCGCGCACCCGTGCGCTTGCGCCTGCTGATCCCCGCGGTCGAGAACGCGATCGGCGGCGACGCCTACCGACCGGGCGATGTGCTGCGCTCGCGGCGCGGCCTCAGCGTCGAGGTCAACAACACCGACGCGGAGGGGCGGCTGGTGCTCGCCGATGCCCTGACCGAGGCTTGCAGCGAGTCTCCGGCGCTGCTGCTCGATTTCGCGACGCTGACCGGTGCGGCGAGGGTGGCGCTCGGCCCGGATCTTCCCGCGGCCTTCAGCAACGACGCCGATCTGCTCACTGCGGCGCAGCGCTGCGGTGACGCGGTCCATGACCCGGTATGGCCGATGCCGCTCTGGGACGGCTACGACGATGAACTTGCGAGCCGCAACGCCGACCTGTCCAACGTGGCGCCGTCCGCGTTCGCCGGTGCGATATTCGGTGCGCTCTTCCTGCGCCGCTTCGTCACCGCAGGCACGCCTTGGGCGCACTTCGATCTCTACGCCTGGAATCCGCGCGAGCGTCCGGGTCGACCGTTGGGCGGCGAGGCGCATTGCCTGCGCATGGCGCACCGGCTGATACGCGAACGCATCGGCTGACCGACCCGCAAGACCACACCGTCCGAAGTCATCACCACGAGGAACCCTCGATGCCCCCGTCCAAGCCGACCCGTGCCAAGTCCGTGAAGAAACCCGCCGCAGTCGTCGATCCGCGGCGCTGGTCGCGCTTGGTCGTCGACGGACCGAAGCAGACGCCGTCCCGGGCGATGCTGCGCGCGGTGGGGTTCACCGACGCGGACTTCCGACGGCCACAGGTGGGCATCGCCTCGAGCTGGGCGAATCTCACGCCCTGCAACATGCACCTCAACGAACTCGCCGCCGAGGCCGAGCGCGGCGTCAACGCGGCGGGCGGCAAGGCCGTGCTGTTCAACACCATCACCGTCTCCGACGGCATCTCGATGGGGTCGCCCGGCATGCGCTATTCTTTGGTCTCGCGCGAGATCATCGCCGACTCGATCGAGGCCGTGGTCGGGGCGGAGGGCTTCGACGGGTTCGTCGCGCTCGGCGGCTGCGACAAGAACATGCCCGCCTGCGCGATCGCCATGGCGCGGCTCGACCGGCCGTCCGTGTTCGTCTACGGCGGCACCATCCGTCCCGGCGCGAAGCGCCGCGACATCGTCTCGGTGTTCGAGGCGGTCGGCGGACATGCGGCGGGGAAGGTGAGCGACGAGGAGCTCGCCGAGGTCGAGCGCACCGCCATCCCCGGTCCCGGTAGCTGCGGCGGCATGTACACCGCGAACACCATGGCCTCGGCGATCGAGGCATTGGGTCTCTCGTTGCCGGACAGCTCGGCCCAGGAGGCGGTCGGCCAGAGCAAGCGCGATGACTGCCGCCGCGCGGGCGAGGCCGTGGTGCGGCTCGTCGAGGCCGGCATCACGCCGCGCCGCATCCTGACGCGCAAAGCCTTCGAGAACGCGATCACGGTCATCATCGCGCTCGGCGGTTCCACGAACGCCGTGCTGCACATGCTCGCCATCGCACGCGCCGCGCATGTGAAGCTCTCGCTGGACGATTTCACGCGCATCGGCAAGCGCGTGCCGGTGTTGGCGGACCTCCGCCCGAGCGGGAAATACGCGATGTCCGAGCTCATCGCCATCGGCGGCATCCAGCCGCTGATGAAGATGCTGCTCGACCGCGGTCTGCTGCATGGCGACTGCCTCACCGTCACGGGGCGCACGCTGCGGGAGAACCTCGCGGGCGTCGGCGCGTATCCGGCGGGCCAGGACATCGTGCGCAGCTTCGAAGCGCCCATCAAACCCGACAGCCATCTCGTCGTGCTCTACGGCAACGTCGCGACCGAGGGCGCGGTGGCGAAGATCACGGGCAAGGAAGGTCTGTCGTTCTCGGGCCGCGCACGGGTCTTCGACGGCGAGGAGAAAGCCACCGCAGCGATCCTCGCCGGCAAGGTCAAGGCGGGCGATGTCGTGGTGATCCGCTACGAGGGTCCGCGCGGCGGACCGGGCATGCGCGAGATGCTGAGCCCCACCGGCGCGATCATGGGACGCGGACTCGGTGACAAGGTCGCGCTCATCACCGACGGGCGTTTCTCGGGCGGCAGCCACGGCTTCGTCGTCGGACATATCTCGCCGGAGGCCGCCGACGGCGGCCCGCTCGCGCTGCTGCGCAACGGCGACCGGGTGACGATCGATGCGGTGCGGCGACGTATCGATGTCGCGTTGACGGCGTCCGAGCTCAAAGCCCGTCGACGCAAGTGGAAAGCGCCGCGGCCTTACGCCACTGAAGGCGTTCTGGCGAAATTTGCGCGGGTCGTCAGCAGCGCCTCGACCGGGGCCGTGACCGACTGAAGCGAGGTGTCCGTCGCGATACCCACTTAGGACAGGTTGTCAGGTCGTCGGAGGGCGGTTAAAGTTCAGTGGCTAAGGGGGTGTGACGGTACGCGCGTCAGATGCGACGACACAGAATGCGTTTGCAGGAATGCGACGCTTCCCCTGCGGAGATCCGATGCATCGGCGGCGGAGGGAACCCCACCCGGATGCAGATGTCGGATTGGTTACAGGTCTTCGGCGGCGCACCGGTCACGGGGTGTCGACGAAGTTGAGGTTGCGCGTGACATGGAAGGCGGGTAGTTTCCCGCACGTGTCGCGCGGAATCGGGCGGGCTGTCGCCGCACGAGGCGAACACGAGAGACCATGGCCGTATACGTACAACGGAACAACTCGCGCCGGACCGGCGTCCTTGTAGGCATCATCGCCTTCCACGTCCTGCTGCTCTATGGCCTGGTCTCGGGCCTTGCGCGCAAGGTGGTGGAGGTCGTGGCTGCGCCGCTCCAGACCGATCTCATCGAAGAGATCAAGCCCGAAGACAAGCCGCCGCCGCCGCCGCCGCCCCAGATGGAGCGCCCGCCGGTGCAGGTGCCGCCGCCGGATGTCGTCATCGACATCCCGATGGAGACGAACACCACGGCGATCAGCAACGTCACCGATCGTCCGGTTCCGCCGCCGCCGCCTGTCGCGGCGCCGGTCGAACGCAAGGCCGTCCGCGTGGCGCCCAAGCTCGACACGCGCCGTTCGCCTTCCACCGACGAGTTCTACCCGGCCTCGGCGCGCCGCGCTGAGATCGAGGGCGTCACGACGGTGCGGGCCTGCGTCGGCCCCGACGGTCGCGTCGCCGGCGATCCCACCGTGACCAACGGTTCGGGCACCGCGTCGCTTGACGAGGCCGCCGTGAAGTGGGCCCGCCGGGCGCGCTTCGCTCCGGGCACGGAGGACGGTACCGCTGTAGAGATGTGCACGCAGTTCAATGTGCGCTTCAAGCTGACCGACTGATCCGAGCAGTTCTACCCCACCGCAACACTTTCCCGGTGGCGGGCAGATGGCCCGCACCGATTCAAGCCAGAGGAAATCATGGAAAACCAAGCCGCCACCACCGTCGTTGAGAATCCGTTCGGTCTTCAGGCCATGTGGGCCGCGGGAGACTGGGTCGCCAAGGGCACACTGATCATCATGGTGATCATGTCGCTCGTCACCTGGTACATCCTCGTCATGAAGCTGCTCGACCAGCGCAAGCTCATGACCTCCGCCAAGCTCGTCGGCCAGAAGTTCTGGTCCGCCGGCTCGGTCCGTGAGGCCGTCGACAAGCTTCCGAAGGACGACACCTACCGCTCGATCGCCGAGGACGGCCTGCGCGCGCAGCAGCACCTCGAGAGCCGCGCCGCCGGCGACCGCGTCGGCCTGCACGAGTGGGTGACCATGTCGCTGCAGCGCTCCCTCGACAGCATCAACCTCAACCTGTCGGGCGGTCTCGCGGTGCTCGCCACCATCGGTTCCACGGCGCCGTTCGTCGGCCTGTTCGGCACGGTGTGGGGCATCTACCACGCGCTCGTGGCGATCGGCGTGTCCGGGCAGGCGAGCATCGACAAGGTCGCGGGACCCGTCGGTGAGGCGCTCATCATGACCGCCATCGGCCTCGCGGTCGCAGTGCCGGCGGTCATGGCCTACAACTGGCTCGGCCGTCGCAACAAGCAGATCCAGGCCGACCTGAACGGCTTCACCGCCGACCTGCACGACTCCATCGTGACGGGCGCGCGCGTCGCGGTGCCGCAGTCGGCTCCCGCCGCCGCCCCGAAGAAGTGAGATCGGACGGACTCCAGTCAACATCCGGCTTGGCGCCGGGATGGGGGGTCTCCCCATCCCGGCTCTTCCGGGCAGAGGTGACCTGAAATGGCGATGAGCGTGGGATCGAAGGACGGCGAAGAAGCGCCGATCAACGAGATCAACACGACGCCCCTCGTGGACGTCATGTTGGTGCTGCTGATCATCTTCCTGATCACCATCCCGGTGATCACGAAGACGGTCAAGGTGTCGCTGCCCAAGGCGGCGAACATCGCGACCCAGACCAAGCCCGAGAACATCACGGTGGCGGTGGACTCGGAAGGGCAGATCTACTGGAACAACACGCCGGTATCCGACACCAACGCGCTCATCGAGCTCGTGAAGGTGGAGGCGGTCAAGGATCCTCAGCCCGAGATCCACATCCGCGGCGACGGCGAAGCGCGTTATGAGGACATCGGCCGCGTGATGTACTCCATCCAGCGCGGTGGCGTCGTCAAGGTAGGCTTCATCACGGAACCGGACCGCGGTATGCGCGGCTCCCGCTGAGCGGAAGGGGATACGACCATGGCAATGAGCGTAGGGAATTCCGCCGATGACGGCGCGATGTGCGAGATCAACACGACGCCGCTCATCGACGTCATGCTGGTGCTCCTCATCATGTTCATCATCACCATCCCGGTGATGACACACGCGGTGAAGCTGGACATGCCGCGGCCGACCAACGCGCCGCCGCCGCCGGTGCAGCCCGAGGTCATCACCATCGAGATCGATTTCGATGGCACCATCCTCTGGAACGGCACGGCCGTCTCCGGTGTTGACGCGCTGGAGAAGTACTTCCGGGTCGAGTCCCAGAAGGATCCGCAGCCTGAACTGCACATGCGTCCTGACAAGCGTGCGAAGTACGATGTCGTCGCCCGTGTATTGGCGGCTGCCCAGCGGAACCGCATGAAGAAGATCGGTTTCGTCAACGTGGCGGAATTCGCGGACTGAGGCGTACAGGCCGGCGAGGCCAGGCGCTGACAGACACCTCGCCGCATCCCTCCCGGATGCGGCGAATTTTTTTATGCGGCCCGGACGGCTGCATCGAGAGGAACACCATGATCAAGCGAGTTGTCGGCTATCGTTCCCTGGGTTTGGCGGTCGCCGCGGCGGCCCTGATGCTGGCGTCCCCGGCAGCGGATGCGCAGTCCGTCAGCAAGGGCGTCGCGAAGACCCTCGCTGCGGCGCAGACCGCGAGCAAGTCGCGCCGTTGGGGCGAGTGCCTCGGCAAGCTGCGCGAGGCGGAAGGGTCGGGCGGATTGTCGTCCTACGATCAGTTCGTGATCAACGAACTGCGCGGCTTCTGCGCGCTGTCCTCGGGCGACACCGGCACGGCGATCCGCGCCTATGAGACGAACCTCGGTTCCCAGTACGCGTCCAACAAGGGCGCGCGCGTCAAGGCGCTGATGCAGTTGCACTACAACGCCCGCAACTACCCGCGTGCGATCGAGTACGGTCGGCAGGCGCAGAAGGGCGGTTTCGCCGACGGCGACGTCAACACCTTGATGGCACAGTCGTTCTACCAGCAGGGCGACTTCAAGGCGACGCGCGCCTTCACCGCCGACCTGATCTCGCAGGCTGAGCGTCGCGGCCAGGCGCCGCGCCAGAACTACCTGCAGCTGAACCTCAATTCCTGCATCAAGCTGAAGGACACGGCCTGCGAGACCGCAGGCTTCGAGAAGCTCGTCACCTACTACCCGAACCCCGAAGGTTGGGCGAGCTTGATGCAGTCGATGCTTAAGGGCGGCCCCGACGTGACCCAGCTGAACGCGTTCCGCCTCGCCTCCGAGGTCGGCGCCCTCTCGCGCGGCAGCGACTACACCGAGCACGCGCAGCTCGCGCTCGAGCGCGGCCTGCCGGGCGAGGCGCTGTCGGTCATGGAGACGGCGTTCGCACGCAAGGTCTTCACCGAGCAGCGTGACATCGACCGCAACACCCGTCTGCTCAACACCGCCAAGTCCCGCGTCGCCGCGGACAAGGCCGGCCTTGCGGCGGCCGATCGCGCAGCGGCCGCTGGCGCGTCTGCCGACGACGACCTGCGCGTGGCGCAGTCCTTCATGAGCTACGGTCAGAACGCCCAGGCGGTCGCCGCCGCCGAGCGCGCCGTCCGCAAGAACAACGGCAAGACCCCGGGCGAGGCCCAGCTCGTCCTCGGACTCGCCCAGCTCAAGGCCGGCAACAAGGCCGCAGCCTCGAAGGCCTTCAAGGCCGTCAAGGGCGACCCGAGCCTCGAGCGTGTCGCCAAGCTCTGGGCGCTGCGCGCCCAGTAACGCCGTCGTCAATCCATCGGAGAGCCAGCCATGACCCTGCGTCACGTCAACCCTGTCGCGCTGTCGTCCCTGATCGTGCTCTCGGCGGCCTTTGTAGGCGGCGTCGCTGCGGCGCAGTCCGGTGGAAAGCCGAAGCCGCCGACCGTCAGCAAGTCGATCATCAAGCAGGCTCAAGCGGCGCAGGCCGCGATCAAGGCCGAGAAGTGGGCCGACTGCCTGGCGGTGCTGTCGGGCACCGACGCCGTGCCCGACAAGACGCCGTACGACGACTATGCGGTGAGCGAACTGCGCACCGTGTGCGCGGCACGCAGCGGCAATTTCGCCGCCGCGGAACCGGCCTTGGCCAAGGGTCTCGAGGTCGGTGAGGCGAACGGCTTCATCGACGAGGAGGGGCGCAAGCTGCGTCTCCGGCAGCTGACCCAGGTGAACTACCAGCTCAAGGATTACCGTCGCGCGGCGGACTTCGGGCGTCGTGCGTCGCAGGCGGATCCCGGCAACCGTGATGTGCGGCAACTCACCGCGCAGGCGCTCTACCTCATCCCCGACAACGCCGCGGTGGCGGCCTTCGTCGAACCGTGGGTGACGGAGATGGAGCAGCGAAACGAGACGCCTCCCGATCTGCCGCTCAATCTCTGGGCGAGCGCCTGTGTCCGCATGAAGGACGACAAGTGCACCCGACGCGCCGTAGAGAAGCAGGTGGCGTACGCGCCCAGCGACGAGGCGTGGGGCAACCTGTTCCTGCTGACCATGCGCGACGCCCCGACCGATCAGAACCTCAATGTGCTGCGTTTCGCCTACGAGGTCGGCGCCCTGAAGGGCGGCGACGATGTCGCCGAGTACGCGTCGCTCGCCATGGAGAAGGGCTATCCGGGCGAGGCCCAAGCCGTCATCGAGGCCGCCATCGCTGCCGGAAAGTTCGGCGGCCCGGGCAAGACGACGCCGGGCGCCGCCAACCTGCTGCAGCAGTCGAAGGCCGCCGCCGCCCCGGACCGTGCTTCGCTCGCGAGGCAGTCCAAGGAGGCCGCTGCCCAGAAGACCGGCGTCGCCGAAGTGCGGGTCGGTCAGGCCTTTCTGAGCTACGGGCAGCCTGCTGAAGCCGTCGCCTCGATCGAGCGTGGGCTCGCCAAGGGCGGTGTGAAGGCCGTCGACGAGGCCAACCTGTCGCTCGGCGTCGCGCGCCTCAAGACCGGGGACAAGACCGGCGCCGTGACCGCGTTCGACGCGGTCAAGGACCCGTTCCTCGCACGGTTGGCCGGTTACTGGAAGCTGCGCGCGCGCTGACGGCGGCCGCCGCAGATTTCCAGCGCGGGCTCAGCCCTCGACCGCGCGGCGAGCCTCCTCGTGGGGGTCCGCTGCGGAGGACGAGGCGCTGAGTTCGGCCTGCGCGGCTCTCATCATCCGGTCGACGAAGTCCGCGCGGC
This sequence comes from Pseudomonadota bacterium, assembly GCA_947459825.1. Taxonomy (GTDB): domain Bacteria; phylum Pseudomonadota; class Gammaproteobacteria; order Steroidobacterales; family Steroidobacteraceae; genus UBA964. The sequence goes on along the minus strand of CANHFH010000010.1, from coordinate 8,522 downwards.
GTGTCGCTCGCGCCGATCGGGCCTTGGGGTCGGGCGTGTACCCCTCGACGTCCTTCTGTCGTAGCACTCCGCGCTCGTCCAGCACCCGCTCGAGGGTGTCGATCCGATCGCGCGCCACCGACAGCTCCTCCATCAGCGTCATGGTCATCCACAACAGCTTGTCGATGGCCGGATCGCTGAAGTACTGCGGCTTCTTGCCTTTGGCGATCCGCGGCAGACGGACCGGTGTCGGGGCGGCCTTCGTCGAGCCTTTGCGGGCGGCCTTGCTCCGCGCCGGGGTCCTGCGGCGCGCCATCAGCGTTCAGCCGCCAGGATCTTCCAGATGAAGTTCTCGGCGTAGTTCATCTGTGCCACGGACATCTGCATCGCGAACTCATCGACCCGGACCTCGGAGCGCGCGAAGCCGCCCTTGACGGCCTCGGCGGCGAGGTCGATGTGCGTCATGTAGCGGCTGAAGGTCTCGTTGTTGTTGTAGCTTTCCCAGTTGTGCATGAACTGCTCGAACACCGTGTGACCGCGCGGGATCTCGAGATGCAGCATCAGCCCGCCCGGACGCAGCAGGCGTCGGCACTCGGCGAAGATGCGCTGCAGCGCGGGCTTGGAGGTCTCATGCAGCATGATGTGCGAGACGACGAGATCGAAGCTGCCGGACCCGAAGTCCGTGCCCTCGGCGTTCTGCTGGCTGAAGTGGACCGGGGCACCGAAGCCTTCCGCCCGCGCATGCGCGTAGCGCAGCACCGGCGCACCGACATCGATGCCGTGGACTTCGGCCTCCGGGAAGGCGCGCGCCCAGACGACGGTGCTGTTGCCGATCGCACAACCCATGTCGAGGACCCGGCGCGGCCGAAGGGCGGGGTGCCGCTCCTTCACATACGCGACCAGCGTCTCGCCCATCAGCCCGTTCTCGGCGCCGAGCGCACCGCCCATGTAGAGGTCGAGGCCCTTGTCGTAGATAACGCCGGCCGCGACATCGTCGGCGGTGGAGTCGGTGTGGTAAGCGCCCGGTTGCAGATGGATGTCGACCGCCGCGTGGTAGCGGGGCAGGGGCAACGACGGGTCGAGGCGCAGGCTGCCACGCCGCCGACCCCGCGCCGCCCTCGGCTCCTTCGATGTCTTCAACGCCTTCGGCGCCCCCGGCGCCTTCACGGCCGGCTTGGCGCGTGACTTCGCGCGATCGATGAGCGCCGGCAGTTCGCGCTCCGTCGGATCGATCACCGACTCCCAGAGCATCTCCTGGCTGCGCCGCTGCATCGCGCTCCAGAACTGGTAGTAGGGCTCGCGGGTCATCGCGCGGCGCACTTCGGTCTCGTCGGGTTCACGGCCGAGTTCGGCGCGCAGCGCCGGGGCCACACGCCGCTCGTAGATCTGGTAGGCACCGGGCATCAACCGCCCCGACAGATGCCCGCGCAGCGATGCCACGAAGTCCTGGCGCGCCTGCTCGTCGTGGTCCGGGGTAGGGAGCATGTCATGGTGCTTGAATGCGCTCATGAGGGCATCCTACCCACCGTCTGCCACGCCGTCAGCCGGCTCGATGCCCGTGGCCGCACAGCGCACGGGCCCGACGGTCAGCCGCCCTTTTCGATGAGCTCGATCCACTCCCCGGCAGCGCCGACCGCCACCGCGACGCGGCGACCGTGGTAGGGCGCTTCCGGCAACGCCACGGGCGATGCCAGGTAGTCGAGTCCCTCGGGGAGCCGATCGACGCCGAAGCTGACCATCGCGATGGCGGGCGGAAGTTCGCCCTCGAGTCCGCCGCGCGGCAGCGTCGCTGACGGCATGGTGTCGGCCTCGATGAAGGACTGACCCTGAAGCGCGAGCGCCGCGAGGTCGTGCGGCGTGTCGGCCGGCAAGCCTTGGGCGTTGGACAGCACGGAGATCACCGCCGGCATCACGGGCGAGATCGCGACGCCGAAATGTCGATGGTAGAAGTCGTTGACCACCTTCACCGACGGTCCACCGAGGATGACGATGAACACGCGATCCACATAATGCCGCGCCTCCGGCGTATCGAACTCCGCCATCTTCTCCTTGAACGAGGTCAGGTAGATCGATTCCTGCGCGGGTCCCAGCGCCTGCATGGCGCGGATCTTGTCGGAGAAGGACAGGTCGGCCGGCGGACCGATGATGCGGAACGGTGAGCCCTCCAACCGGGCCGCGATGCCGTCGGTGTCCTGCACCATGAGTTCGGCCGCATTCCAACCCATGTGTCGGAAAGGCACATAGTCGGCCGGCACACGGCTCTCCACGAATCGGATGAAGGTCGGTCCGTCACCACCCGGCAGCATCGAGGCATAGCGTCGCCCCGCGAGCCCCGACCGCCCCCATAGCCGCGCCTGTGCGGGGCTGATCCTGCCGTGATCGACCAGCTCGTAGCCGAGGTGCAGATGGTAGGTGTCGATCATGCGCTGCACGTCGAGCGTGGCGATCGTGACGCAGCTGATGGGGCCTAGCGTGCTCATGGGGCTCCGAGATATTGGAGAACGGTGGCGAGCGGAGCGACTTCGGCGTACTTCGCCTGCAGGTCGAAGAGGTTGGCCTCATGCGGGCCCGGCGCACGGTCACCGACCGCCTCGCGCACCACCACCGGCACGAAGCCGTGCTGGCAGGCGTCGACGGCGCTGGCGCGCACGCAGCCGCTGGTAGAGAGTCCCGCGATGAGCAGCGTATCGACGCCGAGCGCGGTCAGCGTCGAGGCGAGCGAGGTGCCGAAGAACGCGCTCGCGTACTGCTTGGTGATGACGGTCTCACCGACGACGGGCTCGAGGCCCTCGGCGAACGCCGCGAGCTCCGGATGACGCCCGGCTTCGAAGCAGGCGAGCGCCGGCAACTTGCGGAAGAACACACCGCCATCGCGACCGCCGGGCTGGAACTCGACGCGGGTGTGGAGCACCGGGATGCCGGCCTTGCGCGCGGCCCGCAGCAAGGTCTCGCAATCGACGCGAGCCTGCTCCACGCCCGCATACAGCGGCGAACCGGGGACGAGATACGCGCGGACGAAGTCGATGACGAGCAGCGCCGGGCGACGCCCCCAGGGCATCGACTGGCCGAAACCGCCGCGGGCGTAGTTGTCCTGCAGAGACTCGCTCACGCTGCACGCACCGTCAGATGACCTTGGACGCGCGCAGCGCCGCCAGACGCTCCGCCGAGAACCCGAGCAGCTTGCCGTACACCTCGTCGTTGTGCTGACCGAGATCGGTGGGCGCGGCCGAGTGGATACCACCCGGCGTCGCCGAAAGCTTCGGCGCGACGTTCTGCATCTTGAGGTCGCCGAAGTACGGGTGCTTGGTCTGGACGATGGCGTTGCGGGCCTTGAAGTGCGGGTCTTCGAGCATGTCGGGCGCGCGGTAGATGAGCCCGGCGGGGACGCCGTGCTTGTCCATCGCCTCGAGCACCTCGCGCGTGGTCAGCGTCTGCGTCCATGCCTCGACGAGACCGTCGAGCAGTTTCTGGTTCGTGCCGCGGGCCTGGTGGTTCACGAAGCGAGGGTCCTTCGGCCACTCCTTCTGACCCATCGCGTCGCAGAGCCGGCCGAACACCGTGTCCTGGTTGGCGGCGATGAGCACCAGGCCGTCGCTGGTCTTGTAGACGTTCGACGGCGCGACGTTCGGCAGGATGGCGCCGGTGCGCTCGCGGATATAGCCCATCTTGTCGTACTCGGTGATGAGCGACTCCATCATCGCGAGCACGGCCTCGTAGAGCGCCGAGTCGACGACCTGACCGTGGCCCGTCTTCTCGCGGTAGTGCAGGGCGGAGAGGGCCCCGAGGCAGGCGAAGGTGGCGGCCAATTCATCGCCGATGCTGATGCCCATGCGCGAGGGCGGAGTGGAGGGGTCGCCGACCACATAGCGCATGCCACCCATCGCCTCGCCGATGGCGCCGAACCCGGCGCGGTGCGAGTAGGGGCCCGTCTGACCGTACCCCGACACCCGGATCATGATCAGTCGCGGGTTGATCTTGGCGAGCTCCTCGTAACCGCAGTTCCACTTCTCGAGCGTACCGGGTCGGAAATTCTCAAGTAAAAAATCAGCATTCCTGACTAAGTCCTTGAGAATGCTCTGACCTTCCTCTTGGCGCATGTCCAGCGTGATGGCCTTTTTGTTGCGGGCCACCACCGGCCACCACAGCGAGGGTTCACCGGCTTTCTGGCGTCCCCAGTTGCGCATCGGGTCGCCCTGACCCGGCGGCTCAACCTTGATGACCTCGGCTCCCATGTCCCCCAGCAACTGCCCACAGAAGGGGCCCGCCAGCAGGGTGCCCATCTCGATGACGCGCAGGTCGGAGAGCGGGCCGCGTTTGAAGTTCGGGTCGACGGACATTCTGCTTACCTCGGCAGGATGAGGAGGATGGGACCGGGCGAACTTGTACCCACCCACTCGTGCGCGGTCAAGGCTGGCGCGTGCGCGGTCAAGGTCGCCGCCGACCGGGAGGGAGGGTTGCTAGAATCGGCCTTGGCGCGCCGTCCCGGGCGTCGGGTGACAAGGAGCGAGCATGTCCCGCAGCATCGAGATCGTCGAAGTCGGTCCCCGCGATGGCCTGCAGAGCGAGCCGGGAGTCGTCCCGACCGCAGCCAAGGTCGAGTTCATCGAGCGGCTGATCGACTCGGGGTTGAAGAGGGTCGAGGTCACGAGCTTCGTCAACCCCAAGAAAGTCCCGCAGATGGCCGACGCCGAGCAGGTGCTCGCCGGCCTGCGCCGCCGCGAGGGCGTGAGCTATATCGGGCTCGTGCTCAACCGCAAAGGCTACGACCGCGCCGTCGCGGCGGGCTGCAACGAGATCGGCATGGCGGTGGTCGCCAGTGACACCTTCAACCGCCGCAACCAGGGCGTGGGCACCGACGAATCGGTCGCCGCCTGGCTAGAGATCGCTCGTGAGGCGAAGGCGGCCGGCATCCGCGCGACCATCACGATCGGCGCCTCGTTCGGTTGCCCATTCGAGGGCGAGATGCCCGTCGGTCGGGTCATCGAGGTCGCGCGTCGGGTGGCGGAGGGCAGTCCCTACGAGATCGCTTTCGCGGACACCATCGGCGTCGGCGTCCCCGCCCAGGTCGCCGAGATCTTCGGTCGCGTCCGTGAGGCCCTGCCCGGAGTCCGGCTGCGCGCCCACTTCCACAACACCCGCAACACGGGTCTGGCCAACGCCTATGCGGCGGTGGAAGCCGGGGTGGCGACGCTGGATTCGAGCTGTGGCGGCATCGGCGGCTGCCCGTTCGCGCCGGCCGCGACCGGCAACATCCCCACCGAGGATCTGGTCTACCTGTTGTCGCGTTCGGGTGTCGCCACGGGCGTCGACCTCGAGCGCCTGATCGCGACCGGGGAGTGGCTGCAACAGGCTTTGGGTCGCCCGGTGCCCGGCATGCTGGTGAAGGCCGGCAGTTTCCCGAAGCCCTCGTCGCAAGCGGCCTGATCGCGGCGCCGAACGCCTCGCCCATACCGACCGCTGCGTGACGCATCGGCCCGGATGTCCAAGTGGATGGACATCGACGCATTGCGCGAGAAGCGGCGAGGTCGGATACTCCGTTTTTCCACGCTCAGACTTTAGCCCAAGGGGGGCGCATGTCATATCGTCTCGGTGTAGATGTCGGCGGCACGTTCACCGACCTGCTGCTGGTCCATGAGAAGTCGGGCCAGACCTGGTCCGCCAAAGTCCCTTCCACGCCTGCCGACCAGTCCGTCGGCGTGCTCAACGGCATCCAGCGCGTCTGCGAACGCGCCGGCATCGATCCGAAGCAGATCGACCATGTGATGCACGGCACCACGGTCGCGACCAACACCGTGCTCACCGGCACCGGTGCACGCTGCGGTCTCGTCACCACCAAGGGCTACCGACAGGTGCTGCAGATCGCGCGTTCTTACGTGCCGGGCGGCCTGGGCGGCTGGATCATCTACAACAAGTCGCTCCCGATGGCGCCGCTCGCGTGCACCATCGAGGCCGATGAGCGCGTGAGCGCAAAAGGCGAGGTGGTGCGCGGCCTCGACGAGGAGGCGCTGCGCAAGAGCCTGCGCTCGCTGAAGGCGCAGAAGATCGAGGCCCTCACCGTCTCGCTCATCAACTCCTTCGCGAACCCCGCCCACGAGCAGCGCGTGCGCGAGATCGCTCGCGAGGAGCTGCCGGATACGCCGGTGTCGCTCTCGTCCGATGTCGTCCCGGAGATGCAGGAGTACGAGCGCACCGTCACCACGGTCGCCAACTCCTATGTCCGTCCGCGCGTCGACAGGTATGTCCGCAACCTCAAGGCGAAGCTCGACAAGGTCGCGAAGGACGTCAAGCTGCACATCCTGCGCTCCGACGGCGGTCTCGCTTCGGCCGCGTCGGCCGCCGAGTACCCGGTCAACCTGCTGATGTCCGGCCCCGCAGGCGGCGTCACGGGCGCGCTGTGGGTCGCGGTGCAGGCGGGCTTCCCGAACCTGCTGACCGTCGATGTCGGCGGCACCTCGACGGACGTCGCGCTGATCCAGGGCGGTCAGCCGCGCCTGCGTCGTGAGACCACGGTCGGCGATGTCACCGTGCGCGCCTCGTCGGTCGACATCCGCACGGTCGGTGCGGGCGGCGGCTCGATCGCCCACGTGCCGGAGCTCACCAAGGCGCTGCGCGTCGGTCCGCAGTCGGCGGGCGCCGATCCCGGTCCTGCGGCCTACAACCGCGGCGGAACCGAGCCCACGGTCGCCGATGCGAACATCGTGCTGGGTTATCTCCCCGAGATGCAGAAGCTCGGCGGCGATATGGTGCTCAACCGCGAGCTCGCGCAGACCGCCGTCAAGAAGGTCGGCGATGCGCTCGGCCTCAACACCAAGCAGGCCGCGCAAGGCATCTACAACATCGTCAACGAGAACATGGTCGGTGCGCTGCGCCTGGTGTCGGTCGAGCAGGGCTACGACCCGCGCGACTACGCCTTGATAGCGTTCGGCGGCGCGGGCCCCCTGCACGCCAATGCGTTGTCGCGCCTCCTCGGATCCTGGCCGTCGATCATCCCGCCGGGACCGGGCGTCCTCTGCGCGCTGGGTGATGCCACGACCGCGGTGCGCGACGAGCGCGCCCGCACCTATGTGCGCAAGTTCAGCGAGACGAGCGCCAAGGAGATCGAGAAGATCCTCAAGGCGCTCGCCGCAGATGCGTCGAAGGGTCTCGAGGCGGAGGGCGTCAAGAAGTCCGAGATCACCACGGCCTACCAGGTCGACCTGCGCTATCACGGCCAGGGTCTGCGCTTGTCGGTCGAGGTCGACCTCGCGGAGCTCCAGAAGAAGGGCCTCAAGGCCGTCGCCGACAAGTTCGATGCCGAGCACAAGCGCCTGTTCACCTTCGCGCTGCCGCTCGAGCACGAGCTCGTCACGCTGCGCGCCTCGGTGCAAGGGCAGGGCATCAAGATCAAGCGTCAGCCGCTCGCGGCCGGCGGCTCCGATCCGAAGGCCGCCGTGGTCGGCAAGCAGAAGGCGTTCATGGACGGCAAGGACGTCACCGCCGTCGTCTACGACCGCGCGAAGCTCAAGGCCGGCAACAAGGTCCGCGGCCCCGCCATCGTCATGGAGATGGACTCGACCACCGTCATCCTGCCGAAGCACACCGGCCATGTGGACAAGTCGAGCTGCATCCTGATCTACCCGGACAACTACAAGGCGCCCAAGAAGGCCGCCGGCAAGAGGAAGTAAGTCCATGCCCGCAACGATCATCCAGCGCAACAAGAAGGCCTTCAAGAAGACGAAGGTCGACACCGTCACCATCGACATCATCGAGAGCGCGCTGCGCAACGCGCGCTACGAGATGGATACCGTGCTGTTCCGCACCGCGATGTCGCCAGGCATCCGCGAGCAGCATGACGAGTTCCCCATGATCGCCAACACCGACGGCAAGATGGTCGTCGGCCAGTTCGGCTCCTTCATCTGGGGCTTCATGCAGGGGTACGACGGCACCGTCGAGGAAGGCGACATCTTCCTCACCTCCGACCCGTACTCCGTCAACGGCGCCATCAGCCACGCCAACGACTGGCTGATGCTGATGCCCATCTACCGTGCGGGCCGCATCATCGCCTGGTCGGCGATGTTCGGTCACATGACCGATGTCGGCGGCAAGGTGCCGGGGTCGCTGCCGACCGACGGCACCACGATCTACGAGGACGGCATCGTCGTGCCTCCCACCAAGATCTACAAGGCCGGCAAGCTCAACGAGGATGTGCTGCGCGTCGTGCTGCACAACTGCCGTCTGCCGCACTGGAACCTCTCGGACTTCAACGCCATCACGGCGGCGCTGCGCACCGCGGCGGCGCGCTGCGTCGAGATCGCCGAGCGCTTCGGCGACGACGTGTTCTACTCGGCCATGGACGCCATGCTCGACCGCAACAAGCGTGCGATGCGGGCGCTCATCCGCCAGAACGTCCCGGAGACCAAGCAGTTCTTCGAGGACTACATCTGCGACGACGGCCTGAACATGGGTCCGTATCGCATCAAGTGCAGCATGTGGCGCGACGGCGATAAGTGCATCTTCGACTTCACGGGCACGGATCCGCAGTCGATCTCCTCGATCAACTTCCT
>CANHFH010000009.1 GCA_947459825.1 Pseudomonadota bacterium | reverse complement strand
TCCCACTGGTCCCACTGGCGGCGGTGGAAATGCACGCGGTGCATCACCTGATAGGCGCGTGAGATGGCCGGGTCGATGGCGACGGCCTTGTGCGCGAGCTGTAGGGCCTTGTCGTACAGGGCGTCGCGCTGTTCCAACGGGCTCAGCTGTCCCTTGAACCAAATCAGCCAGCCGAGCTCGGCGAAGCCTCGGGCGTAGCGGGGATCCAGCGTCACCGCCTCCGACATCCTCCGGATGCCCGACTCGATCCAGCCGTCCTGCGCCAGCGTCGGGCGCGCGAGCTCCGTCTCGTACTGGTAACGATGCTGCAGATAGAGCGTGTACGCTGCGGTGTTGTCGGTGTCCGGCCGGTCGAGGTCGGCCTTCTCCGCAGGCGCCAATGTGGCCTGCATCGCCGCCGCCACCTTCTGCGCCACATCCGACTGGACGGCGAAGATGTCGTCGAGCGCGAACTGATAGGTCTCGGTCCACAGATTGGTGTCGTCGGCGGCGCGGATGAGCTGTGTCGAGATCCGCACCCTGTTGCCGGCGAACCGCACGCTGCCGGCCATGATGGTGCTGACGTTCAGCTCGCGGGCGATCTGGCTGGGGCTCTTGGTGGTGTCGTTGAAGCGCAGCACCGCGGCGCGCGCGATGACCTTCAGCTCGGAGATCTTGGCCAGACGATCGAGGATCTCTTCATGGACGCCCGAGGCGAAGTAGGCGTTCTCGGGGTTGGGGCTCAGGTTCTGCAGCGGCAGCACCGCGATGGATTTGGCCTCTGCTGCCGCAGCCCGCACCGGACGCTCGATCGCCGGCGCGGGCGTCGGCGCGGGCGTCGGCGCGGGCTCGCCGCCGCCGGCGGTACGGCGCTGCACGAACGCCCGTACCTCGGCGACGTAGTCGAGCCAGGCCCGATCATCCTTGCTGCCGGTCCAATGGCAAAGGTCCGCGGTATGCGTCAGCTCGAACATGATGGGCCGCTTGCACGGCTCGATCATCACGGGGATCAGCGTCCTGTTCTCGTTGCCCTGGGTGGCCTCGGCGCGCACCCAGCGCGACCCCACGGAGTTCTTCGACCACAGAACGACGACGGCCTTCGCCTCGTTCAACGCTTTCTCGGTGACCTCGTCGTAGGCTTCGCCCGGCTTCAGCACCACATCCCACCAGACGCTGAAGCCCTCCTGCTGGAAGGCCTCGGCGAAGCGCTGGGCGACTGTCTGATCCAGACGGCTGTAGGAGAGGAAGATGTCGGGCATGGGGAGATCGGTGTTGCTGGCCTGACGCAACAGAACTCGGCGCCAACACAACACTATACCGACGGTGTGACGATATTGCACTGTACGCGAAGGTCGTTTCATCGGCCGCTGCGCCGCACCGTTTTGGTGCCTCCTCGGCCGCGTCGGCTAGCGAGGCCGTCTCTGCCACCGGCTCGGGTTGCCGGTGGACCGGGGGGCAGCGACCGACCGCTCGAAGGCGCTGTGCTAGCCTCGGGTCTGAGCCGATCCGGAGACAAATCCATGAAATACCTCGCCTCGCTGCTGTTGATCCTCCTCCCGTTCAGCACCGCCGCCCTCGCGCAGGACGCCGCGGCACCGCCCGCCAAGCAGCGTTTCTTGATCCAGGTCACCGTCGGGCAGGACAACCCGACCAAGGCCGCGCTCGCGTTCCTCGTGGCGAAGACGGCGCTGGAGGAAGGGCATCCGGTGCAGATCTTTCTCTCCGGCGATGCGGTCCTGCTGCTCAAAGATGACGTGATGGCCTCGGTGACCGGGCTCGGCACCGGCAAGCTCGCCGACCACTACAAGACCATCGTCGAGAAGGGCGGGCGCTTCCACCTGTCCGGCAACTCCAGCAAGGCGCGCGGTCTCACCGATGCCGACCTCGCGGGCAAGCCGGCGGCGTTCGCCACGCGATCTGTACTGGTGAGGCTGGCCTCGGAGGCCGACAAGGTCCTCGTCTACTGAACGGACCGGTCGCGTCGTCCGTCGTCCGGCGGCGGCGGACGGTCGGCGGCGTTCAGGGTCAGCACCGCCTTCACCAGCAGATGCGCGCTCACCGGCGCGGTGATGAACAGGAACAGCGCGACCAGGATCTGCTCGGTGCCGCCCCGTCCGGCGGTCATGAAGAAGATGCAGGAGGCGAGCAGCACGCCGCCCACCCCGAGAGTCGTCGCCTTGGTCGGCCCGTGCAGGCGCTTGTAGAAGTCGCTGAGCTTGGCGAGCCCGTAGGAGCCGACGAGCGCGAACGCGGCGCCGCCCACCAGCAGGACGGCGACGATCCAATCCACCCAAGCCCCGCTCTCCAAAGCCGCGCTATTCAATGATGTCTCTCCGCAGCAGATATTTGGCGAAGGCCACCGTGCCGACGAAGCCGAGCATGCCGATCACGATCGCCGCATCGAAGAAGGTCGGATCCTCGAGGCGTACGCCCGCCACCATCAGCCCGGCGAGGCTGTTGATGTAGAGGGTGTCGAGCGCGAGGATGCGGTCGGCCATCGAAGGACCCCGCAGCAGGCGGACCATGCAGAGCAGCATGGCGAGCGCCAGCATCGCCAGCGCGATGTCCGCGGCGGTCTGGATGACGGGGCTCATGTGAAGATCTCCCGCAGCGGCCGCTCATAGCGCTGCTGGATGTCGCGGACCAGCGCCGCTTCGTCGTCGACATTGAAGGCGTGCACCAGCAGCCAGCCACGGTCGGGCGTGATGTCCACGGACAGCGTGCCCGGCGTCATGGTGATCATCGCGGCGAGCACGGCGATGCCCTGGGGGTTGGTGATATCGAGCGGCACCCAGACGAAGCGTGGGCGGATGGCCGACTCGGGCCCGAGGATGCGGCGTGCCACCTCGAAATTGGCGACCACGATGTCCTTGAGGAACACGCCGAGCAGCGCGAGGGCGAGACCCGCGCGGCGCAGCGTCGTGACGCGCGGCGTGAGCGCCGCCAAGGCCAGCGGCAGCGCGATCCCTAGCAGCGCCCCGAGGACCCAGTGCGCCGGGTGCAGCGTCTGGTTGAGGATCAGCCAGCTGACCAGCAGCAGCAGCGAGCGCAGCGGATAGGGGATGAGCCGCTTCATGCCGCCCCCAAGGACGCCGCGGTCTGCCGCAGGAAACCGGACACCGGATGCGCGAACAGCACCATGAGGAGCCCGGAACCGAGCAGCAGCAGTGCCGCCAGCAGCATGCCGCGCCCGCCGGGGTCGACGCCTTGCGTCTCCACCGGCGTCGCATCCGCCGTCGCATCCGCTGTCGAGGATCTCCAGAACACGGCGCTCGCACAGCGCGCCAGTGCGACCACCACGACGAGGCTGCAGAGCAGAACGACGGACCAGACCCACGCATGCGCGGGCGTCGCGGCCGCGGCATCGAGCAGCAGGATCTTGGCGATGAACCCGGACCCCGGCGGCAGTCCCGCGACGACCAGTGCGGTCACGAAGAAGAGCGCGGCGACCCAGGGCGCATCGCGTACCGGCCGTGCAGCGTTGATCCGGTAGTCGGCGGCGCCCGTCGCTGATCCACCGGCCCGACGGCGTGCGATGAACTCCACGGCGATGAACGCCGCACCGGCCGCGAACGTCGAGTGGGGCAGGTAGTAGAGCGCGGCGGCGGTCGCCGGCACCGTGCCGAGCCCGAGCGCAGCGAGCAAGGTACCGGCCGACACCACCACGAGCCATGCGATCAGTACACGCAGGTCGCGCGCGGCCAGCGCCCCGGCTGCGCCCAGCACCAGCGTGGCCAGCCCCGCCGGCAGCAACCACGGCAGTGCGAGTCCGGCGAGCGGGAGGTCCGCGGAGGTCGTCTGCGGCACCGCCTCGAACAGTGCGCCATGCACGCGGAGGATCGAGTAGATGCCGACCTTGGTCATGACCGCGAACAGTACGGCCACATGCACCGCTGCCGCGCCGTAGGTTCCGGGCAGCCAGAAGCCGAGCGGCAGCGCTGCGGCCTTGATGGCGAACACCACGAGCAGCAACAAGCCCGCGACCTGCGCGAGGCCCACATCGGACGCCGGCAAGGTCGCGAGGCGGCCATCGAGATCGGCGATGTTGAGCGTGCCGACGATGCCGTAGAACATCGCGGCGGCGATCAGGAACAGCGATGAACCCAGCAGGTTCACGGTCACATAGTGCAGACCAGCCCGCAACCGCGCCGTGCCCTGGCCATCGAGCAACAAGGCATACGATGCGGCCAGCAGCACCTCGAAGAACACGAACAGGTTGAAGAGATCCGCGGTCAGGAACGCGCCGTTCAGCCCTGCGAGCTGGAACTGCAGCAAGGCATCGAAGCGTCGGCTGCCCTCGTTGCCCGCGGCCAAGCGGCAGGCGATCCCCATCACCGCGGTGACGGTGAGCATCAGGGCGGCGAGCCGGTCGAGCGCCATCGCGATGCCGAAAGGCGCCGGCCAGTCGCCGAGCATGTAGGTCCAACTTGCACCGCCCGCGGTCTGGCCGAGCAGCACCAGCGACATCATGAGCAGCGACGACAGCGAGACCACCGTAATCGCCCGTACCCCGCCCGCGTGGCGGGACAGCAGCAGCGCCAGCGCGCCGGCCAGCAGCGGCAGCGCCACGGGCAGCACCGCCAGATGCGGCAGCAGTCCCTCTACCGGTCTCACGGTGCACCCCGCTTGGGTCCGCCGTCGTCATCGGTGGGGTGGTCGCCGGACGGGTCGCCGCCGTCCACATGGTCGCCGCCCGACACCTCACGCAGCTTCAGCGCCATCACGATCAACACCGCCGTCATCGCGAAACTGATGACGATCGCGGTGAGCACGAGCGCCTGCGGCAGCGGGTCGGTGTAGTGCTCGAGCGTGGTCGGCACACCGTCACGGAGGATCGGAGCGCGACCCGCGACCGGCCGTCCCATGGCGAAGATGAAAAGGTTCACCGCGTAGGAGATCAGCGTGAGGCCGAGCACCAGTTCGAAGGTCCGCGAGCGCAGCGCGAGATAGACCCCCGTGGCGGTGATGGCCCCGATCGCGGTGGCGAGCAGCAGTTCCATCAGGTCCGCCCTCCGTCGTCCGGCGCACCGGAGAGCCGGCCGAGCCGTGTGAGCGCGAGCGCGGCGGCGCCGGCGACCGTCAGGAACACGCCGAGGTCGAAGAACATCGCCGTGGCGATGGGCACCTTGTCGATCACCGGCAGCACCGGGGCGAGATAGGCGCTCGTCAGGAAGGGATGGTCGAGCGCGAGGCTGACGAGGCCGGTGACCGTCGCACAGGCGAGACCCCAGCCGATCCACGCCTCGAAGCGCGGCTTCGAGCGCTGTTCGACCCAGTCCACGCCGCTGCCGAGATAGGGCAACAACAAGCCGATCGCGAGCACGAGACCGCCGATGAAGCCGCCACCCGGCAGGTTGTGGCCGCGCAGGAAGAACCAGACCGCCACCAATGCGGTGAGCGGCAGCATCACCCGTGAGGTGATCTCGAGCATCAGCGAGCGGCCCGCCTCGGACCCGGCGCCCGGTGTTCCGACGGTCGCCGCCGTCCGCAAGCGCGGCAGCAGCGCGGCGACCAGCACCGCCGCCAGACCGAGCACGGTGATCTCCCCGAGCGTATCGAAGGCGCGGAAGTCGACGAGGATCACGTTGACGGCGTTGGTGCCGAAGGCGCCGGGGATGGCGTTCTCGAGGAACCACGGCGCCAGCGAGTCCGGCCGCGGCCGCGACAGCACCGCATAGACGAGCGTGCTGATGCCGACCCCCGCGCCGAGGGCGAGGCCCGCGTCACGCCAGCGCCGCGCAGGCGGATCCGTGCGCGATGAGCGCCGCGGCAGGAAGTTCAGCGCGAGCAGCAGCAACAGGATCGATGCCACCTCCACCAGCAGCTGCGTGAGCAGCAGGTCGGGGGCGGAGAGCGCGCCGAAGGTCAGGCTGACGGCGAGCCCGACCACGCCGAGGTACACCAACGCCTCCAGGCGTTCGCGGTGACGGACGATCAGCGCTGCGAGCGAGCACAGCGTGAGCAGCCAGAGCGTCCAGGCCACCGGACCCGCCGAGGTCGCGGCCACCGGCAGCGGCACGGCCGCGGGTTGTGTTGCGAACACCGTCCAGAGGCCGAGCGCCAGCGCGGCCAGCGTGATCAGCAGCACCGAGCGTTGCACGCTGCCGTTGACGAGCAGGTCGATGAGCGCCCGCGATCCCCGGACCGCGGCCGCGACCGTGGCGTCGAAGACCTCGCGACCGCCGCGTGGCAGGTGCACGAGATCATGCAGCCGGAACAGCCGCTGCAGCATGAAGTACAGGGCGACCCCGACGAACAACGCCAGCATGCTCATCAACAGCGGCAGATTGAAGCCGTGCCAGATGGCGAGCGAATAGTCGGGCAGCGTGCCGCCGACCACGGGCGTCGCGGTGACGGCCAACAGGGGACCCACGGTCAGTGCCGGCAGGATGCCCACCAGCAGGCAGAGCGCCGCCAGCGTGCCGATCGGCACCAGCATCCAGAACGGCGGGTCGTGCGGCTTCCGCGGCAGGCCGACCGGCTCGCCGTTCCAGAACACATCGTGGATGAAGCGCAGCGAATAGGCGACCGAGAAGGCCGCGGCGACGGTGGCGAGCACCGGGATCGCCGCCGCCAGAAGCGGCCTCGAACCGAGCTGCAGCGTCTCCACGAAGAACATCTCTTTGGAGAGGAAGCCGTTGAGGAGCGGCACGCCGGCCATCGCCGCGGAAGCGACGATCGCCAGCACGGCGGTCAACGGCATGTATCTCCACAGTCCATGGAGTCGCCGCATGTCCCGCGATCCGGTCTCGTGGTCGATGACCCCGGCCGCCATGAAGAGCGACGCCTTGAAGGCCGCATGGTTGAGGATGTGGAACACCCCGGCGACGGTGGCGAGCGGCGTCGACAGACCGAACAGCAGGGTGATCAGCCCGAGATGGCTGATGGTCGAGTAGGCCAGCAAGCCCTTCAAGTCGTGCTGGAACATGGCGATATAGGCGCCGGTCAGCAATGTCGCGAGACCGGTCAGCGAGACGACATAGAACCAGAGGTCGGTGCCGGCGAGCGTGGGATGCAGGCGGGCGATCAGGAACACGCCGGCCTTCACCAGCGTCGCTGAATGCAGGTAGGCCGACACCGGTGTCGGTGCCGCCATCGCCTGCGGCAGCCAGAAGTGCAGCGGGAACTGCGCCGATTTTGAGAACGCGCCGAGCAGGATCAAGAGCAGGGTCGGCGCGTACCACGGATGCGCGCGCACGGTGTCGCCCGCGGCGAGCACCGCATCGAGTTGGAAGCTGCCGACGATGCTGCCGAGCAGCAGTACGCCGGCGAGCAACGCGAGCCCGCCGAGCGCGGTGATGGTGAGCGACAGCCGGGCGCCCCGCCGGGCGTCGGCGCGGTCCTGCCAGTAGCCGATCAGCAGGAAGGACGAGATGCTGGTGAGCTCCCAGAACACGACCAGCAGCAGCAGGTTGTCCGCCAAGACGAGACCGAGCATGGCGCCCATGAAGACCATGAACAGCGCATAGAAGCGCGCCATCGGATCGTCGGCGGAGAGGTAGTAGCGTGCATACAGCACGACCAGAGCGCCGATGCCGAGCACCAGCATGGCGAAGGTCCACGCGAGGCCATCGACCCGCAGGCCGAAGCCCGCACCCTCGAAGGGCAGCCAGGGCCACGAGAAGCGCGGGACATCGCCCGCGAACACCGCCGGGCCCTGCATCGCCAGCAGCCCTGCCGCGAGCAGGGTCGCACCGCCCGCGATCGCGGCAGCGGTGTTGCGCCGCCCGTTCGGCAGCGCGAAGAGCGCCAGCGCGGCGAGCCAGGGCAGCGCGAGGGCGGCGAGCAGCTGCAGCGGCATCAACGATATCCGGGCCGGCCGGCACGCCGAGCGCGCGCCTTGACCACGAGCGGGGTCGCCATGATCCGTCTCCTCCGTGAGACCTCGATTTTACCCTGCGGGGTGCCTTGCATGCGACCGTCCCCTTGCGAGGCTATCGCTCGCGCTGGAACGCCGCGCCCTGACCGGGGGTCTCCTCGATGAACACGGAGACCGAGAGGATGTTCGGCGACCGCAGCTCGTCGCCGAGTTCGTCGCTCAAGATGTCGAAATAGGCGCGCGCCAGCGTCTCGCAGGAGATGTTGTCGGTCTCGAGCAGCACCACCTCATCGGCGGGCAGCACATAACGCTTGCCGCAGAGCCGGAACTCGAACTCCCGGCCGTCGTTCCGCAGCGTCTCGTGGTACGGGTTGCGGGTCGCGACCAGCACCTTCTCGTCCCAGGCCGCGGCGATCTTCCGCATGCCCGCCTTGAGGCGCGAGAACGGGATGGTGGCCTCGAAGGAGGCCTCGCGCACCTTCACCGTGAGGCTCGGGACATAGTTGTGGCCGTGCAGCGACTCTTTCGTGCCGTCGGGGAACACCGTCATGTGGCTGGCGGCGAACTTCAGCGCATCTTTTCGGACGCGGATTTCGTAGGATTCGGACACCCGTCCATCGTAGCAGAGGCCCGTCATGCCCGATAAGCGAAGCTCGCCGCCCGTCATCCTCGTCACCGGGGCCGGCAAGGGCATCGGCCGCGCCGTCGCCGAAGGCCTCGCGGCGCGGGCGCGCGCCCGGACGGGTGCCGCGGCGTCAGGGGTGAAACTGCTGCTCGCCGCGCGCACGCAGTCCGACCTCGCGGCGCTGCAGGCGGCCCTGCAGGGCGATGCCGTCGACTGCGGCATCGTGGCCGGCGACCTCGCGGACCAGCCGCTGCAGCCCGTCGAGGCCTGTCTCGAGCGATATGGGCGTATCGATGCGCTGATCCACTGCGCCGGCGTCGGCAGGTTCAAAGATTTCTTGGAGCAGACGCCCGAGGACCTCGAGTTCACGCTGAGGACCAACATCACCGCGACCTTCCTGCTGCTGCAGAGGACCTACGCCGCCATGAAGGCGCAGACGCCGCGCGACGGGATGCGCGGCCAGATCCAGGTGGTGACCTCCATCGCCGCGGAGCAGCCGTTCGCGCAGAGCTCGACCTATTGCCTGAGCAAGTACGCGCAGCGCGGCCTGCTCGATGTCATGAAGCTCTACGGCCGCCAGGACGGCATCCGCATCCTCGAGGTGCGGCCGGGCGCCGCCTACACGCCGATGTGGGGCGAGATGCCGCCCGACCAGGTCGCGCGCATGATGACCGCCGACGATGTCGCGCAGCCGATGATCGACGCGCTCTCCCTGTCTGCGCACGCGTCCATCGAGAACATCACGCTACGGCCCTTGCACGGCGATCTTTGAGCGGGCTCAAGGCTCCCCGGCGGGCTTGACGGGTCCGTCGGACGCGCCCGGACCGGCTTCGTCTCCGTCATCGGCAGAGACGAGGGAACGCAGTTGTCCCGCGAGCGTCGAGGTGTCGCCCGCCTCGGCCGCCGCGTCGATCAACCCCATGAACTCCCTGGTCTTCGCCGAGAGCGGCCCGCCGTGCGGGTTGAAGGCGATCGGCTGCAAGGCGATGCGCGCCTCGGCGAACCTGCCTTCCACCAACCGACGATGGGCCAAGGCCAGAGATACCTCGCGCGCGTAAGGCGCGATTCCGGCGGCTTGTTCCAGCGCCGCGATGGCGTTGGCGGTCGGCTCCGCCCCGATGGACACATGGCTCAGATAGAAACGGTACAGCGGTACGGGGTGGTCGTTCTCGACCTTGTTGAGGGCCACGAACGCGCGGCGGGCGTCCCGCATCGCGGTCACGTCTCGCGAGCGCTGCGCTTTGTCGAAGAGGGCATAGCCCTTGCGGAGATGCGCATTGACGTTCGCAGGGTCGATGGCGAGCGCGGCGTCCGCAGCGGCGATCGCCGCGTCATCGTTGCCTGCGTCGTGCTCGGCCTCCGCGAGGGCCGCGAGCACGGCTGCATCCGCCGGGAAGCGGGCCGCGACCGCGCGGGCGTCGGCGACGATGCTGCGAGCCGTCTCCTCGGAGCCGACACCGCGTTTCGACCGCATCACGACCGGCATCACCGCCGCTTCGCCGGGACGCAGGACCCGCGTGGCGATCTCGCCTGTCGGCAGCGCACTGCCCTTGATCGTGAGGATCTGCAGGCTGCGCCGCGTCATGTAGCTGTCGATCTCCCGGTCGAGTTTCACGAGGTCGCCGAACGCCGATTCCGCCGCCTGGCGGGAAGGGGTGCCGGTCGTCAGCGCCTTGACATATGCGGCGAGTTGACCTCGGCGTGCCGGCTCGAAGGTGAGGTAGTGGAAAAGGAGCCACGCCCGGCCGTAGTAGGCGTCGTACCGCCGGTCCTTGCCCTTGCGCTTCTCGTAATGATCCTGGTCCACGAGGTCGATGACCGTGACATCGGGCGCCCTGAACAGCTCTGGTGCGCGGTGGTTGGCCGGACGCCCGAGGGTGACTGAGCCGTCCGAGGCGAAGCCCGCCGAGGCGAAGAACTCGGCCGATCCTTCGGTGAGCCAACGCGGCGGCGTGAAGCGGCTGTTGGAGAGGGTGAAGTGGTGGGCGTACTCGTGCAGCAGGACGATGGTGGAGAAGTCCAGGTCGGAGTCGCCGCTGCGTGCAGCGAGCACCCTCGGCACGAATGCCACGGGCCCTTCGAGGCGTGGGGAGTAGAACCCGCCGATGTTCCGGGCGTCGGCTCCGTTCTGTGCATAGAGCTTCCGCAGGTCTTGGTCGCTGCCGACGATGTACACCGTCACCCGCGCCGATCGGGTCGGCTTCGTGCGTGGGATGCCTGACACGGTCGACATCGCCCCGTCGAACCGCTCCAGTTGCTCGGCGAAGCGGCGCATGTTGCGCTCGCTGGTCTCACCGTAGATGACGAAGTGGTCGGTCGAGGCTTCCAGCCACTCGGCCCGCGCCGTGGCCGAAGACAACAGGAGCAGCAGCACGACGAACGACTTGCGCATGGGACCCCCGGGAGATCATGGGTGCAGGTCTGACGGGTATCAAAATATGGCGGGAACGGGTCCGATGCAATACCGTGGACGCCCAGCCCGACAGGCGCCGCCCGCGGACCGCTTCATGACCGATATCCCCGCCCTCGAGAGCTTCGCTCCCGGCCTGCGCACGCTCGTGTTCGGCGCGGGCGGCGGCATCGGCGCGGCTTTCGCGGCCGAGCTCGGCACGCATCCGCGCGTGGCGCGCGTGTACGCCGCGGCGCGCAGCGCGGAGGCGCCGTGGCGTTTCGATCTGCGGGATGAAGCGAGCATCGCCGCGGTCGCTGCGGCCGCCGCCGCTGACGGCCCGCTCGATCTCGTGATCGTCGCCACCGGCGTGCTGCACACCGGGACGCTGCGTCCGGAGAAGAGCTGGCGCAGCCTCGATGCTGCGGCGCTCGCCGAGGCCTTCGCGATCAACGCCACGGGGCCTGCGTTGATCGCCAAGCACACGCTCGGTCATCTGCGCCGCGACGCGAAGTCGGCGTTCGCCTGTCTCTCGGCGCGCGTCGGTTCCATCGAGGACAACCGGCTCGGCGGCTGGCACGCCTACCGCGCCTCGAAAGCGGCGCTCAACATGCTCGTCCGCACCTGCGCCGTGGAACTGCGCCAGCGCAATCCGGGCGCGCTCTGCGTCGCGCTGCATCCCGGCACCGTCGATACGCCGCTGTCGCAGCCGTTCCAGGGCGGTGTCGATCCGGCGAAGCTCTTCACGCCGACGAGGTCTGCGCGCGCCATGCTCGGTGTCCTCGACCGCCTGAACCCGGCCGACAGCGGACGGCTCTTCGCCTGGGACGGCCAGGCGATCCCGTTCTAGCGCATGATCCTCCTGCAACGGGCCCGCATCGCGGCCAGCGCCGCTCTCGGCTTCCCGCGCTTCATGCGTCTGCCGCTCGTGCTCGAGATCGACTGGTCGGTGCTGATGCCGCGGCGTTGATCCGCAGCGCGGGTTCGCCGTCGGTGTCCGCCCATGGTAATTTGCGTTGTGACGCCATCTTCATCCCGCAATATCCTTGTGCCGGCGCTGGTCGCTGCTTCGGTGTTTTCGGGCGCTGCGCGTGCCCAAGAACAGACCGCCGAGAACGCGCAGCGATTCATCGCGCAGATCGCCGGCTTGGGTCAGATGACCTACGCCTACCGGTACATGTTTAAGAACAGCTACAACGGATATCAGATGACTTTCGAGAAGAGCTTCTTCATCGACGAGTCAGGAGACCAGCCGCGCATGGTCTGGTACGACAGGACGGTCGCGCCGCTGTGGGATGTCGAGTCGAGTTCACGTTGCAGCACGGCTTTCCGTCACAAGAACACCATGCCTACGACTGTGGCGCCATCGAGCCTCAGCGACATCGAGACCGGCGACGCAACCCAGAGCATGGATTGGCGCCGGATCGTCACCGTGGAGGTCGACGGTGCCGATGTCGTGGTGGCCGAGACGCCGCGAGGAGACGCGCAGTTGAGCCATCGATTCGGCCTGCCGTCCGCGGACCTCGCGGCGCGGATGGGCTACGCGATGACGGTGCTGCGCGTCAGCTGCGATCAGACCGGCGGCACGGGGTTCTAGGCGCCGCTACTGCGCCGCGCTCCCCACACAGGCGTATTTTTTGACCCCGGTCTTGCGCTGACCGCTGCACTGCCAGCCGAAATCGTTCTGGTCGCATCGGGTATCGGAGACGCCGCTCTGGGCCGTAACCGACGCCAACGCCGCTTCGCGGCTCGCCTCGCGCTGGCCCCGCACCATCACCACCTCATCGTATTCGCGACGGGTCGGGCATGTTTCGGGCGCGCTCATCGGATCCGGTCCGGTCGGGAGTCTCGGCATGGCCGCCTGCGCCGCCCGCCGCATCTCGTAGATGCGCCGTGCGTCCGCTTCCCGCCCGGGCGGGAGGTTCATCGATCGCATGATGTCCTTGATCTCCGCCTCGCGCTGCCGCCGCGCGGCTTCCGCGGCCTGCGCTTCCGCCTGACGTTGCGCGTCCAGCCGCTTCTTCTCGGCCTCCATGCGCACCCGCTCCGCCGGATCCGTGCAGAGATACAGTTGTTCGGGGTTGCAGCGCGGCGCGACGATGACGTAACCGTCGTCTGCCCGGGCGGGCGTGAGCGGAAGAGCTGCCAAAGTCGCGCAAAGCGCCGCACCGATCGATGCACGGGCGAGTCGTTCCATGGCCGTTGGTCCCCTGGTGCAGCGGACGGACGACGGTAGGAGCACCGACAGGGTTTGTCAAAGCTGCAACGGAATGCTCGCGTTATCCCCCGCCGCGATCGCGTCAGCCGGTCTCGCGCTTGCCGCGGGACCAGCCCGCGAACGGCAGCGCCCAGAGACCGATGAACTTGTCGCGCTGCCCGTCGGTGTCCGGGTAGATCACGAGCGGGTTCGGCAGGTCGAAGGGCGGCAGCAGCAGGTTGCGGTCGCGGCAGCGCCCGATCTTCATGTTGAGGCGGTTGCGGAGGCCGTGGCGCCGCAGGTGGATGGTGGTGAGCAGGAAGCGCGCGCCGCTCGCCGAGATGTTGGCGAGCGCTGCCAGGATGTCATCGACCGGCAGGTGCTGCAGCACTTCGCGGCAGATGATGAGGTCCGCCGGCGGTATCGGCTCCGATACGAGGTCCAGCTGCCGGAACCGCAGCGCGGGGAACCTCGCGGTGTGCTGCTCGATGAGCGAGGGCACGATGTCGCAGCCGGTGAAGGCGACCGGGTGGCCGCGCTCGCGCAGGCGCTCGAGCACGAGCGGCATCCAGACCATGTCACCGCAGGCGACATCGGTCACCGAGCGGATGTCGTGCTCGACGACGACCCGTTCGATCACCGCGCGCACCGGTGCGGTGGCCTCGACGGTGCTGCCCATGCCGGAGAGATGCTCGGCACCCCAGTACGCGGTGTCGTAGATCCTGCTGAACGCGGATTGGCGGTCCTTCCGGGTGCTCAACGCAGGTCCCATCGTGTGCAGGCCGCAACGGCGTTGCACGGAACATAGGCTGTCCGCGTCCGGATTGCAAAAAACTTTTGCCCGAGGGGATGCGCCTAGCGGATGCGCGTCAGTCCTGGCACGCGGTCGAAAGCTGCATCGAAGCTCAGCACCTGGTCGATGCCGTGGCGCTGCATGGTCGCGATGTGCAGCGCGGCGCGTACCGGCAGCGTCGGGTACTGCAGCACCAATTGTTTGGCGCGCTCGACGGACTCGCGGTCGACGGGCAGCACCTCATCCACCACGCCGAGCAGCGCATCGATCGCGGGCTGGATGCCGCCGCGCCGCTCGAGCGCGGTGTAGCGGTGCAGGATCTCGGTCAGCACCTCGGCATCGGTGACGAGCCGCGTGCGCTGCGAGACGAGCGTCTCGAGGCGGCGCTGTGCGTCGACCTTGTTCGGGTGTGCGGTGCCGACGAGATACATCGGCACGTTGGAGTCGATGAAGACCATATCGTGGGCTTGCGGCGTGGCTGCCCGCTCAATACCCGCCGCTGTCACCGCTCGGCATGGCCGCGTAGCCGCGTTCGGTCTCCGCGGTCAGGCGCTCGATGGGGCCGGTCGGCGCGGTGTGGCGCACGGCCGCGCGGATCGCGGCGAGCTTGCGGTCGATATCGGCGGTGGAGGCTTCACGGCGCGCTGCGTTGAGCGCCTGGCGTACCCACTCGGCCACGGTCATGCCGCGGCTGGCCGCCGCCGCTTGCAGGGCCGCGTACTCGCCGTCGTCGAACAGCACCTGGAGCCGCTTCGTCATGACATGAGTCTGCGTGACTCATGAATATGAGTCAAATCGACCTCAACGCTTTAATCCTGCCGGGACAGGTGGTTATAGTCGGAGCCGGGGGTTGGGAGATGAACATGACCGAGACGACCATCGGCGGTCCGACCGCCCGCGCCACACGACCCGGCAAGCAGGGTCTTTACGACCCCCAGTTCGAGCACGACGCCTGCGGCGTCGGCTTCGTGGTCGACATCCAGGGCCGCAAGTCCAACAAGATCCTGCGCAACGCCATCGAGGTGCTGAAGAACCTCGACCACCGTGGTGCCTGCGGCGCCGAGACCAACACCGGCGACGGTGCCGGCGTGCTGATGCAGATGCCGCACGCGTTCCTGAAGACCGCGGCGAAGAAAGCGCACATCACGCTGCCCGAGCCGGGCGAGTACGCCTGCGGTCTCATCTTCATGCCGCGCAACGCCATCCAGCGCCGTCGTCTCGAGGAGACCTTCGCGCGGGTGGTGCAGTCGGAGGGACAGATCTATCTCGGTGGGCGAACCGTGCCGACCGACAACTCCATGCTCGGCGAGACCGCGCGCGCGAGCGAACCGTTCATGCGCCAGGTGTTCATCCAGCGCGGGCCTGACACGCCCGACGCCGACGCCTTCGAGCGCAAGCTGTTCGTGATCCGCAAGCGCGCCTACAACGAGATCCGCGTCTCGACGCTGGGCGGCGCCGAGTCCTGGTATGTGGCGAGCCTCTCCCACAAGACGCTGGTCTACAAGGGGATGCTGCTCACCATGCAGCTCGACGCCTATTTCCCCGATCTGCGCGACCCGACGATGGAGACCGCCATCGCGCTCGTCCACTCGCGCTTCAGCACCAACACCTTCCCGAGCTGGGACCGTGCGCACCCGTACCGCTGCATCGCGCACAACGGCGAGATCAACACGCTGCGCGGCAACATCAACTGGATGCGCGCCCGCGAGGCGCTGCTCGAGTCGTCGCTCTTCGGTGACGACATCAAGAAGGTCGCGCCCATCGTCAACGTCAACGGCAGCGATTCGTCGATGTTCGACAACGTGCTCGAACTGATGGTGCTCGCCGGCCGGCCCATCACGCACGCCATGATGATGATGATCCCGGAGCCGTGGTCGAAGCACGAGACCATGGACCCCGCGCGCCGCGCGTTCTATCAGTTCCACTCGAGCCTGATGGAGCCTTGGGACGGTCCGGCCGCCATCTGCTTCACCGACGGCGTGCGCATGGGCGCGGTGCTCGACCGCAACGGTCTCCGCCCGGGGCGTTACTGGGTCACCAAAGACGACATGGTCGTCCTCGCCTCCGAAGCGGGTGTGCTCGACATCCCGCAATCCGAGGTGCTGCGCAAGGGTCGCCTGCAGCCCGGGCACATGTTCCTCGTCGACACCGAGCAGGGACGCATCGTCGAGGACGCCGAGATCAAGCGCAGCGTCGTGGAGGAATGGCCCTACGCCGAGTGGCTCGGCGAGCACCTCGTCCACCTCAAGGACCTGCCCGCCGCGCCCAAGCTGCCGCCGCCGGAGCCCGAGCTGCTGCGAGCGCGGCAGATCGCCTTCGGCTACACCTTCGAGGACCAGCGGTTGCTGATGGCGCCGATGGCGCGCGAAGGCGTCGAGGCGGTCGGGTCGATGGGCAACGACACCCCGCTCGCGGTGCTTTCGCAGCGCCCGCGGCTGCTCTACGACTACTTCAAGCAGCTCTTCGCGCAGGTCACCAATCCTCCGATCGACAGCATCCGCGAGGAGATCATCACCTCCTCCGATGTGTGGCTCGGGTCCGAGGGCAACCTGCTCGAGCCGCGGCCGACGGATTGCCGCCGCGTCGAGTTGAAGGGCCCGGTGCTGACGAACGAGGAGTTCGCCAAGGTCCGCCGGCTCGCGTTGCCCGGCCTCAGGATCGGCACGCTGTCGATGCTGTTCCGCGCTTCGCGCGGCGCCGAGGGCCTCGCCAAGGCCATGGAGCAGCTGTGCGGTGAGGCGCGACGCCTCATCGAGGAGGAGGAGGTCAACATATTGATCCTCAGCGACCGCGGCGTCTCGCGTGAGGAGGCTGCGATCCCCTCGCTGCTCGCGGTCTCGGGCCTGCACCACTTCCTGATCCGCGAAGGTATCCGGCTGCGCGTCTCGCTCGCGCTCGAGACCGGCGAGGCGCGCGAGGTCCACCACTTCGCGCTGCTGATCGGTTTCGGCTGCAGCGTCATCAACCCCTATCTCGCCTTCGAGTCGCTCGACGGCATGATCCGCGAGAACCTGCTGACCACCGTCGACCACAAGCTCGCCTGCGCCAACTTCGCCAAGGCCGCGACCAAGGGCGTGGTGAAGGTGATGTCGAAGATGGGCATATCGGCCGTGCAGTCCTACCACGGCGCACAGGTGTTCGAGGCGGTGGGCCTCCGCCAGGACATCATCGACCACCACTTCACCGGCACCGCCTCGCGTGTGGGCGGCGTCGGGCTCGATGTCATCGCCGAAGAGGTGCTGATGCGCCACCGCGCGGCGTTCCCCGAGCGCGCGGTCAGCGATCATGTGCTGCCGCCGGGGGGGCAGTACCAGTGGCGCGCCGACGGCGAGTTCCATGTGTTCAACCCGGAGAGCATCCACCGTCTGCAGAAGGCGGTGCGCACCGGCAGTTATGCGACCTACAAGTCCTACGCCGCGCTGATCGACGACCGCGCGCGCAACCTCTCCACGCTGCGCGGGCTGCTCGACTTCAAGAAGGGCGACCCCGTGCCCCTCGATGAGGTCGAGTCCGTCGAGACCCTGATGACGCGCTTCAAGACCGGCGCCATGAGCTACGGCTCGATCAGCAAGGAGGCGCACGAGACGCTCGCCATCGCCATGAACCGCATCGGTGGCAAGAGCAACACCGGCGAAGGCGGCGAGGATCCCGAGCGCTACCAGCCGCTGCCCAACGGCGACTCGAAGAACTCCGCCATCAAGCAGGTGGCTTCCGGACGCTTCGGCGTCACCAGCGAGTACCTCGTCAACGCGCGCGAGATACAGATCAAGATGGCGCAGGGCGCGAAGCCCGGCGAGGGCGGCCAGCTGCCCGGCACCAAGGTCTACCCCTGGATCGCCAAGGCGCGCCACACCACACCTGGCGTCGGCCTCATCTCGCCGCCGCCGCACCACGACATCTACTCGATCGAGGACCTCGCCGAGCTCATCCACGACCTCAAGAACGCCAACCGAGCCGCGCGCATCAGCGTGAAGCTGGTGGCCGAGGTCGGCGTCGGCACCATCGCCGCGGGCGTCGCCAAGGCGCACGCCGATGTGGTGCTGATCAGCGGCCATGACGGCGGCACCGGCGCCTCGCCGCTCACCTCGACCACGCATGCGGGTCTGCCCTGGGAGCTCGGCCTCGCCGAGACGCACCAGACGCTGGTCATCAACAACCTGCGCAGCCGCATCACCGTCGAGACCGATGGCCAGCTGAAGACCGGCCGCGATGTCGCGATCGCCGCGCTGCTCGGCGCCGAGGAGTTCGGTTTCGCGACCGCACCGCTCGTCTCGATGGGCTGCATCATGATGCGCGTCTGCCACCTCAACACCTGTCCGGCGGGCGTCGCCACGCAGGATCCACGGCTGCGCGAACGCTTCGCCGGTGACCCGCAGCATGTGGTCAACTTCATGCGCTTCGTCGCCACGCAGCTGCGCGAGATCATGGCCGAGCTCGGCTTCCGCCGGCTCGAGGAGATGGTCGGGCGCGTCGACCGGCTCGAGCCCCAGGCCGCCATCGACCACTGGAAGGCGCAGGGCTTCGACTTCAGCAACATCCTCTACCAGCCCGACCTGGGTGCCGAGGTCGGCCGCTTCCGGCGGATCGACCAGGACCACGGTCTCGATCGCTCGCTCGATGTGACGACGCTGCTCGACATCTGTCGTCCGGCCATCGAGCGAGGCGAGAAGGTCTCGGCCAAGCTGCCGATCCGCAACGTCAACCGCGTGGTCGGCACCATCACCGGCAGCGAGGTCACCAAGCGCTGGGGCGCGGCGGGCCTGCCCGACGACACCATCCGCATCCAGTTCACCGGCTCGGCCGGTCAGAGCTTCGGCGCCTTCATGCCGCGGGGCATGACCTTCACGCTCGAAGGCGACGCCAATGATTATGTCGGCAAGGGTCTCTCGGGCGGACGGCTCGCGATCTTCCCCTCGCGGGAGGCGACCTTCCCCTCCGAGCGCAACATGATCGTCGGCAACGTCGCGCTCTACGGTGCGACCGGCGGCGAGGTGTTCATCCGCGGCATGGCGGGCGAGCGTTTCGCGGTGCGCAACAGCGGCGTCGACACCGTGGTCGAGGCCGTGGGCGACCACGGCTGCGAGTACATGACGGGCGGGCGCGTCGTGGTGTTGGGCCCCACCGGCCGCAACTTCGGCGCCGGCATGTCGGGCGGCATCGCCTATGTGCTCGACGAGGAGGGCCAGTTCGCCTCGCGCGTCAACGCCCAGATGGTCGAGGTCGGGCGCGTCGAGGATCCGGCCGAGGCCGGTTCGCTGCGCGCGCTCGTCGCGCGCCATGTCGAGGTCACCGGCAGCCCGCACGCGCAGCGTCTGCTCGACGCGTGGCCGACGGTGCTGCCGCGCTTCGCGCGCGTCATCCCCAAGGACTACAAGCGGGTGCTCGCCTGCCTGCAGCGCGCGCACGACCAGGGCCTGTCGGGCGACGAGGCGGTGATGGCCGCCTTCGAGGAGAACTCGCGCGACCTCGCGCGCGTGGGGGGCAACTGACATGGGCAAGCCGACCGGGTTCATCGAGTACCTTCGCGAGTCGCCGCTAGACCGATCGCCCAAGGAACGGGTGCGCGACTGGAAGGAGTTCCACCACCACCTCGACGAGAGGTCGCTGCGCAACCAGGCCGCGCGCTGCATGGACTGCGGCGTGCCGTTCTGCCACACCGGCAAGCTGATGAGCGGTGGCGCTTCGGGTTGCCCGGTCAACAACCTCATCCCCGAGTGGAACGACCTCGTCTACCGCGGGTTGTGGCGCGAGGCGCTCGACCGCCTGCACAAGACCAACAATTTCCCCGAGTTCACGGGCCGTGTCTGCCCGGCGCCCTGCGAGGGGTCGTGCGTGCTCGGCATCAACGCGCCGCCCGTCACCATCAAGAACATCGAGAACACCATCATCGAGCGCGGGTTCGAGGAGGGCTGGGTGCTGCCCGAGCCGCCCAAGACGCGTACCGGCAAGCGGGTGGCGGTGGTCGGCTCCGGTCCGGCGGGGCTCGCGGCCGCGCAGCAGCTCAACCGCGCGGGCCACACGGTGACGGTGCTGGAACGCGCGGACCGTCCGGGCGGTCTGCTGATGTACGGCATCCCGAACATGAAGCTCGACAAGCAGGATGTGGTGATGCGCCGCATCAAGCTGCTCGAGCAGGAAGGCGTGAAGTTCGTCTGCAACGCGAACGTCGGCGACAACTACGAGGCGCAGATGATGCGCCGCGATTTCGATGCCGTCGTGCTCTGCACCGGCGCCACGCAGGCACGCGACCTGCCGGTCGAGGGCCGCGCCCTCGGCGGTGTCCACTTCGCGATGGACTACCTGACGACGGCGACGCAGGCCGTGCTCGGCAAGGGTCCGAAGACCGCGCCCATCCAGGCCAAGGGCCTCGATGTGGTGGTGATCGGCGGCGGCGACACCGGCACCGATTGCGTCGGCACCGCGATGCGTCAGGGCTGTCGGACGCTGACGCAGTTCGAGATCATGTCCAAGCCGCCGACGGAACGCGCCGCCGACAACCCCTGGCCGGAGTGGCCGCGGATCTACAAGATGGACTACGGCCAGGAAGAGGTCGCGGCCAAGTTCGGCAAGGATCCGCGCGCCTACCTGACCACCGTCAAAAGGTTCGTCGGTGACGAGCAGGGGCAGGTCAAAGAACTGGTCACCGTCGATGTCCGCTGGGAGCAGGACGCGGAGGGCCGGTCCGTGCCGGTCGAGCAGCCCGGCACCGAGCGCAGCCAGCCGGCGCAGCTCGTGCTGCTCGCGATGGGCTTCACCGGCCCGGAGACCGGTCTGCCGCAGGACCTCGGCCTCGAGCTCGACGAGCGGCGCAACATCCGCGCCGACGCCGCGACCTATTCCACCAGCGTGGAAGGCGTGTTCGCCGCCGGCGATTGCCGACGCGGCCAGAGCCTCGTGGTATGGGCGATCGCCGAAGGTCGCGCCGCCGCGCGCGAGTGCGACCGTTGGCTGATGGGGGCGACCGACCTGCCCTGAAGGGCCGCGCGCGCTGCTATCCTTGATCGGTAGGGTGGCGTCATCCCGGACGCCGCCCGCGAACAGGAGCTGTCCATGAACGTCGTACGCGTCGTCTTCACCGCTGTCGCCCTCGTGTCCGTGCTGGCGGCCTGTGGGCGATCCCCCTCGCCCGCGCCCGCGGAGATGTCGCAGACCGCGCCCGCTGCGGCGTCGCCGCCCGCCGTGCTGCCCGCCGCGGCACCGGAGCAGGTGGTCGCCGACTTCTATGCCGCGCTCGCGGCGCAGCGCCCGAGCGGCGCGCCCACCGAGGCCCAGCGCGCCGTGCTCGCGCCGCTGCTGTCGTCCGAGCTCATCGGTCTGCTGCAACGCGCCGACGCGGCGCGCGCCGCAGCCCGGGCAGCGGCGCCCACCGAGAAGCCGCCGTTCACCGACGGCGATCTGTTCTCGAGCCTGTTCGAGGGTCCGAGCAGCTATGCCGTCGGCACGCCGGTCTCCGGCACGGCCGCGCCGGGCGGCCGGCTCGGCGATCTGCGCGTGCCGGTCGCGCTCACCCATGTCTCGGATCCGGCCGGCGGCGGCAAGGGCACGACCTGGACCGATACGGTGTTGCTCCGCGAGGAGAACGGTCGTTTCGTCGTCGCCGACATCGGGTTCGGCGGCGACTGGGATTTCGCCAACAAGGGCAGCATGGTCGCGGCCCTGCGCGCGGGGCTCGGCGAGCAGCGCTGAGATGCCGCGGGCTTCGTGGGCCGCGGTCCTCGCGGCGGCCGCCGCATGGTCTACCGTGCAGCCCGCCTCGGCCGGCGATGCGGCGTTCGACGCGCTGCGCCGCGACGGCAAGCCCGCCGAGATCGAGCGTCTGGCGCGCGAGCGTCTGACCCGCGCGCCAGACGACGATGTGGCGTTGTGGTACCTCGCGTCGGTCTCGGTGGGCGACAAGGCCAAGCGCGCGGCGGCCATCCCGATGACCGAACGCTGCGTCGTCGATCGTCCGCGCTCGGCCTGGTGCCACAGCGCCCTCGGCCGGCTCTACGGCGGCGAGGCGATGACGAGCGGCATGGTGGCCGGGATGCGCTACGCCGGTCGTATCAAAGATTCCTTCGAGAAGGCTGTGCAGCTCGCGCCGGCGGACCACGACATGCGCTCGGATCTGGTGATGTATTACCTCGCCGCGCCGGCGGTGGTGGGCGGCGGCGCCCGCAAGGCGATGGCGACCGCCGAGGCCTACGCGAAGCTCGACCCATGGCGCGGCGCGGTGATGGTCAGCCGCGTGCTGGCGTACGAGCGCAAGTTCGAGGCGGCCGAGGCCCGTCTGCGACCGCTGGTGCCCGCCGGCGCGGAACAGCGCGACCTGCTGGCGCTCGGCTACCTGCGGATCGCCGGTGCCCATCAGCGTGCCGGTGACGCCCCGAAGGCCCTCGCGATGATCGACAAGACGCTCACCATCGCGCCGACCGGACCGGTCGCCGACAGCGCGCGCCGTCTGCGCGACACGCTGCTCAAGCCCAAGTCCTGATCCCGGCGCAGCGGGCGATCCGAGACCAAAAAAAACCCCGCTCGCGCGGGGTTGTATTCGTCGACGCTCGCCGGTCGGTCGCTGTACGGCGGCTGCAAAGGAGCCGCTCCGCGGGCGCTAATCCATCCGGTCGGGAGCCTTTCGGATCCCTCGGGCGTCGCCAAAATGAGGCGGCGTCCGTCCCGTGCCCGCGTCGATCGCCGGAGATTGTGCGTTGTATGCGCCTTGTATCGGCCGGGTTTGTGCCCGGAGGAGACCAAGTGCAGGAAAGCATCACTCTCCCGCTTTGCCTTGAGATTCAACCACTTAAGGGTTGGCTCACTGCAACGCGTAAGGCGAAGTATACACTTCGCGGCGGCGATGGGAAGTGTCGTCTGTGCGACACGCGTCACAGAAGCTTGATTTTCCTCAGTTTCCCCAGTGGGGGCCGCGCGACAGCTCGACGAGCTCGTAGTAGGTCTGCATGTAGCCCGCGACCTGGCCCTTGAGGAAGAGGTACTCGCCGTCGGCCGTGCACCAGACATCGTAGGGCGGGTGTTCCTGCGGCAGCTCTGGGTTGGCCACGAACTGGAAATGCAGCGCATCGAAGGTGCCCGCGCCGACCGTCACCTTCTCCGCGCCCACGAACACGATGTTGAGGCCGATCGAGAACAGCATCGGTCCCGTCGCGCCGCGGTGGTCCGGCGAGGAGAGCAGCATCTGCGCGATGCGCTGCACCTCGCCCGGTTTTCTTTGGTCGATGAGCCGCAGGTGCCAGGCGTCGCAGGCGATGGCGTGGTTCTGGAAGGTGGCGAGCGGCGTCGCGAGCTCCATGCGCTGCGAGACGCGGCCCTCGAGCGAGGTGAAGGTCTCGCACTCGGCGTACCGCGGATGGAAGCGGAACCAGCCCGAGCCCATGAACCGGCTGCCGACCGAGAGCCGCACGAAGCAGTCGGTCGGGTTCCAGTCCTTGTCGAGCGAATAGGTGATGTCGCGCATCACGGACGGCCGGTCGTCGATCTCGCAGTGCGCGGTGCAGGTGCGGGTGCCGTCGGCGTGCACATCGATGCGGAAGAACTCACGCCCGCGTTCCTGGCCCATGCGCTCGGGCTTGCGGCTGGTGTAGAGCACCTTGCCCATCACGCTGCGGTGGTCGCGCTGCAGGATGGGGAGCTTCGGGTCGGCAGGGGTGTTGGCCATGGTCTGATCCTTGCGTTTTGCGTGTCGTCGAGTGCGGCGGGACGGACGCGTCCCCTTCGGGTGCCAGTCTAGCGTTCAGGCGGTCCGCGTCGTCCACTGGCGCGATTCGCGCACCGCAGCGCGGAAGTGCGGCAGGCACCAGGTGAGCAGCAGCGCGCCGCCGATCGACACCACCACCGCCACCACCAGCATCGAGTACCGCAGCTGCGACTCGTCGCCGAACACGTAGTCGGTCAGCAGGGCCACCGAGGTGGGACCGATGAAGAAGCCGATGGCGTTGAGCACGAAGTAGTACATCGCGATGACCTGCGAGCGCATCGACGGCGGTGCGATGGCGACCACGGCGGCCGCGCCCGCAGCGGTGGGCGCTGCGGCGCCGAGGGTGGCCGGCACCAGCATCGCGACCGCGAGCGCCGGCGTCGGCATCAGCACGAACGCGCAGTAGCCGATGGCGAGGAACACGAACGAGCCGAGGCAGACCCGCACATAACCGTCCTCGTAGCGCTTCTGGAAGACATCGCAGAGCCAGCCGCCCACCACGACACCGACGAGCCCGGCGGCGATGGAGACATAGCCGCGCACCTGCAGCCAGTAGCCGTATTCGGCGTCCGAGAGCTGGTAGGTGCGGCGCAGGAACTCCGGGATCCAGGCGCCGACGCCGTAGGCCATGATCGCGAGACCCGAGAGCGCGACGAACAGCAGGATGAACGCCCGCCAGCGCTTGAAGACATGCGCGAAGGTCTGCCACAGCGTGCTCGCCTCCGGCTTGCGGCCGGTCTCGAGGTACTCGCGTCGCGCCGGTTCGCGCACCGTCAGCAGCAGCAGGCCGACGAGGATGCCGGGTGCGCCCACCCAGATGAACATCTGTTGCCAGGGCTCGAGCACCCCGAAGATCGGCCACTCGACGGGGCCCGCCGCGCGCAGCTTGGGGTAGATCATGCCGCCGATGATCGAGGCGATGCCGAGACCGGTGGACACGCCCGCCGTGTAGAGACCGATGGCGCGCCCCACGCGTTCCGGCGGGAAGTAGTCCTTCAGCATCGACAGCGCGCAGGGGTTGAGCGTGGCCTCGCCCGCACCCACCGCGACGCGCGCGAAGAAGAGCAGCGGGAAGGTGACCGCGAACCCGCAGGCCATGGTCGCGAGGCTCCAGAAGATGATGCCGGCGAACAGCAGTCCGCGGCGGTTGCCGCGGTCCGCGAACCACGCGATCAACAGCCCGAAGAAGGTGTAGAAGATCGCGAACGCGCCGCCCATCAGGAGGCTCATCTGCGTGTCGTTGATGCCGAGCGATGCCTTGATGTCGGGCACCAGCAGGTTGATGATCTCGCGGTCGATGAAGGCGATGATGTAGGCGAGTAGCAGCACCACCACCACGTACCAGGCGTAGGCCTGGTTGGGGTAGGGCGGGATGTCGGGCTTGGTGGTCGCGTTCATCCGGGCTCCGGGCGCGGCCTCGCCGCCGGTGTAGAGTGTGCGTCGCCGGCCGCGAGGGAATGGCCCGCGGACGCCGACCGTTTGTAGCCGATTCCGACCCATCTTGAAAGCCAGCCACCACCCCGATTACTTCCTGCCGCTGCCTGACGGCCATCCCTTCCCGATGGCGAAGTACCCCTTGGTGCGCGAGCGGCTGCGCGCCGCGGGCCTGCTGTGCGACGGCGACGAGATCGTGCCGGATGAGGCGGAGCGCGAGGACCTCGCGCGCGTGCACACGGCGGACTACCTCGACCGGCTCTACTGCGATGGCCTCACCGCCGCCGAGGTGCGCGCGCTCGGTGTGCCTTGGACCCCGCGGCTGCTGCGCCGGTCGCGGCTGGCGGTCCAAGGGACGCTGCTCGCCGCGCGCGCTGCGCTCACAGATGGCGTCGCCGGCAACCTCGCGGGCGGTACGCACCACGCCTTCGCCGATCACGGCGAGGGCTTCTGCGTGCTCAACGATGTCGCGGTCGCCATCCGCCGCCTGCAGGCCGAGGGTGAGGTCCGCCGCGCGCTGATCGTCGACCTCGATGTGCACCAGGGCAACGGCACGGCCGCCATCTTCGAGGGCGACGATACGGTGCGCACCTTTTCGATGCACGGCGAACGCAACTATCCTGCGCGCAAGATGCGCTCCACCATCGATGTCGGGCTGCCCGACGGCACGGACGACGAGGCCTACCTCGCGGCGCTGGATGCCCACCTGCCGCAGCTCACGGCCGG
The DNA here is from genome assembly GCA_947459825.1 of Pseudomonadota bacterium. Taxonomy (GTDB): domain Bacteria; phylum Pseudomonadota; class Gammaproteobacteria; order Steroidobacterales; family Steroidobacteraceae; genus UBA964. Next base: position 19,087 of record CANHFH010000009.1, on the reverse strand, counting down.
CTTCGCGCCGGATCTGGTGTTCTATCTCGCGGGCGTCGATGTGGTCGCGGGCGACCGTTACGGTCGCTTCGCGCTCACCGACGACGGCCTGCGCGCGCGCGAGCGGCGCGTGCTCGGTTGGGCGCGCGCGGCGGGGTTGCCGCTCGTCATCACCTTGGCCGGCGGCTATGCCGCGTCGGCCGAGCGCACCGCGGCTTTGCATGCGGTCGTCTTCGAGGAGGCTGCAAGATGAGCCGACCGCGCCTTATGCAGCGTCTCATGCGCTACATGTCCGAGCATCGTTGGATGTCGGACGGCAGGCTGTTGGAGTGGTACCCGCCGTTCATGTTCATGCGCATCAAGGTGCTGGAGATCGGTCCGCAGTGGCGCCGCGTACGCATCCGTCTGCCGCTCAACGCCATCTCGCGCAACCCGGGCGGCGTGATGTTCGGCGGCTACCAGGCGGCGCTCGCCGATCCGATCGCGGCGCTCGCCTGCGCGCGCGTGTTCCCCGGATATTCCACCTGGACGCGCGCCATGCACATGGACTTCGAGCTCGGCGGCAGCACCGACCTCGAACTGCGCTTCGATTTCCCGCCCGAGCTCGAGTCACGCATCGGCGAGGAGTTGGCGCGCGACGGCCGCAGCACGCCGTCGTTCGAATACGGTTACTTCCTCGCCGACGGCACGCGGTGCACGCGCGTCGTCAACACCGTGGCGATCCGCCCGCGCGGCTACGCCAAGGCGACGACGCCGCCGGCGCCGGAACAAGGGGTCGATTGAGGGACGGCGCCCGCGCGCGGTGCGCGCGGTGACCGACACGGCGACGGCCTCAGGCCGTCTCGAGCATCAGCGTCCGCAGCTTCTTGATGGCGTTCGCTTCGAGCTGGCGGATGCGCTCGGCCGACACGCCGTACTTGGCGGCGAGGTCGTGCAGCGTCGCCTTCTCGGTATCGCCCGCCATCCAACGGCTGGCGAGGATGTCGCGGCTGCGGGCATCGAGCGAGGCGACCGCGCGCGCGAGACCGGCGTGCGAGGCGTCCTCCCACTCGGCGTCCTCGACCTGCTGCGCAGGGTCGGCGTCGGGCGCGGGCAGGTAGGCGGCCGGATTGTGGGTGTCTTCGTCCTCGGAATCGGTGGGCGAGGCGTCGAACGCGATGTCGCGCGCGCTCAGACGCCGCTCCATCTCGGTCACCTCCGAAGGCTCCACGCCGAGCTCGCGCGCGACGATGGCGGTCTCGTCGGCGGACAGCCAGCCGAGGTTCTTCTTCATGCGGCGGAGGTTGAAGAACAGCTTGCGCTGCGCCTTGGTGGTGGCGACCTTCAGCAGGCGCCAGTTGCGCAGCACATATTCGTGGATCTCGGCGCGGATCCAGTGGACCGCGAAGGACACGAGCCGCACGCCGAGGGCGGGGTCGAAGCGCTTCACGGCCTTCATGAGACCGACATTGCCTTCCTGCACGAGGTCGCCGACCGGCAGGCCGTAGCCGGTGTAGCCGCGCGCGATGTGCACCACGAAGCGCAGGTGGGAGAGCACGAGCGCACGCGCCGCCTCGACATCGCCTTCGTCGCGGAAGCGGCGTGCGAGCGTCTGCTCTTCCTCGCGCGAGACCACGGGCACGCGTGATACGCGCTCCAGGTAGGCATCGAGACTGCCGAGCGGCCCGGAGAGGGCGGCGTCGGAGTAGCGGGCGATGAGGGCGTTGGCGGTCATTGCTATACCTCCCAATCAGTCTAGCACTCTGTGGTTTGGAGTGCTAAATCCGCCCGGAGTTCAATCTATTTATCTTTAATATTCAATGGGTTAATAGTGATGGCGCAGTTGGGCGATCAGCAGGCGCCCATCCTCGACCCGGTAGACGATGCGGTGGGTGTCGTCGATGCGTCGTGACCACCATACGGCGAGCGCATGACGCAGCAGCTCGGGTTTGCCGATGCCGCGATGGGGGTCGCGCGCGATCTCCCGGACGAGGGTGTTGATTCGCTCGACGACCTTGCGGTCGGTGCGCTGCCAGTGGAGGTAGTCCTCCCAGGCGCGCGTCGCGAAGACGATCTGCACGGCAGCGCGTGTCAGCGCGCCGCGTCGTCGTCGAGGCCGCGAGCTTCGCCGCCGCCCGCCTCGAGTTCCTGGATGGCCTCGAGGAGGCGCCGCGCGTTGCGCGGGCTGCGCAGCAGATGTGCCGTCTCCTCCAAAGATTTGTAGTCGTCTAGGGACATCATCACCACCGAGGCCTCGCCTTGGCGGGTGATGATCACCGGTTCGTGGCTCTCGCAGACCTTGTTCATGGTGTCGGCGAGCGTGGCGCGCGCGAGCGTGTAGGTGAGAGTGTCCATCGAGCGCCTCCAGATATGTACAGATAAATGTACGTATCGGGCAGCAGGCTGTCCACCCCCGGATGGGCGACAGGCTCAGGGCCGCGGTTCGATCCGTGAGAGATGCCGCGCCGCGCCGATCCACGCGCCGATGAGGCCGAGCGATGCGCCGACGAGCAGCACGATGCCCGCTTCCTCGAGCGACAGACCGCCGAGCCGGAAGCGGCCGCCGTAGAGCGCGGTGAGCCGCGCGATGGGCGCCTCGACCGCGGCGATGACGAGCGCCACGAGTCCGAGCGAGAGCAGACCACCGAAGAGCCCCTGGAAGAGCCCCGCGTAGAGGAACGGGCGACGCACGAAGGCATCCGACCCGCCGACGAGCTTGGTGACCTCGATCTCCTCGCGGCGCGCGCCGATCTCGAGCCGGATGGTGTTGCCGATGACCGCGAGCACGCCCACCGCCAGCAGCCCGGCGGCGGCGAGGAAGAGCGTGCGCAGCACATCGAGCAGCGCCGCGAGACGGCGCGCCCATTCGGCGTCGGCCTGCACGGTGTCGACATCCGGCGTCCCCGCGAGCGAGGCGCGCAGCCGCTCGATGGTCCCGCCGTCGCGCTGCTCGACGCGCGGTTGCACCACGAGCGCATGCGGCAGCGGGTTGTCGGTGAGCGCATCGAGCGCGGTGCCGAAGCCAGAGTATTCGCGGAACTCCTTGAGCGCCTGCTCGGCGGGGATGACGCGCACCGAGGCCACCTCCGGCCGCTCGCGCAGCTGCCGCGCGAGCTGGTCCGCGCGGGCGATCGGCGTGCCGACCTTCATGTAGGCCGTGACCTGCACCGCGGTCGCGAGGTCGCCGGTCGCGGTGCGGGCGTTCTTGACCACGAGCCAGAGGCCCGCGGGCAGCGCGAGCGCGACCGCGATCACGAGCGTGGTCAGCAGCGTGGAGAGCGGCCGTCGCAGCAGGCGGCCGAGCGCCGCGAGCATCGATTGCAGATGGCGCGTCACCCAGGTCACGGGCGAGCTCACGGTGCAGCCCGCGGCGTGGATCGCAGCGCGCCGCCGCCTTCGACGACCTGGCCGCCGTCGACATGGATGCTGCGCTGCCCGAACCCGTCGACCAGCGACAGGTCATGGGTCGCGACGACCACCGTCACGCCGACCTCCTGGAAGCGGCGGAAGAGGCGCATGACATCGAGCGCGAGCGCGTGGTCGAGGTTGCCGGTCGGCTCGTCGGCGATCAGCACCGCCGGCTTGCCGACCACCGCGCGCGCGATGCCGACGCGCTGCTGCTCGCCGACCGAGAGCTCCGAGGGCAGCGCACGCTCCTGCTCGAGCAGCCCGACCTGGTCGAGCGCGGCGCGCACACGCTTGTCGATGTCCCGCAACGGCGTATCGGCGACCATCAGCGTCAGCGCGACATTGTCGTACACCGGTCGGTCCATCAGCAGCTGATGGTCCTGGAACACGACGCCGAGCCGCCGCCGGTACGCGGGCACCGCGCGTAAGGGCAGCGAACCGGTGTCCTGGCCGTTCACGACCACGGTGCCGCGGGTCGGGCGCTCGAGCAGCGCGATGAGCTTCAGGATGGAGCTCTTGCCGGCGCCCGAGCGGCCGGTGAGGAACACGAACTCGCCCGGCTCGACGCGCAGCGACACCTCACGCAGCGCCTCGCGGCCGTTGGGATATCGCTTGGTGACGCGGTCGAACTGGATCACGACGCCAGTATGCCTCAGGTCGCGGGGCCGTCGACCAAGGCGCGCGCGAACGCCGCCGGGTCGAACTCCGCGAAGTCCCCGGCCTGTTCGCCGAGGCCGATGTAGCGGATCGGCAGCTTCAGCTGTCGCGCGATGGCGAGCACGATGCCGCCGCGCGCCGTGCCGTCGAGCTTGGTGAGCACGAGCCCCGTGACGCCCACCGCCGCATGGAACTGCTGCGCCTGCGCGAGCGCGTTCTGTCCCTGCGTGGCGTCGAGCACCAGCAGCACCTCATGCGGCGCGGCGGGGTCGGCCTTGGTGATGACGCGCCGGACCTTGCGGAGCTCGTCCATCAGCTGCGCCTGCGCCTGCAGCCGCCCCGCGGTGTCGGCGATCAGTACATCGGCGCCGCGGCTCTTGGCCGCCTGCACCGCATCGAAGGCCACCGCGGCCGGGTCCGCGCCCGCGGCCTGCGAGACGAGCTGCGCGCCGGTGCGCGTCGCCCAGATCTCGATCTGCTCGACCGCTGCCGCGCGGAAGGTGTCGCCCGCCGCGAGCACCACCTTGAGGCCTTCCGCGCCGAAACGCTGCGCGAGCTTGCCGATGGTGGTGGTCTTGCCGGAACCGTTCACGCCGACCACGAGGATGGTGTAGGGCTTGTGCGCGCGGTCGACGACGAGCGGCTGCGCCACGGGCGTCAGCAGCGCGGTGATGTCCTCGCGCAGCGCCGCGAGCAGCGCCGCGACATCGCCCAGCTGCTGGCGCGCGACGCGCTTGCGCAGCCCTTCGATGAGCTCCTCGGTGACCGCCATGCCGCAGTCGGCCTGCAGCAGCCGCGTCTCGAGCTCCTCGAGCGCTGCGGCGTCGATCTTGCGGCCGCCGAGGATCGCGCCGAGACCTGCACCCAGCGTCTCACCGCCGCGCGAGAACGCGGCGCGCAGACGCTGGAACAGACCGGGTTTCGCGTCGTCGGACATGGCGCGAGTTTAGCAGCGGCCGCGTAACATCAGGCACGGCAAGCAGGAGAACATCGATGGAAGAAGCATCCCTGTCCCGCGTCGTCATGCTCTGCCTGGCTCTTGCCGCTGCGGAGACCGTACACGGGATGATCCGGATCGCGTTCGTCGCACCCCGTCTCGGCGAGGCGCGTGCGATCAAGCTCGCGGGCGTGACGGGCACGCTGCTCGCGTTCGCGCTCTGCTGGGCGTTCGTCCCCGGCGTAGGGCTCGACACGGCTGCCGCGCATCTCGGCCTGGGGTGGGTGCTCGCCGCGTTCATGGCCGGCTTCGACCTCGCGGTCGGCCGGTGGCTCGCGCGCAAGCCTTGGGCGCAGATCTGGCGGGACTTCGATCCCCGCACGGGGAACCGGCTCGCCTACGGGCTGGCTGCGCTGACCTTCATCCCGCTCGTCGTCTGGTCGGCCCAGGGTGGAGCGGTCCGGTGAACGGCTTGCCTCAAGTCCACGCGCGCGTCACGTCCGATGTCCATCGATCGCTTGCAGAAACGCGTCTTTTTCGGCAGGCGAGACCAGGACGGCGCGTCCCTTGCCGTAGTCGATACGCAGCCGATCGAGCGACAGCGCAGGACCCGACTGCATGTCCCGGGTCGGCGTCACGGACCTGATGTCGCGCAGCGGGATGCGCCACCGAAAGGGCCCCGAGCGCACGATGAGCTCATCGCGGACGAAGGTGTAGTGCGTGCCGATGAGGACCCAGAGCGGCAGGCCGACCCCGAGCAGCAGCACCGGTACCAGCAGCGCGAGCGGCAGGGCGCCCTCCTGCAGGCGCGCCATCGACAGCGCGCCCACGAGCACGACGATGGACGAGAGCATCACCGCCCTCAACCAGCCGTCGATCTTCGAGCGCAAGCGCACGCGGGCGATGCTACACCGGCCGCGCCACCGCGGTCGACGCCGTGGCCCGGTCTAGACCAGCTGCGCTGCGATGCAGAGCATCGCGCCGACGCCGACCGCGAACGCGAGCGTGCGCACCCATGGGATGGCGAAGGTGTAGGCAGCGGCGTGCACGACGCGCGCCCAGAAATAGACCATCGCGCAGGTGGCGGTGGCCGGACCGTTCGCGCCCGCCACATGCGCGACGAGGATCAGCGCCGCGAACACCACGAGGTTCTCGACGGCGTTGTAGTGCGCGGCCTTCAGTCGCTGCGCCCAGGGCGCGATGGGCTTGGGGTCGGTCGGGTAACCCACGGCCTGCGAAAGACCGCGGACGGCGATCAGGTTGAGGATGTACGGCACCCACATCAGCACGGTGAATACGCAGGCGTAGACGAGCCAGGTCAGTTCGACGGTCATGACGGAGCCCCCTGATATTCTTCTTCTCGCAGCCATATTCGCCCACGACCTCGGCATGCGCAACCGATGCGCGGGTGGCCTGCATCGGTTGCATGACGCTTGAGGGATGCGCGATGATCGCGAAGGAGCGCGCCCCCAGATCCCTCGCGACCCGGTCGACATGACGCTGAGACCCGCCACGCCCCAGGATTTCCCGGCGATCCTCGCCCTCAACCTCGAGTCCGAGCGCTTCCTGAGTCCCTTGACGCCGGCGCGTCTCGCGCATCTCCATCGGCAGGCCGACCTCCATCAGGTCATCGAAGACGGGCGGCAGGTGGTGGCCTTCGTGCTCGCCCTGCGCGAGGGGCGGGACTACGACAGCCCGAACTACCTTTTCTTCGGGACCCGCTACGCGCGTTTCCTGTATGTCGATCGGGTCGTGGTAGCCGCCGCGGCGCAAGGTCGTGGGCTCGGCCGCGCGCTCTACGAGGCGGTGTTCGCGCATGCGTCCCGGTCGCAGCTGCCCTGGGTCACCTGCGAGTACGACATCGAACCGCCGAACCCCGCCTCCGAGCGCTTCCATCGCGCCTTCGGTTTCATGGAGGTCGGCCGCCAGTCGGTGGCCGGCGGCAAGAAGCAGGTGTCGCTGCAGGCGGCATCGGTACGGCCCCGCGGTTAGGTCCGCCGCCTGCCGCTCGGGTACTCTTCATTCCGTGACCCGTCCCGTCCAGAACCGCGCTGCACAGAGCCGCGAACTGCGCATCATCGCCGGCCAATGGCGCGGGCGGCGTTGGCGGTTCCCTGTGGGACCCGACATCCGGCCGACGCCCGATCGGGTGCGCGAGACGCTCTTCAACTGGCTCGCGCCGCACATCCGCGGCGCGCGCGTGCTCGACCTCTTCGCCGGCAGCGGCGCGCTCGGACTCGAATCCCTGTCGCGCGGCGCCGCGCACGCGACCTTCGTCGATGCCGATCCGCGCGCCGTCGATGCGCTGCGCGAGCGTTGCACGGAGTGGAGCGGCGCATCGCGCGAGGCCGGCACGCCGGTGGGCAGCGCCGAGTTCCATCGCGCCGATGCGCTCGCCTTCCTCGCAGGTCCGGCCGGTCGCTCGTCGTCCGGTCCTGTCGCCGTGCCGTTCGATGTGGTGTTCCTCGACCCGCCGTTCGGCGCGGGGCTCTGGGGCAAGACCGCATCGCGGCTCGGGTCGGGCGGTTGGCTCGCGCCGCAGGCTTTCGTCTACCTCGAGGCGCCGGCCGGCGCCCTGCCGCCCGGCCTGCCGGCCACGCTGCGACCGTGGCGCGACGGTAAGGCGGGCGAGGTGGGCTATCATCTGCTGCGCCGCGATGTGCGGCCGGAGAGCGACGAGGCGAGCGCGACATGACCCGCAGCGCGATGTACCCGGGCACCTTCGACCCGATCACCAACGGTCACATCGACATCGCCGGTCGGGCGGCCAAGATGTTCGACCGCGTCGTCATCGCCATCGCGGCCAACCCCGGCAAGGCGCCGCTGTTCCCGCTCGAGCAGCGCATCGCCCTCGCGCGGACGGCCACCGCCCACATCCCGAACATCGAGGTGACGGGCTACGCCAAGCTCACGGTCGAGTTCGCGCGCGAGAACGGCCTCGGCTTCATGCTGCGCGGCCTGCGCGCCGTGTCGGACTTCGAGTTCGAGTTCCAGCTCGCGAACATGAGCCGGCATCTGGCGCCCGACATCGAGACCGTGTTCCTCACGCCGAAGGAACAGTTCACCTTCATCTCCTCGACTTTGGTGCGCGAGGTCGCGGTGTTGGGCGGCGATGTGTCGGAGTTCGTGCACCCGGCCGTGGCCGAGGCGCTGAAGACGAAGCGGCGCGCGCCCGCGGCGCCCTGACGGGCATCGGCGCACCGGCGCGCGCGAGGTCCACCGCCCGCCAAAGATACCAGGCGGCCGCCGATCGGTAGGGTGCCCAGCAGGCGCCGTGCTCGGCGAGCGCGCGCGGCGTCGGCAGGTCGGCGAGGCCATAGGCGAGCCGGAAGCCGTTGCGCACGCCGTAGTCGTCCACCGGCAGCACATCGGGCCGCCCGAGCTGGAACATCAGCATCATCTGCACGGTCCAGCGGCCGATGCCGCGCACCTGCGTGAGCCGCGCGACGATGGCTTCGTCGTCGAGCGTCATCAGCGTCGCCGCATCGGGCACCACGCCCGAGATCGTGTGCGCTGCGAGATCCTTGAGCGCCGCGGCCTTCGCCGCCGAGAAACCGACCGAACGCAGCGCCTCGGGCGCCGTGCCCTGCACCTGCTCGGGGGTGGGGAAGGCGTCGCCGCCGTAGAGCGCGACGAAGCGCGCGAGGATGGCGTCGGCCGCCTTGCCGCTGATCTGCTGCGAGGCGATGGCCCGCGCGAGATGACGGAACGGCGAGGCGCCCGCTTCCGCGCGCAGCCGGTAAGGTCCTGCCGCCGTGACCAGCGTCGCCATCACGGGGTCGACGCGCCGGAAATGCGGCAGCAGCACGCGACGGTCGGGCGCGCGGACCGGTGCCGCGTATGTCATTTCTGGCACGCCGGGCACCAGTAGGTCGAGCGCTGGCCCTGCACGCGCTGGCGCACCGCCGTGCCGCACTTGCGGCAGGGTTCGCCCATGCGTTCGTAGACGAACAGCTTCTGACGGAAATAGCCCGGGTTGCCGTCGACGCCGACATAGTCGCGCAGCGTCGTGCCGCCGACCTCGATGGCCTTGGCGAGCACCGTGCGGATCGCGGCGGCGAGGCGGTCGCACTCGGTGCGCGTCAGGCCGCGCGCCTGCCGCCCTGGGCGGATGCCGGCGCGGAACAGCGCCTCGCTCGCGTAGATGTTGCCGACGCCCACCACCACCTTGGCGTCCATGATGAATTGTTTGACGGCGATGCGCCGCTTGCGGGAGGCGCGCCACAGCGTGCCGCCGTCGAAGCCCTCCTCGAGCGGCTCTGGTCCGAGATGCCGCAGCAGCGGGTGCTCCGCGGGGTCGCCCTCGACGAGATGCAGCGATCCGAAACGCCGCGGATCGTTGAAGCGCAGCGTCTCGCCCGAGTCGAGCACGAGGTCGAAGTGGTCGTGCGTGAGGCGCGGCGTCGCCGCGGGCAGCACGCGCAGATTGCCCGACATGCCGAGATGTACGAGCAGCGTCGCGGGCGCGCGCAGCGCGCCGCCCTCGAGCCGGAACAGCAGGTATTTGGCCCGCCGCTCGGCGGCGAGCACCGTGGCGCCATGGACCTTCGCGGGCAGCGATGCCGGCACGCGCCAGCGCAGCCGCGGTTCGTGCACGAAGAGCGCGCGCACGCGATGTCCGACGACATGCGGCTCGACGCCGCGGCGCGTGGTCTCGACCTCAGGGAGTTCCGGCATGACGGGGGACCGTCGATGCGGGTGGGGGATGGGGCGTGCCCGATCGGGCACGCCACGCCCTTACTTGATCTTCGTTTCCTTGTACGACACGTGCTTGCGCACGACCGGGTCGTACTTCTTCGTCTCCATCTTCTCGGGATGGAGGCGCTTGTTCTTCATGGCCACATAGAAATGGCCCGTGCCGGCGGTCGACAGCAGCTTCACTTTTTCGCGCATGGCTTCGGTCTCCGGCTCAGATCTTCATGCCCTTGGCGCGCAGGTCGGCGACCACCGCGTCCAGGCCGTTCTTCTCGATGGTGCGCAGGGCGTTGGTGCTGACGCGCAGCGACACCCAACGCTTCTCGCCCTCCAGCCAGAAACGCTGCGTGTGCAGGTTCGGCAGGAAGCGGCGGCGCTTCTTGTTGTTCGCGTGCGAGACGCGGTTGCCCGTGGTGGGGCGCTTGCCAGTGAGTTCGCAGACGCGCGACATGGTAAGAAGCCTTTCAGATCAAGTGGTTACGACCAGACGGCCGCCGGGGCGTCCGTCAAAAGGGCGGCATTTATACCAGTCCCGGGGCCGCTCGGCAACCGGGGGCGTCCGGGACGGCTCCGGGGGCGTCCTGGAGGGCCTGGTGGATGCGCTCAGCGGAGGAGGGTGAACCCTTCCTGCTCGAAGTGCGGGTCGAAGGCGAAGACCTCGTCGAGCCGCCGCTGGGTCATCACCACAAAGGATACGGCATCGACCAGACTCAGTTGCCGTCGCCGCTGCTTGAGCAGCAGGTCGAGCCCGGCTTCGTGCAGCGTCGCGTCCACCCAGACCACCTCCAGCAACGGCGCGAAATCGGCGCGGAACGCCCGTACCGCATCGACGCCCATGCGACGGCCGAGGAGCGCGTAGATCTCGACCAGCACGTAGGAAGTGCACACCAACGGCGCCTGTCGCCCCTGCAGCCGTCGGAAAGCGCGCGCCGCCGCCGCATGATGCTCGTCGCGGTCGTTGAGCAGGGCCAGCAGACCCGAGGTGTCCGCGAAGACCGCGGTCATCCGAAAGCGTCGTCCAGATGACGGTCGTGCCGGCCCGCGAGGTCCTTGGCGCCGCGCCGGTCAGGGAGACGCCCGACCAATGCGGCCGCCCGTTCATACAGCGCAGCGCGGTCCTCGGCCTCGTCGGCGAGGCCCTTCTCGACGCAGCGGCGGATCACCTCTGCGAGCGAGAGGTCGTGCTGCCGCGCATAGGCGCGCAGCTTCCGGGCCTGTGCTTCGGTGAGCTGGATCTGGGTGCGGACCATGTCCTGACTGTAAGCACCGCATGATGTCATGTCAAAACGGGTCCTTCAGAGCAGGCCCCGCTCGGCGAGCGAGACGGCTTCCGGCCCGGCGACGATGAGGTGGTCGAGCACCCGGATGTCGACCAGGGCGAGCGCGTCGCGCAGCCGTGTGGTGATGAGCTCGTCCGCGTGGCTCGGCTCGGCGACCCCCGAAGGATGGTTGTGGGCGAGGATGAGCGCCGCGGCGTTGTGCGCGAGCGCCTGTCGCAGCACCTCGCGCGGGTGCACCGCTGCGCCGTCGATGGTGCCGCGGAACAGTTCCTCGAAGGCGATCAGGCGGTGGCGGTTGTCGAGGTAGAGGCAGCAGAACACCTCGTAGGGCCGGTCGCGCAGCTGGGCGGTGAGGAAGCGCCGCGTGTCGGCGGGGGAGTGCAGCGGCTCGCCGGCGCGCATCGCCGCCCCGTAATGGCGGCGCGCGAGCTCGAGCGCGCCCTGCAGCAGCGCCACCCGCGCCGGGCCGAGCCCGGGCGCCGCGAGCGCGCGGTCGGCACCCGCCGCGAGCAATCCGCGCAGCGAACCGAATTCATTGAGCAGGTCGCGTGCGAAGTCGAGCGCACCGACGCCGCGCGCGCCGGTGCCGAAGATCAGCGCGAGCAGCTCCGCGTCCGACAGCGCCGCCGCGCCGCGCGTCAGCAGCTTCTCGCGCGGACGCTCGGCGCTGGGCCAGTGGCGGATGGAGCGGACGATGGGCATGGGCGCAGCATGCGTGGCGCGCCCCCCTGCGACCAGCGGTGAAACTCGGCGGATTCCCGGAAATGCGCGGCCGCCGATCGGTCGTGACCGCTCGAAACGGTCGGCGTCGTCGCTACGCGGTGGCCAGACGGGTGCCTTGCCGTCGCCGCGGTCGCTTGCGACCCCGCTCCGGCGCCTCGACCCTCGAGGTGACGAGCCGCACAGCGCCGCGGTCCTTGAAGCGGCAGGTCAGCTCGAGCTCGCCGTCCATCGCGGCGACGTACTCCCGCAAGGTCGACAGCAGAAGATCGTCGCGCATCTCGATGCGGGACACGGCGTCCTGGCCCTTTCCGAGGCGGCGTGCGAGCTCGGTCTGTGTGACGCCGAGCGACCGTCGCAGGTCGCGCAGGCAAAGCTCCTCCGCGATGAGATCCGCGGCGCGCCGCGCCACCGCGCGTCGGCGTGACGCCGGCAGTCTCGCGATCATCTCGTCCAAGGTCCGTCCCATGATGTCCTTCTCCCATGATCCCGTCCCGCCGGCTCCCGCCCTGCCGCGCGCCAGATGGGCGTCGAAACGCGCATCCGCCGCGGCGATCAGCCGACGGTAGAAGCGTCCGCTGCCGACACCCGACTTGTCGCCTGCCACGAGCAGGATCGCCTGCCGCCGGCGGTCGAAGGCGAAGGCCACGCGCCACACGCTCCCTCCCGCGTCGAAACGCAGCTCCTTCATGTTGGAGTGCCTCGACCCCTTCAAGGTATCGACCCGCGGGCGTCCGAGAGCCGGCCCGAAGCGTTCGACGAGCTTCGCCTGCGCCAGCAGCTCGACCTGCACCGGGGCCGCAAGTCGGGAGAATTCGGCGTCGAAGTCCGGTGCGAAGCGGACCGTCCACGCATCGACCCGATATGACTTTAGCATCATATGTTTCTGGAATCATCCCTCGACCTTGCCGCCCGCAGCATGCGTGGCCCGGCCCCCCTGCGACCAGCGGTGAAACTCGGCGGATCGCCGGAAACGCGCGGCCCCCGGTGTAGACTTCCGGCGAGGAGGTGGGGCATGGCATTGCGGCTCGCGCTCGTCATCGTCGGATCGGTCCTTTGCGCTGCGTTGAGCCCTGCGGCCGCGGCGGATGTGCTCCTGCAGCAGGCCCGCGTGGTCGACGGCACCGGCGGACCGTCCTTCATCGCCGATGTCCGCATCCGCGGCGACCGCATCGCCGAGGTCGCGCCGCGGCTCGCGCCGCTGCCGGGTGAAGCGCTGCGCGATGCGCGCGGGCTCGTGCTCGCGCCGGGTTTCATCGATGTCCACAGCCATGCCGACCGCGGCCTGCTCGCCGACCCCGACGCCGCCACCCAGACGCTGCAGGGCATCACCACGATGCTCGTCGGGCAGGACGGCGAATCGGCGTATCCGTTGCGCGACTGGTTCGCCCGGCTCGATGCCGCACCGCGCGCCGTCAACGTCGCGAGCATGGTCGGTCATGCCACGGTGCGCGCTCAGGTGATGGGTCGAGGCCTTTTCCGCCCGTCGCGGCCCGAAGAGCTCGCCGAGATGAGACGGATCCTCGCGGCCGAGATGGCTGCGGGCGCCTTCGGCCTGTCGTCCGGTCTCGAATACGAAGCCGCGATCTTCTCCACCACCGACGAGGTCATCGAGCTCGCCAAGATCGCGGGCGCCGCGGGCGGCATCTACATCTCGCATGTGCGTGATGAAGGTCCGCGCGTCTTCGAGGCCTTCGACGAACTGCTGCGCATCGGCCGCGAGGCGAAGCTGCCGGTGCAGATCACCCACATCAAGCTCGGCACGCCCTCCACCTGGGGCCTTGCGGTGCAGCGCATGCCCGCGTACTTCGAGCGCGCGGCGCGCGAGGGCATCGACCTGCGCGCCGATGTCTATCCCTACACCTACTGGCACTCGACCCTCCGCGTGCTCGTCACCGACCGGCAGTTCTTCAACCCCGAGAAGGTCGCCGCCGGGCTCGCCAACAACGGCGGCGCGGCCAACATCCGTCTCGCGCGCTACACGCCCGACCCCAAGCTCGCCGGCAAGACCATCACCGAGATCGCCGCGGTCTGGGGCGTGAGCGAGGTCGACGCCTACATGCGGCTCGTGCGCGAGACGATGGGCGAGCTGGTCGCCGGTGGCGAGATGGAGAGCATCATCGGCACCTCCATGAGCGAGCAGGATGTGCGCTGGTTCGTGGCGCATCCGCGGATCGCGTTCTGCAGCGACGGCGAGCTGCATGGTGCGCATCCGCGCGGCGCGGGCACCTTCCCGCGCATCCTCGGCCGTTATGTGCGCGAGCAGGGTGCGCTGTCGCTCGAGGCCGCGGTGCACAAGATGACCGGGCTCGCCGCGAGCTACATCGGTCTCACCGACCGCGGCCGCATCGCGCCCGGTCTCGTCGCCGACCTCGTGCTCTTCGACCCCGCGACGGTGATCGACAACGCGACCGTGGAGGACCCGGAGGCGCCACCGACCGGTATCCTTGCCGTCATGAACTCAGGCGAATGGGTGGTGGACGGTGGCCAGCCCACCGGCAGCCGGCCGGGCAAGGCGTTGCGCAAGCCGACGGGCGTGCAGCCATGAGCGTCATCCGGCTGCCGTATCTCCTCTTCCTCGGCGACGAGCGCAACGACTCTAACGCCAAGACGGCGTTCGGCGTGCGGCAATGGCGCCCGGAGGCCTGCGTCGCGCAGTGGAGCCTGCCGGGCGGCACCGTCGACATCGGTCTGCCGCGCCTGACGCCCGCCGAGGCTGTCGCACAGGGCGCCCGCTCGATGTTGATCGGCATCGCGCCGGTCGGCGGCAAGATCTCGCCGCAGTGGATCGCGCCGATCTGCGAAGCGATCGAGGCGGGGCTCGACATCGTCAGCGGCATGCACACCCGGCTCGGCTCGGTCGATGCGATCCGCGATACCGCCGCACGCTGCGGTCGCACGCTGCACGATGTGCGGCACAGCGAGCTGCGTTTCCCGGTCGGTACAGGTGTGCGCCGCAGCGGCAAGCGGCTGCTCACGGTCGGCACCGACTGCGCGCTCGGCAAGAAGTACACGGCGCTCGCGCTCACCCGCGCGTTCCAGGCGGCGGACCACGCCGCGACCTTCCGCGCGACGGGGCAGACCGGCATCCTCATCAGCGGCGCCGGCGTCGCCATCGACGCGGTGGTCGCGGATTTCATCGCCGGCGCGGCCGAGTGGCTGTCGCCCGCCAACGCGCCCGAGCACTGGGACCTCATCGAAGGGCAGGGGTCGCTGCTGCACCCGAGCTATGCGGGCGTCTCGCTCGGCCTGCTGCACGGCTCGCAGCCGGACGCGCTGGTGCTGTGCCACGACCCCGCGCGTCTGCACATCGAAGACCACCCGGATTTCCCGATCCCGCCGCTCGAAGAGGTCATGGACCTGCATCTGCGTCACGCGCGCCGCGTGAACCCGGCAGCGCGTTTCGTCGGTATCGCGCTCAACACCTCCAAGATGGCGGAGGCCGACGCCGCGGCGCTGCTCGAGGCGACGGCCCGCCGCCATGGCCTGCCGGCCGTCGATCCGCTGCGCTCGGACCTCACGCCCGTGGTGCGGCTCGCGACCACATGATCCGTCTCGAGGTCACCGAGGTCCGTTGGCCGCTGACGGTGCCGTTCACCATCGCGCGCGACACCGCGTACGACATCGCCTGTCTGCAGGTGCGACTGACCGACGAGAATGGCCGCAGCGGCCGGGCCGAGGCCATCGGCGTCGACTATGCCGGTGAGACCATCGCCTCGATGCGCGGACAGATCGACGCCGTCCACGAGCGGCTCGAAGCCGGCCTGTCGCGGGCGGCGCTGCAGGACCTGCTGCCCGCCGGCGGCGCGCGCAACGCGCTCGACTGCGCGCTATGGGACCTCGAGGCCAAGCAGCGCGGTCTGCCTGCATGGCAGGTCGCGGGGTTGTCGCCGCCCGGGCCGCGGCCGACCGCGTTCACGCTCGGCATCATGGATGAGTCGGCGTTGCGCGCAGCCGTACGCGCCCACGCGGAGTTCGAGGTGTTGAAGGTCAAGACCGACCGCGGGCACGGCCTCGATCCGGTGCGCATCGTCCACGAGGAAGCGCCGCGCGCGCGGCTGATCGTCGACGCCAACACCTCCTGGGGCGCGGCCGACCTGCAGCGCCATGCGCCGCATCTGGCCGATCTCGGCGTCGCGTTGCTCGAGCAGCCCTGCGATCCGCGCGAGGACGACTGCTTGCGTGGGGTCGCGCTGCCGGTGCCGGTGGCCGCCGATGAAGCCTTCGTCGACCGCGCCTCGCTGCCGCGCCTCGTCGGCAGGTACCAGGTACTCAACATCAAGCTCGACAAGACGGGCGGGCTCACCGAGGCGCTCGCTTGCGCGGACGCCGGGCTGGCTCTCGGCTTCCGCTTGATGGTCGGCTGCATGGTCGGCAGTTCGCTCTCCATGGCGCCGGCGACCCTCGTCGCGCAGCGCTGCGATTTCGTGGACCTCGACGGCCCGCTGCTGCAGTCGGCCGACTGCGACCACCCGATCGTCTACGAGGACGGGCGCATCGGCGTGCCGACGCCGGCGTTGTGGGGCTGATTCGCTTCAGCGCGGCGCATCGCCGATAATCGCTGCATGACCACCACCCGTCCGCTCAAGGTCCGGCTGCTCGATCCGCGCCTCGGCAAGGAATTCCCGCTCCCGGCCTATGCCACCGACGGCTCCGCGGGGCTCGACCTGCGTGCCTGTCTCGATGCGCCGCTCGAGCTCGCGCCGGGCCGCGCGGAGTTGCTGCCCACCGGTCTCTCGATCTGGATCGACGATCCCGGTCTCGCCGCCGTGATCCTGCCGCGCTCGGGGCTCGGCCATAAGCACGGCATCGTGCTCGGCAACCTCGTCGGCCTCATCGATTCGGACTACCAAGGGCCGTTGATGGTCTCCTGCTGGAACCGCGGCAGCACGGCGTACACCGTGCAGCCCGGCGAGCGCATCGCGCAGCTCGTGGTGGTGCCGGTGGTGCAGGTCGCCTTCGAGGTGGTCGAAGATTTCATCGCCACCGCCCGCGGCGCGGGCGGCTTCGGGAGTTCGGGGACGCGCTAGACCGCTACGGCGGTCATACCCGCTCCACGATCGCCGTCACGCCCATGCCGCCGGCGGTGCACACCGAGATGAGCCCGCGGCGCGCGGTCGCGTCCTGCGACAGCAGCTTCGCCGTCGTCGCCAGCACGCGCGCGCCGGTGGCCGCGAACGGATGGCCGACCGCGATGCTGCTGCCCTTCACGTTGAGCTTGCCGCGGTCGAGGGCGCCGAGCGGAGAATCGCGACCGAGGCGCTCGCGGCAGAACTCCGCCGACTCCCAGGCGGCGAGGGTGCACAGCACCTGCGCCGCGAACGCTTCGTGGATCTCGTAGTAGTCGAAGTCCTGCAGCGCGAGACCGGCGTCCTTGAGCATCGCCGACACCGCGTAGACCGGCGCCATCAAGAGGCCCTCGTGGCCGCCCGCGAAATCGACCGCCCAGGATTTGCCGAAGGTGAGGCGCGCGAGCACAGGCAGGCCGCGCGCGCGCGCCCAGTCCTCGCTCGCGAGCAGCACCGCCGCCGCACCGTCGGTGAGCGGCGTGCTGTTGCCTGCGGTGAGCGTGCCGGTGGGCGAGCGGTCGAAGGCGGTGCGCAGGCCTGCGAGCTTTTCGACCGTCGAGTCGCCGCGGACATTGTCGTCGCGCGTGAGACCGGCGAACGGCGTCACGAGGTCCTCGAAGAAACCGTCCTGCCACGCGGCCGCAGCGCGGCGGTGGCTCTCGGCGGCCAGCTGGTCCTGCGCCGCGCGGGCGATGCCCCAGCGCTTAGCCATCAGCTCGCAGCTCTCGCCCATCGACAGCCCGGTCCGCCGCTCGCCGGCATCCGGCACCTGCGGCTTGAAGTGGCGCGGACGCAGGCCGAAGAACGGCTTGATGCGTGCCCAAGCGCTGCGGCCGCGGAACGCGCGCAGCAGCAGCTGCTGGTACTCGCGCGGATAGACCACCGGCGCGTCGCTGACGGTATCGACGCCCGCCGCGATCCCGGCGTCGATCTGGCCGAGCGCGATCTTGTTGGCGATGGCGATGGCCGCTTCGAGGCTGGTGCCGCAGGCACGCTGCAGGTCGAAGGCCGGCGTCTGCGGATCGAGCCCCGAGTCGAGCACGCACTCCCGCGCGAGGTTGAAGTCGCGGGTGTGCTTGAGGACGGCGCCCGCCGCCACCTCGCCGAGCCGCGCGCCCTGCAGTCGGTTCCGCTCGACGAGGCCGCGCAGCGCGGCCGTCAGCATCGATTGGTTGCCCTCCGCCGCATACGCACCATGAGCGCGTGCGAACGGGATGCGGGTGCCGCCGATGATGGCGACCGGGCGTGCTGCGCTGCCGACGAGCATGGCTCTATACCTCTTCTTCCGTTCAGCGCGCTTCGCCGCGGCGCACGCGCTCGAGATAGCGGTCGCGCAGCAGCGTGTGCCGGGACACGCCCGACTGCACCTGCCCGTCGGCGACCACGAGCTCGGCGACGCTGCTCACCTCGAGCGGGTCGCCCGACCACAGCACGAGGTCGGCCACGCGCCCCGGGGCCAGCGTGCCGAAGCGGTCGCCGACGCCGAAGATCTCCGCCGGTATGCGCGTGATCGCGGCGAAGGCGGCGGCCCACGGCAGGCCGTGCGCGACCGCGTTGCCCGCGGCCTGGCGCGTCTTGCCCGCATCGTCGATGTCGGGGCTGCGCATCGAGATGACCACCGTCACGCCGGCGGCATGCAACCGCGCGGCGTTGTACATGGTCGCGCCGACGGCGTCGAAGCTGGACGGGAGGTTCTCGAGCGGATCGATGATCACCGGTATGCGCGCCGCGGCGAGCTCCGGCGCGACGCGCCAGGCCTCGGCACCGCCGCGGATCACCACCCGCATCTTCTCCTGCTGCGCGAACTCCACGGCGCGTCGGATGTCGACCGCGCGGTCGACGTCGAACACGAAGATGCCGCCGCCTTTAAGGAACTCGAGCAGCACCTGCCGGCCCGAGGGCGATAGCAACCGCTCGTCGTGCACCATGACGAGGTTCGGCGCGCGCGCCTCCACCAGCGCCTGCCGCAGCAGCATGAACTGCGCCGCGCGGCTGCCGCCCGAGAGGTCGTTGGCATCGCCGCCGAGGTCGATGAACATCGCGCGCGGCGCCAGCGCCTCGCGGCCGACGAGGCTCGCCGGAGCGCCCTGACCGGCGACGATGCTGCCGCCGGCCGCCGACCCGGGCGTGAGCACCGTGAAGGTGACGCCGTTCATGCGGTGCACCACCAGCGATTGCGCGTCGGGGTTCCAGGCCTGGGTCACATCGAACTCGGGGCGCATCTGGCCGAGGCGCTGCGAGTGGTCGCCGTTGGCGCTGTCGAGGCCGATCTCCTCGAGACCGCTGCGCGTCAGTCCGCCGAAGACGCCCGGGGTGACCGGCCGTCCCTTCGCGTCGACAACGCGGGCGCCCGCGGGCGCGGC